>CAIRYQ010000129.1 GCA_903882875.1 uncultured Spartobacteria bacterium | reverse complement strand
TGGCCATTCGCCAATCTTATCTCATGTGTGGCCGAAGTCAATGTTACGTTGCACTAGATAACCGGTGGACGTGTTATTGATGGTGGCCGTGCCTGCGCTGGACGAATTGTAGAAATGCGTTCCGCCCAGCAATAATTGCGCTGGCACGTTGCCAATGGTGTCCGTTGTGCCGCCAGAGTTCGTGATCGTGACCGTGCCTGCATTGGACGAGTTGTTGAAGAACGTATAGCCTCCCGATCCGTTGCTGGTCGCCCCGCCCGGGCCGGTGTTGCTGATGGTGGCGTTGCCGGCGGTGGAACTGCCGTTGAAAATTGTCCTGCTAGGGTTCGCGCCGCCCACGCTGCTGCCGTTGTTCGCAATCTTCGCGTTGCTCGCGGAGGCAGTATCCATGAAATGAGTCTCCCCGTCGCCGACGGAGCTGATCACCGCCCCGGCCAGATTCGTGATCGTGGCTGTGCCCGCGTTCGACGAGTTGTTGAAGGTCGTCCAGCCGCCAGGCCCGCCGCTCGCCGTACTGTTGTTGGTGATGGTCGCGCCGCCCGCGGCCGAGGAATTGTTGAACACCACGGTGCCGCCCAACCCGCTGGTCGCCACCGCGCCGTTCACGGTGAACGTGCCGCTGCCTGCGGTCGCCGTGCTGCTGAAAATCGTGCTGCCACCGCCCGCGCCGGAAGCCTGCCCGCCGTTGTTGGTGAAGTGACCGCTGGCCGCCGTGGCGGTGTTGTCGAAGATCGTCTTGCCTCCATCCGCCCCGCTGATGGTGCTGCCGTTGTTCATGATTGTGCCGTTGGCCGCGGTCGAGTTGTTGTAAAATCCCGTGTTGCCGCTGTCCACGCCGCTGGCCGTCGCGCCGTTGTTCGTGAATTTGCCCATGCCCGCGCTCGCGTTGTCCACAAAGAACGTGCCGCCGCCGGAAAGCGCGCCCGCGGTCATGCCGCCGTTGTTCGTGAGGGTGGCGCTGCCCGCGGTCGCCGTGTTCTTGAACTGCGTGAGGCCGCCCGTTGCGCCGCCGCCGAGCGTGCTGCCGTTGTTCGTGAACGCGGTCATGGTTCCCGCCGTCGCGCCGTTTTGAAAAGTGATCGTGCCGAAGTTGCCCGATCCGTCCGTGCCCGTTGAAAAATTCTGCACGCTGCCCGAGAGGTTCGTGATGCCCGCGCCGGAAAACTGCAGCTCGAAGCCCGGTGTGATGCTGAACGTGAAGGCGCTCGCCGCCGGCGTGAACGTGAGGTGATCGAGACCGATGGTCCCCGAGATGGTCAGGCTCTTCCCATTGGAAACATCGAACGTCGCCACATCCGTCACACCGCTGGGAAAGCCGAACGGATTCCAGTTGTTCGGGTTGATCCATTCGCTCGTCGCCGGATTCAGCAGCCACTGCGCGCTCGCGCCAAACACCGGGCTTGCGGAAAGCAGCGCGGCAATGGACACGGCAAGCGGCTTCAGGATGCCGCGTCTGCTCGGGACGGATGGAGTGTTCTTCAGCGGTCCCGCTCCTGCGTGACCACGGTTGGCTTTTGACTTTCTCGCGGTGATGACGCCCGCGAATGCGCGGTGCGTGGTGGAGGCCATAACAGAAAAGTATCAGATTGGTTTCTCGCGATGCTGGCATTCGCCGGTGCGAAGTCACGCCTACGAAGACGCTGCAGCGATTTCTTCCGGGGTGCGGCTGGGGCTGCCTATTCCGCGTCCGCCATCGCCACGGCTTCGCCAGCGAGCATCACCGGGATGCCGCTGCGGATCGGGAAAAACCACGCGCCGTCCGCAGTGAGCAGGCCGCCTTCGAACGGCTCGGCGATTTCCCCGCCGCGTGCGCGAAGCTCGCCGCGCTGCTGTCGCTCCTGCAAATCGCGCAGCAAGTTTTCCGGCGCGGCTTTCATGCTCTGCGCAGAGAACGGGCAGCGCAGCAGCTCGATGGACACGCTCATCGCCGCTCAGTATTTCGGGAAGTTCGTGTCAATGCGTTCCGCCCACGCATCGAAACCGCCGGCGACATTCCACACGCGGCCAAAGCCGGCCTCGTGCAGCATCTTCACCGCATGCGCCGAGCGCGCGCCGTTTTTGCAGACGAGGATCGTGTCCTCGGCGGAATCGAGTTCGCTCATGCGTGCGGGGAGCTGCGCAATCGGGATCAGCTCCGCATTTTTCAGCCCGCAGATGTCGCGCTCGTACGGCTCGCGCACGTCAATGAGCCGGAACTTCGCGCCGCCATCGAGCTTCGCCTTCAGTTCCTCGACGCTCACATGCGGGACGCTCGCGTTTTCCTCGTCGCGCTTTTTCTGCTGCGGGATGCCGCAGAATTGATCGTAGTCAATGAGGTCGGTGATCGTCGGGTTCGCGCTGCACACCGGGCACTTCGGATCCTTGCGCAGCTTGAACTCGCGGAACTTCATCGCCAGCGCATCGAATGCCACGAGGCGCCCGATGAGTGTTTCGCCGATGCCGCAGATCAATTTCACCGCCTCGACCGCCTGAATGACGCCGATGATTCCCGGCAGCACGCCGAGCACTCCGCCTTCCGCGCAAGTCGGCACCATTCCCGGCGGCGGCGGCTCGGGAAACATGCAGCGGTAGCACGGCCCGCCGAGGTGCGGAGCGAAGACCGTCGCCTGCCCGTCGAAGCGGAAAATGCTGCCGTACACGTTCGCCTTCTTCGTGAAGACGCAGAGATCGTTCGTGAGGTAGCGCGTCTGAAAATTGTCCGTGCCATCAATGATGATGTCGTATGGCTCCGCGATTTTGCGCGCATTCTCCGAGGTGAAATACGTCTCGTAAATGTCCACTTGCACGTTCGGATTGATGTCGCGGATCGTCTCCCGCGCCGACTTGCACTTGCTGCGCCCGACGCTCTTCGTGCCATGCAGCACCTGCCGCTGGAGGTTGGAAAAATCCACGACATCGTTGTCCACGATGCCCAGCCGCCCGACGCCCGCCGCCGCGAGATAGAGCAGAATCGGTGACCCAAGCCCGCCCGCGCCGATGCACAGCACGCTCGCGGCCTTCAGCTTTTTCTGACCGTCCAGCGTCACCTCCGGCATGATGAGATGGCGCGAATAACGCGCGATTTCATCGTTGCTGAACTCGATGCGCTCCGTGCGCGACGGGTCAATGATGCTTGGCAATGGCATGGTGATTTTCGGAAAAGGGCGCGGAAGATAAGCACGCTGCGCCGCTTTGGGAAGGGCGATGCTTGCGTGCGACCGCCCCGCGCATCCATTCTCGCGGACATGCTGAATGTCATCTGGCTCGCGATCGTCCTCGTCGCCGTCCTCGTCGGCGGATTCACCGGGCGGCTGGAGGCGATGACCGAGGGCGCGTTCACGACGGCAAAATCCGCGGTGATGGAAATTGCGCTCCCACTCATCGGGCTCATGGCGATCTGGCTCGGCATGATGCGACTCGCCGAGCGCGCGGGCTTCGTGCAGCAGCTCGCGCGTGCGTTGCGTCCCGTGATGCGCAGGCTTTTTCCTGACGTGCCAGCGGAGCATCCCGCGATGGGGGCGATGGTGATGAACATGTCCGCCAACGTGCTCGGCCTCGGCAATGCCGCGACGCCGCTCGGCCTGCGCGCGATGGCGCTGCTGCAAAAACTGAACCCGCACCCGACTGTTGCGAGCAATGCGATGGTGACTTTCCTCGCGGTGAACACCGCGAGCCTGCAACTCATCCCGACCACAGCGATCAGCATCCTCGCCGTGCAAGGCGGCCACAGCCCGTCGAACATCGTGGTGCCCGCGATCCTCGCGACGGCGATCGCGATGACGTGCGGCATCACGGCCGCGCGGTTGCTCTCCCGCTGGAGAATTTTCCAGACGCGGCCCGATGCCGACGCGTCCGCTGAGGCGGGCGCAGTGAGCGATGCGGAGATCGCCGTGGAGAAAATCGAGCCGCGTGTACTGACCGCCGCCGGACGCTGGGCGCTCGCGGTTTTTCTGCTCGCGTTTGCGTGGATGTTCCACGCGCTCGTGTGGCCGGCAAATGCGGACGCGCTCCCCGCAATGCTCGGCGCAAAATGGCGGCACGCGCAGTTCTGGCCGGATGCCGGCACGGGCCTGCGGGTGCTGAAGGCGTTCTCGATGCTCGCAGTTCCGTTCCTGCTCGCATTCATCCCGCTCGTGGCTGCGCTGCGCGGGGTGAAGGTGTATGAGCAGTTCTGCGAAGGCGCCAAGGAGGCATTCGGCACTGCGCAGCGGATCATCCCATTCCTCGTCGCGATGCTCGTGGCGATCAGCCTGCTGCGACATGCGGGCGTGGTGCAGGCGGTGACAGACGCGCTCCGTCCCGCGCTCACTGCGATCGGCTTTCCGCCGGACCTGCTGCCGCTCGCGGCGATGCGCCCGCTGAGCGGCGGCGCGTCGCAGGGAATCTTCGTGGACCTCGTGAAGACGCACGGTGCGGACTCGATGATCGCCCGCATGGCCGCGACGATCTACGGCAGCACGGAGACGACCTTCTACGTGCTCGCGGTTTACTTCGGCAGCATCGGAATCCGCAAAACGCGGCACGCCGTGGCCGTGGGGCTGACTGCGGATTTGATCGCGACGGTCTGCGCGATCGCCGCTTGCCGGCTGCTGCTGTGAAACGGAGGCGGAGATCTCTTGTGAGATCCTCGGGCCGCGACCACATTGTCCTCGCAATGCCCGCGTGTCTTGCGCCAATTTCCGTGGAGCGAAGGCGCAGAACCCGGCCATACTTCCAAACGTCATGAATTTTCCTGCAATCACCACCATCGTCGTCCTCGCCGCATCTGCGCTCGGAGCACCGCTGCCTCCTCCGCCGGCACAGATCGATCTCGAACGGCTGCCCACGCAGGCGAAGGTAATCGATCGCGTCGTGGTGCCGGTGCCGAACGAGGTCTTCGCCGTGCTCGACAGGCTCGGCAAGCCGCGCTGGGCGGGCCTCATTCACCGCGATGTGAGCAAGGCAAAGCCGACCGGCGAGGCGCCGCAGATTGCGATGATGCTCGGCGTGATCATCGCCGAGGGATTCATCGCCGTGGAGGCGGAGGACGCCGAGGAAGTGAAGGAACTCGGCCGCGCCATCCTCACTTTTTCCAACGCGATCGGCGTCCGCAAGGCGGTCGTCCGCCGCGCGAACAGCGTGATCGAATTTGCCGACAAGCACCAGTGGAACCGCGTGCGCACCGAACTCGACGGCGCGCTCACCGACGTGCGCGAGGCGATGATCGAGCTAAACAGCGAGCCGCTCGCGCAGCTCGTGAGCCTCGGCGGATGGCTCCGCGGCACCGATGTCCTCGCGCAGGTCGTGAACATGGATTTCAGCGCGCGCGGCGCGGAACTGCTGCACCAGCCGGGGCTCGTCGAGCATTTTGAAAAGCAGGTGGACGGCATGAAAGCCCGCCTGCGCTCGAACCGAATCGTCGGCAAAGTCCGGCAGGGTCTCACCGAGATCCAGCCGCTCCTCGGCGACGGCGGAAAAATTTCCGCCAAGTCCGTGAAGGAAGTCGCCGCCATCGCAGGACGCCTCGTGACACTCATCAGCAGCAAGTAAAACCCACCGTGAAAACGCCCACCCGCCTCCTCCTGATCCTTCTCACCGCAGTCGCGCTGCCGGTCGCATTTGCCTATGTGGACGACGCCCATTCCCGCGCGATGGAAGCCGCGATCCCGGCCGTGAAGGAAGGCTTCCTCGTGCGCCAGGAATACTGGGCCGGCTCGGTCGTGACGAAGCAGCCGAGCGTCGTGAAGCACCAGCTCTTCGCCGGGAACACCTACTGGTTCTGGCTCGCGAGCGACGAGGATTCCGCGCAGGTCACCGTGCACGTGTATGACCCGGCCGGGAAGCTCGCGGATGGCGACGCGTGGCAGCGCGGCAACATGGCTGCGGTGAAAATCACGCCAAAAAAGACGGGGGTCTATTTCATTGTGTTCAGCGTCGAGCAGTCCCAGGCGAAGAAGAACCGCTGGGCGCTCGCGTATGGTTTCAAATAGCGCGGAGCCGGCGAAGCGATCCGGTTGCTGCGGGCATGGCGGGTCCGGGGAAGGCGACGGCGATTGGCGGCCGATGGCCGTGCGCTCGGCCGTGTGCCTCGTCTTCACGGTTGCGGCATTTCTGCTGCGCAAGACGCACTTTGATTTTTCACTGGCATGTGTCGCCGCTGCTTATTTCGCGGGCGGATGGGATCTCACCGCGAAGGTCTGGGCCGGTGTGCGCGAGCGCGAATTCGGCACGGACTTTCTCATGTGGCTCGTCGCGTTCGGCGCGATGTTCATCGGCGAACAGCGCGAGGCGGCGGTGCTGCTGTTCCTGTTTTCCGCATCGGGCGCGATGGAACGTTTCGCGCACGGGCGCACGCAGCGTGAGATCGGCGCGCTTTTGAAAAACGCACCGAAGCTCGCGCGGCTGATCGAGGATGGCGTTGAGCGCGAAGTGCCCGTCGCGGAACTGCGCCCCGGCCAGCTTGTGCGCGTGACGGCAAACGAGCAGGTGCCCGTGGACATCCTCGTGGAGCGCGGCGAGAGCGCCGCCGATGAGGCGATGCTCACCGGCGAGGCCGAGCCGATTCCGAAAGTGCTCGGCGACACCTGCCTCGCAGGCACGCTGAATTTGTGGGGTGTGATCGAGGGCCGTGTGCAGCGCGCAGCGGAGGACAGCGCGCTCCAGCGCATCATCCGGCTCATCGAAAATGCGCAGAATCTCAAGGCGCCGGTGCAGCGGTTCACGGACCGCTTCGGCACGCGCTACACGGCGATCGTGCTCAGCGTCTGCACGGCTGTTTTTTTTGTTTGGTGGCTCGCGTTCGGCGCGCCGCCATTCGTCCGCGAGCAGGCGCACGAGAGCGCGTTTTATCGTGCGATGACGCTGCTCGTGGTGATGTCGCCCTGCGCACTCGTGCTCTCGGTCCCGTCGGCGATCCTGTCCGCGATTGCGTTCGGCGCGCGCAACGGCGTGCTTTTCCGCGGCGGCGCGGCGATCGAGAATCTCGCGGGCATCACCGTCGTGGCGATGGACAAGACGGGCACGCTCACGCGCGGAAAGCTCGAACTCATCGGCGTCGAGGTGCTGCAAGGCTCGGAGGAGGATCTGCTCCTCGCCGCATCGAATCTCGCCCGCATCTCGAACCACCCGATGTCGCGCTCGATTGCGCGCGCGGCGAATCGCCGCAGCCTCGCGGTCGAGCAGCCGACGGAATCGGAGACGGTCGCGGGGCAGGGCGTCCGCGCAAAATGGCGTGGCGAAACCGTGATCCTCGGTCATCGCGCACTCGTCGCATCGGTGCATGGCGGCGCGACATTGCCGCCGCATGCGGAGCAGGCGAGCGAGGTGTGGTTCGCGTCGCGCACGCTGCTCGGAAGGCTGCTGCTGCGCGATCAGTTGCGCCCGGAGGCGCCGTCGCTCGTCGCACGCCTGCACGATGCCGGGCTGAAGACCGTGATGCTCACCGGCGACAAATCCGGTGCCGCCGAGCAGATGGGCCGCATGGCCGGCGTGCGCGAAATCCTCGGCCAGCTCACACCTGCGCAGAAAGTCGAAGCCATCGAGAGGCTGAAAAAATCCGGCGAGACCGTCGCGATGATCGGCGACGGCGTGAACGACGCCCCATGCCTCGCCGCCGCAGATGTCGGCGTCGCGATGGGCGCGCGCGGATCGGATGCGGCGATCGAGCAGGCCGAGGTGGTGCTGATGAATGACTGGCTCGAAAATTTCCTCCTCGCTCTGGACCTCAGCATTCGCGCGCGGCGGATCATCCGGCAGAACCTGACGCTCTCGCTCGGCGTGATCGTCTTCATGTCGCTCACGGCCCTTCTGGCGAAGGCGCTGCCGCTCTACGTCGGCGTGCTGGCACACGAGGGCAGCACGGTGATCGTCGTGCTCAACAGCCTGCGGCTGCTCTTCACCCCGCGCGGTGCAACCCCTCGGACGTAGGCGCCCGCGGCACATGCGCGGCAACCCACCCCGTTGCCCGTGTTGAACACATCGCCGGTGCCAACGCGAACCGCTGCTCGCAATCTCGTTGGCGATGGGTACATGCCGATGCCTGCTTCATCCTTTCCCCATGTTCCGCCGCATCATCTTCTGGAGTCATCTCGTCGTCGGCCTCATCGTCGGCGTTGTTGTTTTCGTGCTCTGCCTCACCGGGGCTTTGCTCTCGTTCGAGCGGCAGACGGTTGATTGGGCGGAGAGCAGCGCGCGGGCATTGCCGCCGGCAGGCGTGACGCAGCGCATGTCCCACGATGAACTCGTGGCGAGCGTGAGCAGGAGCACCGGCATTCACTTCGGCAACGTGCGCTACTGCAACGATCCGAAGATGCCCGCGCGGCTCGGCTTTGGCAAAGGCGAGGGCGTGCTCGCGAACGCCTACACGGGCGAAGTGCTGGGCCGCGGCGCGACGGCGTTGCGGGGCTTCTACCAGTTTGTGCGCCGCCTGCACACGAACCTCGCGATGACGGCGAGCTGGATGGGGGCCGGCGGCAGCATCGCCGATGCGTGCAATGTCGGCTTCGTCGTGCTTTTGCTGACGGGCTCCATTCTCTGGTGGCCGCGCAAATGGAACTGGCGCGCGTTGCGCAACTCGGTCGCAATCCGCTTCGACGTGCGCGGCAAGCAGCGCGACTGGAACTGGCACAATGCGCTGGGCCTTTGGGCGCTGCTGCCGCTGATCATCATGGCAGGCACGGGCCTCGTGCTGTCGTATCGCCCGGTGGACCAGGGCGTGCGCGAGTTTGCAAAGCGACATGCCGCGCCGGCCGTCGTGCCGGCCGTCGTGCCGGCAGGTGTCGAGGCGCCGAAGGCGCTCACACCGGCGGGATGGCCGGAAATTTTCGCAAGCGTGGAGCGTGCGATGCCTGCGTGGCGCTCGATGAACTTGGCCGCAAATCCCCAGCCGCACATGCAAATCGCGATCACCGCGGGCACCGAAGGCGAGCCGCACAAGCGCGCGACGCTCACGATGGATCGCGACAGCGCGACGATTACGCAGGTGAAGCGATGGGAAAACCTGGAGCCCGGCGATCGCGCACGGGCGATCATGCGCACGGCGCACAGCGGAGAGCTTGGCGGCTTCATCGGGCAAATCGTCGCGGGGCTCGGGTGTCTGGCGGGAGTGGTCTTGGTTTACACCGGATTCGCATTGAGCTGGCGGCGGTTCTTCGGCGGCAAGGTGGCAAACCCCGTCGAACCATGAGCACGATTGTCCGACACTTGGGAGACTGTGAAAAATGTCGCGGAATCTGGGAAGACAGGCGTCCTCGCCTGTCATGACAAACGGGCTTCCAGCCTGTTGCCACTGCGCACGACAGGCCGGAGACGCTGGGCTGCTCTCATGCCATCTCCATGCGGTTCCGGCGTTGGGAGGAGTGCGGCATGTGGCGGCGCCTGTGAAAAAATCTCCAAAGCGCACCGTTTGCCCGGGCATGGGCGCTGTTCATGATTCGACGCCGGTGCGCGCGCATCACCATGCGGCGGACGCTCCCAAGAAAAAACGGGCCGCAGCAGGCTCCGGGACGCTCTCGTGGCGGGCTGACCGCCAAAATCCACGCCGCGACCATTGATGCGACCTGCAGAGTGGCGCTGCACCTGAGTCCGGGCCACGCCCACGACGGCCGCAATTTTGAATGTCTCTGTGAGAGCCTTGATCCGGACAGCAGGATCGAGTCTGCCGCCCTCGACAAAGGCTGCGATGCCGACCGGATCCGCGAGCGGCCCGATTCCATCCCCCCGCTACCGCCGCAGGGCGGTGATCAGCTCGTTGATCTTCGCCCGGAGGGTCTCCATGTCCCCGACGGTCGGGGGATCATTGGTGAAAGGGGAGAGCAGCGTGTCCACGGAATTGGAATTGGCGGAGGAATTGGAGGCGGCGGCGGAGAGCGCCGTGGCGATTGCGGCGTCCAATTCGGCACTGGTCACATCGCCGGGCATTCCCTGCGGGCCGGGAGGGCCCTGGATGCCGGGAGCGCCGTCGCTGCCATTGGTGCCGGGAATCCCCGGCGGGCCTTGCGCGCCGTCGTTGCCCTGCAAGCCCTGCGGCCCGTCATTGCCCTGCGGGCCTTGGGGCCCGGTCGGGCCATCGGTCCCTTGCGGACCTTGCGGGCCTTGAGGGCCGGTCGCCCCGTCGCTCCCGGTCGGGCCGGGAGGGCCCTGCGGCCCCTGCGGGCCAGCGGGCACGGCATCGATCAGGTCTTTGAGGCTGTTGAACTGCCCGCGGAGAAAATCGGCATCCACGAGGACGCCGTTCACAGGTCTGGTCGGATCAAAAGGCATGGCTGGGGAAAGGTTGAAGGTTGGATTTTGAATGCTGTGGGTTGCCGCGCATCCGGAATGCGGAGCGGAACTGCGGCGGGGCTGTCCCTTCCGCGCTCCACACTCCGCATTCCGCATCTGGGGTCACGGCACGATGATCGTCGCCGGGTCGCTCCACGGGCCTTCGCCATTCTCGCCGCGGCCGAGCGCGCGCACGCGCACCCAGATTCGCTGCCCGCTCGTCAGGCCTTTGAGCGTCGCCTTGGTGCCCGAGGAATGTGTGCTCGTGGCATACGGCCCCGTCATCGCGTCTCCCGTCGTCACCTGCCATTCGTAGCCGATGGCGTTCGGGTCCACCGCGCACTTGCCCTGCACCGTGCCCGGCATCTTCCCCGGTGAGAGCGCGAGGTTCTGCGCCACCTGCACGGCGACGGCGGGCGTGTTCGTCGGGCCCGTGAGCGCAAAGCCCCCCGCCTGCAGCGGGCCGGGCTCGCCCTTGGATGCCGACTCCGCGTCCGCGATGAACTGCACGAGCGCGTCGCCCAGATCCGCCGACGTATTGTCCCTCGCCGTCTTCAGCGAGGCCAGGCCCGCCAGTGCCGACTCATAGGCATCGTTCGCCGCCTTTGCCGCATCCCGCGCCGTGGTGAGCGCCGCCACCGGGGCCGTCATGTTCGGAATCGGCGGTGTGTCCGGCGGCTCAGGCGCGCAGAGGTTGATGTGCTTGGTCGCCGTGTCCACGCGCTGCGTGGGGTTCAGTCTGCTGATGGTGAGTTTGATCTTAGCCATAGGTCTTGTGTGTTTGTTGGTTTCGTTGTCCGGCGCCGCGCTGGCGTAATAGACCTGCCCATAGATCGCGCCTGGTTCACCGTAGCGAGGATGATGAGGGTCCATATCGCAAGAGGGTTCGGGTTATGCAGACTTGGACTAATGACTTACCCGCCCGTTCAAAGATAACGCATTTCTAATCCATGCTCCCAAACTCCAGCCGGGACGGCAGGCGGAGGCATTCCCGGAACTATTAGTCATCGCCCAATCCATCCATTCGCTGATGGCCGACCGGATTTCATCCGGATAACCGAATGGGTCCCCAGCCTGACTCTGCAGCCTGCCGTGCGCTTGGGCAGAGGCGGCGGGTGAATCGTGTTCGCCACCAAGCAGCGAAGTGGCAAAGGGCAGGAGAGACCGCCGTTCTCCAAGCGGGGCAGCGGTGCCTCGCGGGCCAAAGGCCCGTCACAAGCCAGCCCAGGGCAAGTCCGCGTCTTTCGCGGACGCCGCCCTGGGACATGGGGAAGAAACGAACCAAGCCCTGTAAGGGCGGCACAAACGGTCGCGCCCCTTCAGGGCTTGGTCTTTCTTGCGTGCAAGACCCAGGGCGGCGCTCGTGCCTCGCTTGCCCTGGGCTGGCTTGTGCAGGGCCATTGGCCCTTGATACAGCGCCTCCCCAGCCTTCGGCCCTCATCGCTGCATCGCCTTCAAAGTGCATCCAACGTTCCAAGGAATGCATTATCCATCAGGATGCGCCACCCATCCATCCCGGCGCACGCCGCATGGATGCCATACTCGCGCGCTTTCATCCTGGGGCTTGGCGCGTCCTTTCCAAAGCCCGCTGCATCCCTACGGCAACCCATCGTATCCCTCCGATGATTCGGCGTATCCCTCCGATAAGTCAAAGGATCCCTCCGGCGAGCCGGCGTATTCCTCCTTTTGGAATCAGTAGGGCTGCGCGCGACTCGCGCAGGCCTACGTGGGCTTCGCGGAGACATACGCGAGCTTTGCGGAGGCCTCCGAAAGCCCGCGGGAGGCCTGCAAATGCCGTAAGTAGGCCTACGCGAAGCCATCGGACCCATACGCCGACCTTTTGCATGGATACTTTGACTCATCGGAGGGATCCGCCGGCTCGCCGGAGGGATGCGCCGCGCTTCGGAAGGCAGGGAAAATGGCAAAATGCAGCCATTTTTGCAGCACGCCAGCCCTCCGGCGCTTTGGGAAGGAGCGGAGCGGCGCGTTCCACCGTAGCCGCGCTTGTGAAAGCGCGGGCACTTCCTGCGGCGCACCCGGAGGAGATCAGCCCGCGCTCTCCCGAGGCGCGGCTACCATGCCCGCCGCATTCCCTCGCGCCTCCCCCGGCTGCAAGCATGCCTCCCAGTCCCCGCTGCCCTGAAGCCCGGCGGGCGGCGATTCTGCACCAGCCGGTTCGGGATGCCGCGCGGCCGGTTGGAACGCCAACGGCGTTGTACCCACCAGCTCCGGGTTGGCGCGACGAAGGAGCGCCAACCACGGGTCCGGGCCATCGGCGGACATCAACCCCGGCGGGGTTGAATCCCCTCCACCCCGCGCCCCTGCGGATGCAACCCTCGCAGGGTTGATGCCGCATCTGGACCGCTGTCCCAGGGTAGCTCGTCCCTCGCAACCCTGGGCTGGAAGATGCAACGCCCACGGCGTTGCCCCGCCCCGCTACTTCGCCCCACCACCCGAGAGCCGGGCGACCATCGCTTGGGCTTCCTTCGTGTAAGGATGCTCCGCGCCCAATGCCTTGCGCCACACCTCCAGCGCGCGCCGCGCAAAACCCAGCGCCTCCTGCTTCCTGCCCAGCGCCTCCAGGCACAGTGACAGATTGTAGCAGCTCTGCGCGACATCGGGATGCTCCGCGCCCAGCACGCGCTCTTGGATCGCCAGCACCGACCGATGCTCCGCCTCTGCCTCGGCATGCTTGCCCTGCGCTTGCAGCGCCTCGGCCAGATTGTTCCGGCTCGTCAGCGTGTCGGGATGCTCCGCTCCCAGCACGCGCTGCATGATCGCCCGCACCAAGCTATACTCCGTCTCTGCCTCTGCATTCTTGCCCTGCGCCAACAGCGCGTTGGCTAGATTGTTCCGGCTCATCAGCGTCTCGGGATGCTCCGCTCCCAGCACGCGCTCGCGGAGTGCCAGCACCGCACGGTTCTCCACCTCCGCCTCGGCATTCTTGCCCTGCGCATCCAGCGCGAGTGCCAGATTACTCCAGCTCGATAGCGTGTCGGGATGCTCCCCGCCGAGCACTCGCTCACGGATCGCCAGCACTGCGCGATGCTCCACCTCAGCTTGAGCCGCCTTGCCCTGTCTGTTTAATGCAGTAGCGAGCCAGTTCCGGCTCAGCAGCGTGTCGGGATGCTCCGGGCCCTGCTCCTTTGTCTGCAAAGGGACCAACTCGCGCAGGAGGACGAAGGAATCATCGTGACGCCCTTCCAGTTGCAACGCCCGGGCAAGCTGCTGCCGCGCATGAGCCCACTGGGCGAAGTCCAGTCGCGGGTCGGCGAGGCCGCCGGCCTTCTCGGCATACGCATGGGCCTGGGTGTAGTGGCCCATGGCACGCTCGGACTGCGAGGCTTCGAGGAGCATCTCAACTTCGTCCTTGGTGGACTGCTGGCGCGTGCGTTCGAGCCTCGCGGCGGCCTCGACTGCGAAGTCGCGGGCCTCGGTGAAGCGGCCGGCTTCGCGGAGGACGCGCACTTTTTCCCGAAGCTCGGCGTGGGCGTCGCCGACGACGCGGTCCGCGCGCTCGGCGAGGAGCGTGCGCAGCGCCCCGGCGCTCATGGCGTGGCGCGAGGCGATGAAGGCGAGCGCGGCGTCGTAGTCCTGCGTCAACTTTTCTGCGCTGCCGCCGCGGACGAGGCTCTCCATCATCTGCCGGAGGTCGGCGATGGCGGCGTCCTGCCGGTGCTGGCCATCGAGGATCTGCGAGGTGGCCGAGACGGTGAGCGCGAGGTCGTGCTCGACGCGGGTGCGGTGCGCCTCCCATTCGGCGCGGAGGGTGGCGAGCTGGCTCTCGATGCGGCGGATGCGGACTTCGAGTTCGGCGTCCGTGGCAAACGTGTGGCGGAGGTCGCCGGTGGCGCGGATGCCTGCGGTGTAGCCCTGCTGGAGCGCGGCGAGGTCGGCGGGCTCGGGGTCACGGGCGTCGGCGGTGAAGCCTTCGCCGACGAAGAAATACCAGACGGGCTTGCCGATGCTGTGCGCGTAAAGGGCCTCGAACTGCGTGTAGCTGTGGCGCGGGAAGCCGGGCTCGGGGACTGCGGGCTCGGCCCCGTAGCATTTGCCGACGAGCTGGATGACGCCCTGCGATTGATCGATCCATCTGCGGAGGACATCCGTGAGCCTGCCGTGCTCGGCGCGGGCCATGTCCTGGTCCTTCGGGTCATAGCCCATGCTGTGGAGGAGCCGGGCCGCAAAGCCGCGGGCGGTCTTCAGTTCCTTGCTGACTGCGGAGACGAAGATGACGGGGCGCGGGTTCATGCGGGCGTTCCGCGCCGGGGCCGTTCGGAGGTGGGTGCCGTCTTCATGCGCGCGGAGGATGAACACTTTTCCTCGGCATGTGGCAAGCGGGGGTAATGAGGTCAATCGAACTGCGAAGGACACGAAGCGCACGAAGCACAGGCATGGGATGAATCGGAGCGCCCCGTTGAATCGCCTTCGTGTGCTTTGTGCCCTTCGCAGTGAAATCCAAACTGTCCCGCTGCCCAAGCGGAGCGTGCGCCTTCCGTCTTGCGAAAGGGGCGTGATTTTGCGAGGAGCGTGGGAACAGCGGTTCCATTTTCTCCACCTCCCAGGAAACTATGACGACTCCAGAACTGAAGGATCTGATTGCGCGCCTGCCCTACACGCAGGCCACGGTGCAGGAGGTGGCGCTGCATTTGCCGGAGGATGATGCGGCGCTGGATGCGGTGCTCGGGGAGCTGGTGGCGCACTGCGATGACATCGAGTTTGTGGTGACGGCCCACGCGGGGCTGCACGCGGGGCGCGCGGTGCAGGCGCGGCATCTGGCGCGCGGGGCGATGCTGCTGCCGGACAAGTGGCTGCTCGGGGCCTTCGCGTGCCACATGCAGGGGGACGTGGCCGCGGCGCTGGTGGAGGCGGTGACGGGGTCGGCGCTGCCCTTTGAACTGGTGCCGAGCGCGATCTATCTCGCGGCGCGCTTCCATGTGGACGGGCACGGCGGCAACAGGCTTCCGGGGACGCTGCTCTCCCATGCGCGGACGGCGGCGCGGACGGTGGCGGGGTGGAAGGGCGACCATGTGTATGAGACGGGGATGCTCTACGCGGTGGCGCATCTCTGCGGGGATCCGGGGCTGGCTTCGCTGCTGGAGGCGATCCAGAAGTGCAAGGGGCCGGATGACCCGAGGATCAAGCTCTGGACGGAAGGCTCGAACACGCTGGCGGAGCAGATGATGGTGATCTGGCGCAAGCCGCCCCTGGACATGGTGCCGAAGACGGAGCGCCGGACGCTGGCGCAGGGGAACACGATGCGGAGGGCGGTGCCCCGCGTGGGCCGGAATGAGAAATGCCCGTGCGGGAGCGGGAAGAAATACAAGCAGTGCTGCGCGGAGAAGGATGCGGAGACGCTGCGCCATTCCACGAGCATCGCCGGGGTGACGGAGATGGCGCTGCGGGCGAATCCGGAGAATTACCTGACGGCGGTGGACATGGATGCGACGACGCCTATCGAGGCGGCGCGGTTTGATCCGGTGAAGATCCCGCCGGCCCTGCGGATGAATTACCTGGCGTGTCTTTGCCGGGGTGGGCTGTGGGATCGCTGCGTGGAGGCGATGGAGAAGATCGGCTACAGCAAGGAACTGGAGGAGGCGTGGGACAACATCTCGATCCGCATCGCACAGGCGCGCAGGAAGGATCTGGTGGACCGGATGATGGTGCTGCGCCCGGACGCCGCGGAGCACCGCGTGGGGGCGCTGAGCATGTTCCTTTCCGAGAATGATCCGGCCAAGACGGTGGATGTGCTGAGGCAGGCGTCGTGGTTCTTCCTGCAGGACGGTCCCAAGCCGTCGCAGCTCGCCAGCTTTGCGGAGACGCTGATGAAGTCGCAGCTCCCCGGCATCGGAATCATGATTGCGCGCGGGATGCTGCCCACGCTTCCGCGGGAGCATGCGACGGGGCTGCTGAGGCTTTTGCTGGAGACGCGCGACAAGCTGAACCTCAAGCCGGAGGATCCAATCAGCGACGTGATGGATCACCTTTTCCTCGAACAGCGTTCGGGCACCGGCAAGGAGGCGGCGGCATTGCGCGAAGTGCAGCAGCGGCTGAATGACAAGCTGATGGAGACGCGCCGCTACCGCGAGAATGTGGACCGGCTGGAAAGGGAGCTGGCACGGCGGGAGCAACTGGCCTTGCAGCAGCAGCCGTCCGAGGAGCAGGAGGAGCCATCCGCCGGGCTGGCGAATGCACCGGCGGCTGCGGCGGACGATGCTGCGCTGAAGGAATTGCGGCACAAGGTGGATGAGCTGAAGTCCGCGCTGAAGGAACGGCACAATGAGCGCAACGCGCTGCGGCGCGAACTTCAGGAAGCGCACGAGGCGCTCGACACCCTGCGGCAAAAGCCAGCCGCGGCTCCGGCAGCGCATGAGGAGGCGGATCACGAGGAGGACTTGCTGCTCCCGCAGGAGGCGGACGGGAACCAGCCGGTGCGGACGATCGAGTTCCCCAAGGATTTCCGGGAAAAACTGGCGAGCCTGCCGAAATCCGTGGCGCGCGGAACGATGACGATGCTGGGCCGGCTGGCGGCAGGGGAGTCGTCGGCATATGTAGGAGCCGTGCGGCTGAAGGCGTGCCCTGAAATCACAAGACAACGGATCGGGATTGATTTCCGGCTGCTGGTCCGTCTGCTGCCGGATCGGGTGCAGGTGGTGGATTTGATCCCGCGGCAGGATCTGGAGCGCCGGATCAAGACGCTGGTCTGAAATTTGCCAAATGAGGACGCTGCAAAAATAGCGGTTGCATTTCTTCGCGCATCCGCTTCTCTCCGCCCTCCGAATTTGCGCACACTACATCGCGCTGTTGGTCCTCGGGTCCCGGTCGTCAGGCCGCGGGCCGCCATGCGCCGAGGGAAACCCAGCGACTCATAGAAAGAACAAACATCATGTCCGTACGTCTTGGCCGTTTCGAACTGCCCAAGCTGCCCGTCAAGGACGAGGCAACTGCAACACCCCACTACGCCAAATTTGTGGCCGAGCCCTTTGAGGCCGGTTACGGCGTCACCATCGGCAACGCGCTCCGTCGCGTGCTGCTCAGCTCCGTCGAAGGCGGCGCGATCACCAACGTGAAGATCACCGGCGCGAACCATGAGTTCCAGACGCTGCCGGGAGTCGTCGAGGACGTGACGGACATCATCCTCAATCTCAAGCAGGTGAAATTCATCTGCGCCGACCACGAGCCGCGCACGCTTTCCATCTCCGTGAACAAGGAAGGCAACGTGACCGCCGGTGACATCCAGGAAGTCACCGGCATCGAAGTCGTGAACAAGAAGCAGATCATCGCGACGCTCGACAAGAAGACGAAGTTCGAGGCCGAACTCACCGTCCGCGTGGGCCGCGGTTTCGCGACCGGCGACGAGAACAAGTACGCGGACATGCCGATCGGCGTGATCCCGATTGACTCGATTTTCTCGCCCGTCACCCGCGTGAAATACGCGGTGGAGAACACGCGCGTCGGCCAGCGCACCGACTACGACAAGCTCATCATCGAAGTCTGGACCGACGGCCGCATTGATCCCAAGGAGGCGCTCATCCAGGCCTCCAGCATCCTGCGAAAGCACATCGAGCCATTCTACGGCTACGACGAGGCACTCGTGGCATTCGACGAGACGGCGCCCGCGCAGAATCAGGAAAACCAGAAGATGAAGAAGCTTCTGAACATGTCCGTGAACGAGATCGAACTCTCCGTCCGCGCGGCAAACTGCCTGAACAATGCGAACATCACCACCGTCGGCCAGCTCGCGCAGAAGTCTGAGCAGGAGATGCTGAAGTACCGCAACTTCGGAAAGAAGTCGCTCAACGAAATCAAGGAAAAGCTCACCGGACTCGGCCTGTCGCTCGGCATGAAGTTCGAGGCCGGCCTCGTGGAAGCGACCGCCGAAGTGCGTCCCGCAACCGAAGGCTAATCCAGCCAACCGAAGGCTAATCACCACACAGGAACACCACTGAAATGCGTCACCAAAGGAAAACCGTCAAACTCGGCCGCACGCAGGGGCACCGCAATGCGCTGCTCTCGAACCTGGCCGTGAGCCTGATCGATCACGGGCAGATCAAGACGACCGTCGCGAAGGCGAAGGCCGTCCGCCCGTTCGTCGAGAAGCTCGTCACCAAGGCGAAGACCGGCACGCTCCACGCGCGCCGCATGGCACTCGCCGATCTCCGCCACAACGAAGGCGCAGTCCGCAAGCTCTTCACCGAGATCGGGCCGCTGAATGCCGCACGCAAGGGCGGCTACACGCGCATCGTGAAACTCGGCGCGCGTCGCAGCGACGCCGCCGAAATGGCGATCATCGAGTGGGTGGACAAACCCGCCGTCGCCACGCCCGAAGCCAAGCCGACCCCCGCGAAGGGCAAGGCCGCAAAGCCCGCCGCCGCTGAAGCCGCGCCCGAAGCGAAAGCCGAAGGCGAAGCGAAGCCGAAGCGCGCACCGCGTAAGAAAAAGACCGAAGGCGAAGCGGAAGGCTGAGCCGAAGTCCCTCACAAAACTCACAGAGGGCGGGCCTGCGAAAGCGGGCCCGCCCATTTGTTTTTGAGTGGTGATGTGTCTGGCACAAAGACGAAAGTTTTCCTCGAAAGCGGCATCTCTGCCGAACTACATCCTCTCGCGGACCGCCATGCCTCGGGGCCTGCGGTTCCTTTTCCCGAACATCCAAATCCGAATCCCACAGCACACATCCCTATGAAACACACCCTCCTGCTCCCGCTCATCATCGCGATCTTCACCTCGCTTTCCGCGCAGGCGCAGCAGTTGGATTTCGGCGACCGCACCTCCGCGACCATCGCGGGCAAGGCGTGGGGTGCGCTCAACTCGAAGAACTATCCGGATGCCGTCGCCTACGCGCAGGAGTGCGTGAAGATGTATGAGAAGCAGGCGGTGGAGATGCAAAATGGACTCAAGGAGCCGGTGACCGGCGACAAGGAAGCGGTGGCGAAAATGTGGGCGCTCAACGACGTGGGCACGTGCCTCTTCATCATGGGACAGGCGCTCGAGAAGCAGAACAAAGGCACGGAGGCGCTCGCGGCTTACAAGCAGCTCGTGGAGAAGATTCCGTTCGCGCAGTGCTGGGATCCGAAGGGGTGGTTCTGGAAACCGGCGGAAGGCGCGAAGACGCGCATGAAGGCGCTGGAGTTTGACTCGCTGAAGTGAGGCCCGCCCGAAGTTCCGACACGTCGCCGATTCTCCTCACCATGAAATCATTTTCCCCTGCGCGTTTTCTGAGCAGCGTCGCGATCGTCTGCGCGACGATGTTCCATTTTGGCAGCGCCTCGGCCGGCGAGGTGAAAGTCGGAAAGGATGACAAGGGGCACTTCATCCTGCTGCGCGACGGCAAGCCGTATTTTATCCGCGGCGCGGGAGGATCGAGTCATCTCTTACTTTTGAAGGAGCATGGCGGAAACTCGATTCGCACGTGGGGTATCGAGACGCTCGAACAGCAGGTGGATGGCAAGTGGCTGATTGACCGGTGTGCGGAACTCGGCATCACGGTCGCCGCCGGCATCTACGTCGGGCACGAACGCCACGGCTTCAACTACTCCGACCCGGCGCAAATCAAACGCCAGCGCGAGACCGTCCGCGCCGCGGTGCGCAAATACAAGGATCACCCCGCGCTGCTCGTGTGGGGACTCGGCAACGAAATGGAAGGCCCGACTTCCGACGGACGCGACCCGCGCATTTGGAAGGAACTCAACGAACTCGCGGCCATCGTGAAGGCGGAGGATCCCGCGCATCCCGTGATGACCGTTATCGCCGGCGCCGCGCCGACCAAGGTGAAGGGCATCCTCGAACATTACCCGAACTTGGACATCCTCGGCGTGAACTCCTACGCTGGCGCCGGTGGTGCCGCCGCCGCGGTGAAAGCGGCAGGCTGGAAGAAGCCGTTTGTGCTCGCCGAGTTCGGCCCGTCGGGACACTGGGAAGTGCCGAAGACGAAATGGGGCGCGCCCATCGAGCCCAGCAGCCGAGACAAGGCCGCAGCTTATTTTTCCACGCAGAAGACGATGATCGAGGACGCGGCGGACATCAGCCTCGGGAGCTATTGTTTCGTTTGGGGGCAGAAGCAGGAGACGACCTCGACGTGGTACGGGATGTTCCTGAAAACCGGCGAGAAACTGCCGCAGGTGGACGCCATGTGCCGCGCATGGACCGACCAATGGCCGGCGAACCGCTGCCCGCGCGTCACGCGCTTCGAGTCGGAATTGAAGGAAGCGGTCATCGCGCCCGGCCAGCTTTGCACCGTGCGGGCGGAGGCGACCGATCCCGATGGCGACGATCTCAAATGGGAGTGGACCGTAACCGCTGAGAGCACGGACTTGAAGGTCGGCGGCGACAAGGAAGCGGAACCGCCGTCATTCCCCGATGCCATCGTGAGCGCGGAAAAAAATCAGGCCGTCATCCGCACGCCCGCCAAGCCGGGGAACTACCGCGTGTTCGCCATCGTCCGCGACGGCAAGGGCGGCGCGAGCGCCGAAAATTTCTGTTTCCGCGTCGAGGCCCGGTAGCGCATTTCCGCTCGGGTAGCACACTGCATCGAACACCCGCAGGGCACACGGCGAGGAAGGCGGGTGCCGCGCCAGCCTCCGCCCTTTTGCTTCCGCAAGCGCGCCGCGGCGGTTATGCACAGCGCGCATGAACTCCGGTTTCCTCGACAAGCTCCTCGAACGCCTCGGACGCGTCCGTCCCGAGGAAATCCGCGACTACGTCCACCGGCTCGCCGATGAGAAAGGATTCTTCGAGACGATTTTCGACGCGCTGCACGAGGGCGTCATCGTCACCGATCCCGCGGGCCACATCACGTATCTCAATCGCACCGCGTGCGGATTTTTCGGCATCGAGCGCGATGCGGCGAAGGGCCGTCCGCTCGCGTCGCAGCTCCGCGGGCTCGACTGGAATGCCATCGCCGCGGCGGAAAAATCCGTGTCGCGCGACATGGAGGTTTTCTACCCGCAGAACCGGTTCCTGAATTTTTACGTCACGCCGCTGCGCGTGGAAAAATCACCCGGCAAGAAACGCGGTGCGGCCGAGCAGGAGCTCATCGGCTACGCGGTGATCCTCCGCGACATCACCGAGAGCCGCAAGAGCACGGAGGAGACCATCCAGAGCGAGCGCATGAACGCGCTCACGATGCTCGCCGCGGGCGTCGCGCACGAGGTCGGCAATCCGCTCAACTCACTCAACATCCAGCTCCAGCTTCTCGCGCGCAAACTGCGCAAGCTCCCCGAATCGCAGCGCAAGGATCTGCTCGGCAGCGTGGACATCGCGAAGGAGGAAATCTCGCGGCTCGACACGATCATCCGGCAGTTCCTCGGCGCGATCCGTCCCGCGCGACTGGAGCGCCGCCTCGAAAATGTGAACCAGCTCGTCGAGGAGAGCGTCCGCTTTTTGAACGCCGAGACGACCGACCGCAGCATCATCATCGAGACCGAGCTGCGCTCCGACCTTCCGCTGCTCGAACTCGATCGCACGCAGATCAAGCAGGCGTTCTTCAACGTCATCCGCAACGCATTCCAGGCGATGAAAGCCGGCGGCATCCTCCGCATCCGCACGGATATGGACGACCGCTTCGTGAGCATCACCTTCGCCGACAGTGGCGGCGGAATTCCCGAGGCCGAGATGAGCAAAATTTTCGAGCCCTACTTTACCACAAAGGCCGCGGGCAGCGGCCTCGGTCTGCTCATCGTCCGCCGCATCGTCCGCGAACACGGCGGCGAGATCGAGCTGCTGAACGACGCTGGAAAAGGCCTCTCGCTCACCATGAAGCTGCCGCTCGACGACCAGCGCGTGCGGATGCTCCCGGCACCGGCGGCGTAGAGCAGTTTAAGTTAAAGTGTGGCCGGATGGGTGGAGTTGTGCGCGGTGGAGCGCATCGCTCCGCGCGCTTCCTCCGACTGCAAGCAAGCCTCGCCATCCACGCCCAAACGCGCGCGGAGCGACGCGTTCCACCACCGATCCCCGAACCACAGCGGCTACACTTTAACTGAAAATGATTGAGGAGACGGCTTATCCATACCCGTGTAACCCGGATCCACAGCCGTTCAATCCGCACTGGCACCCATTCAACCGCCGCTGCCACTTTGCCGTCGTCCTTGTCGTGGACGTGCATTGGTCGCGCTGGTCTTCGGGGAATGAATTCACGGGCTCTGCATCCGACGCGTCGGCGCGAGCGGTGATGCCTTCATGATTTTTCTCGATGTGCCTCCTGCGCCAGCGCGATGGCGCCGCAGACGCCTGCGTCGTCGCCGAGATCCGGCGGGACGATGAAGTCCGCAATGCCTGTCTCACTGAGCGACGGCGATGCGATGTAGCCGGCCATGATTTCGCGAAAGGCCGCGCGCAGCCGCGCGAAGAACGCCTCCTCGCCGAGGCGGCCCGCCTTTCTCACACTGCCGCCGACGATGATGCGGCGCGGCGACAGCACGCAGGTGATATTCACGAGCGCGTGGGCCGCGTAGCGAATCACGGTCTCCCACGCGGGATGCTCGGGCGGCAAATCCTCCGCGGGCATTCCTGTGCGTTTCGCGATCGCGGGGCCGGAGCAGAGGCCCTCCCAGCAGCGTCCGTGGAAAGGGCACGCGCCCTCGAAGTCATCACCCGAGAGCCGTGGCAGACCCATGTGGCCCATCTCGGGATGCACGAGCCCGTGCAGCAAACGCCCGCGCGCCATCCCGCCTCCGCCGATGCCGGTGCCGACGGTGATGTACACGAAATCGTCCAGCCCCCGCGCCGCACCCCAGCGATGTTCGCCGAGCGCCGCGCCATTCACATCGGTGTCAAAGCCGAGCGCCACGCGCGGAAACGCGCGTCGCAGCGGGCCGAGGATGTCCGCGTTCCGCCAGCCGGGCTTCGGTGTGGTGGTGATGAAGCCATGCGTCCGCGACTGTGCATCGAGATCCACCGGCCCGAATGACGCGACACCGATCGCCGCCAGCGGCCCGTGCATTTTCTGCTGCGCTTTGAACCACTCGACGACTTTGCCCATCAGCCGCACCGGATCGTCGCCAGTCGGAAAATGCGCGCGCGCCAGCATCCCAGCGTCCGGCCCGATGCCGACCGAGCAGATGAACTTCGTGCCGCCAGCTTCGATGGCGCCGACTGTCGTGTTTTGGAAAGTGCCGCTCATTCCGGAGTGGTGAGATCGTGCTGGGTTTCATCGAGGCTGCAGCCCATGAAGCGCGCGAGAGCAGAGACTGCGGATCGGAGGAAAAGGCGGGGACTCATGGAAGGCCCGACACTGCGCTCCGCACACCGCCGTCGCAACAATCTGTAAAGCCTCCGCGCAGAAATTGGGCACCACAACATCTCAGCGCATCACCAACCGCATTGCCATCCCAACGCTGCCGATGTCCGCACCGTCCGTTCAGTAGCCGAGCTTTGCGAGTTCGCGATCGAGCATTGCCTGGAACTGCTCCACGTCGCCTTCGGGCGGACGGTAGCCCTGCTCGCCGGGCACGACGCCGAGGCGGCCCGTCTGATCGAGATACCACGCCGCGGATTTGCCGTCGCTGAATGTTACGCCGCCGCTGACGATCGTTCCGGGACGCGCGATCTGATCCACGGTGAGCGAGACTTTCGATGCAGGCTGCGCCGGTGCATCTGCTGAATCCGCGACGAGCGTTGCTGCTGGTGCGGGAGCAGCGGCTTCCGCCGCCGCAGGCTCGGGTTTTTCCACGACGGGCGCGGGCGGATCTTTCGGCACGAGCTTGAGGTCGTCCACGAGCATCCGCACATCCATGTAGGTGAGGCGCAGGCCGCATTCGTCGCCGAGGCGGCTTTGAATGTCGGAAAGCTTCAGGCCGTCCGCCAGCCACGCGGTGACTTTCTGTTTTTGTTCGTCGGTAAGTTGCATCCCGTGATCGGGCTGATTCGCACGCGCGGTGGCAAGCGCCGAATTGGACGCGTGGCAAATTTAACTGCGAAGGGCACGAAGGGCGGAAATGAACACGCTCGCATCCATACCTCATTCTTCGTGTTCTTCGTGCCCTTCGTGGTGAAAATCTCTCACTCCGCCTCCGTCGTCACCGCGCCGCCGGGCTCGCGGAGCGCCTGCTCGAATGCGCGCCACGCGAGCATCGCGCACTTCACGCGCTGGGGAAATTTTCGCACTCCGCCGAGCAGGATGAGATCGCCGAAGCCCTTCACTGTCGGCGCGGTGCCGGCCGTCACGAGATGGTGGAATGCGCGGAGAAATTCCTCGGCCTCCGCGCGCGGCTTGCCCTTGAGCTTCATCGTCATCAGCGACGCGCTGGCCTGGCTGATCGCGCAGCCGCTGCCGGTGAATTTCAGATCCTCGACTCCGCCGTCCGCGCGGAATTTCACATGCAGATCGAGTTCGTCGCCGCACGAGGGATTGTCGCCGTGGACGCTCACCGCGCCGGGCAGCTCGCCGTAGTTGCGCGGGCGCTTCGAGTGGTCGAGGATGACCTGCTGGTAGAGTTCTTCGAGTTCGGTGTTCATCAGAAATTGAATGGCGATGACAGTCTAGCCGGGCAGGAACGGATGGCACGGGGAAGATTTTTCAATGTGCGTGCGGCCCTGCTTCGCCGGCGCTGACGGGATGGCGGCAAGCGACATTCGCGCGACATCGGATCTGCGGCGCGTTCGGCATGATGAATGTGAAACGCACGTCGTGTATGTCGCCGCTTGAATTCGCCGCGCGGCCTGCCACCGTCCGCCGCTCGCATGACGAAAGAACTGCTCATTTACCTCGACGGAAAGATTGTCCCTGAATCGCAGGCGAAGATTTCCGTATTCGATCACGGCCTGCTCTACGGCGACGGCTGCTTCGAG
Source organism: uncultured Spartobacteria bacterium (assembly GCA_903882875.1). Classification (GTDB taxonomy): domain Bacteria; phylum Verrucomicrobiota; class Verrucomicrobiia; order Chthoniobacterales; family Chthoniobacteraceae; genus SXWH01. The sequence goes on along the minus strand of CAIRYQ010000129.1, from coordinate 59,293 downwards.
GGCATCCGCTTTTACAACGGGCGCGTCTTCCGTCTCGAAGAGCATACGCGGCGCATCTACGACAGCGCGAAGTCGCTGCTGCTCACGATTCCGATGACGCCCGAGGAAATGATCGGAGCGACGGTCGAGACAGTGAAGGCGAACGGGCTTCGCGACGGCTACATCCGCACGGTGATCACGCGTGGCGTCGGCCCGATGGGGCTCTCGCCTTACAAATGCCCGAAGGCTTCGGTGTTCATCATCGCGGCGAGCATCCAGCTCTATCCGCCGAGCGCGTATGAAAATGGGCTCGTGATGGCCACGGTCGCGACGCGACGCCCGCGGCACGACATCCTGCCGCCGCAGGTGAAGTCGCTGAACTATCTCAACAACGTGATGGCGAAAGTGGAGGCAATCCAAGCCGGCGCGGAGGAGGGACTCATGCTGAACGATCAGGGTCTCGTCGCGGAATGCACGGGCGACAACATCTTCATCATCCGCGACGGTGCGATCTCCACGCCGCCGCTCAGCGCGGGCGCGCTCGACGGAATCACGAGGCGCGTGGTGTTTGAAATCGCGGCGACGCTCGGCATCCCGCTGCATGAGCGCGACCTCACGCGGCACGACATTTTTACGGCGGACGAATGCTTCCTCACCGGCACCGCGGCGGAAGTCATCGCGGCGGTGAAACTCGATCAGCGCGTCATCGGCGACGGAAAACCCGGCGTGATCACAAAGCGCGTCATCGCGAAATTCCGCGAGATCGCGAACTCGACGGGAACGCCGGTGTACGAATAAGCGGACGGCGGCTTGACCCCCGCGCACAAGGGGTGAATTTTCCTCCCATGCTGAATCTCAATCCAATCCGCGAGCGGCTCGCGCAGCAGTTCAAGCCTCTCGTGATTCATCTTTCCGACGGGCGCCAATTTCGCATCCCGCATCCGGATTTCACCGCGGTCGGTCGTGGCGTGGTGTCGGTGATTGATACGCGCGATGTCACTCACACGCTCGACGCGCTGCACATTGTTTCGGTCGCAGATGAGACGCGCGCAACGAAAAGGAGCCGCAACTGACCGCCATGAACTGCGATGTCTGCAAACAGAAAACAGCCACGGTTTTTCTCACCCAAATCGTGGATGGGAAGATGCAGAAGGTGAACCTGTGCGATGCGTGCTCGAAGGAAAAGGGCGTGACGGATCCGAAGGGTTTTGCGCTCGCGGATCTGCTGCTCGGACTCGGCGCGTCCGAGGAAATGGAGCGCAGCGGCGTGGGGCAGAAATGCCCGATGTGCGGATTCAGCCAGGCGGATTTTAAGAAGACGGGACGCTTCGGCTGCTCGAACTGCTACGAGGTTTTTTCGGAGGGGCTGGAGGCGATGCTGAAGGGCATGCACAAGGGCACGACGCACACTGGCAAGGTGCCGCAGCGGCTGCTGAAGGCGCGGCAGCACGCGGAGGAACTCAAGCGGCTGCAGCGCGAATTGCGCAAGGCGGTGGACGACGAGAAGTACGAGACGGCGGCGGAATTGCGCGACAGGATCAAACACTTCGAGCCGGGCAACACCGGCGCGACCTGAACCATGGCGCTGCACAACATCCTTGCGGAATCCGGTGAGTGGCTGAGCGGCGACGGGCCGCAAAGCCACATCGTCATCAGCAGCCGCGTGCGGCTCGCGCGCAACCTGCGCAACTTTTCATTTCCCGGCTGGGCGAAAAAGGCGGATCGCATAGCGGTGCTCGAATGCGTGAAGCCGCAGGTCGAGTCGCTGCCGGAAATGGCCGACGCGTATTCGGCGTATTCGCAGGATCTCAGCGCGCTGGAAAAACAGGTGCTCGTCGAGCGGCACCTCGTTTCGCGCGAGCACGCGGCGAAGGGAATCGGCTCTGCGGTGGTGATGAACCGCAAGCAGACGCTCTCGATCATGATCAACGAGGAGGATCACCTGCGCATTCAGGGCATCCGCAGCGGGCTGCAGTTGAAAAATGTTTTCAAGCTTGTGGACAAAGTGGACACGGCGCTGGGCGAAAAACTCGACTTCGCATTTCACCAGCAATACGGTTTTCTCACCGCGTGCCCGACGAATGTCGGCACCGGGATGCGTGCAAGCGCGATGATGCACCTGCCGGGGCTCGTGCTCAGCGAGCAGATCAATCAAGTGATCCAAGCAGTGAACAAGGTCGGCCTGGCGGTGCGCGGACTTTACGGCGAGGGCACCGAGGCGCTGGGAAATCTTTTCCAAATTTCCAACCAGATCACGCTCGGCGAAAAGGAGGACGAGATCCTCACGCGCTTGAACAAGGTCATCGAGCAGATCCTCCAGCACGAGCAAAACTCGCGTGTGAGCCTGCTGGAAAAAAAGGCCGTGCTGCTGCTCGACAACATCGGCCGCGCCTACGGCATTCTCCGCCACGCGCACAGCATGGCGAGCAAGGAGGCGCTGAATCTCCTGAGCTGCATCAAGCTCGGCACGGACCTCGGATTTTTCCCGGAGGATGGGCGCCTGCTCGTGGATCAGCTCTTCATGGAGACGCAGCCGGCGCACTTGCAGAAAAGCTCGCAGCAGAAATTGCAGGCCGAGGAGCGCGACACGCTGCGTGCGGAAATCATCCGAGCAAAGCTCGCGAAATTTCCGAAGCCCGACGGCAAGAAAGCGATCGAGCGAGGACGCGAGGAGCGCAAGGAGAAGGAAGAGAAGGACGGCCGTACGGAGTAGGAAAGCGTTTCCGATTCAGGCATGTCTTTCATGTTTTTCCCATGGAAGAGCGACATGAAATCATCCCCGGAACGCCCGTATTTTTTCGTTCGTTACGATTGCATTATGGGGGCGCGGAAACGCACGCCATCCGCTCCGATGCACGCAGAAGAATCAACCAGCCGGCCGCAAAAGGCAGTCGGACGGAATTCGCTCACCGGGGCGGCGGCGGTTCAGATACTGCCCATGCCACAAGCTGCTTTGTTCAATGATTTTCCCGAGTTGGCTGAATTGAAAGCTGACGCGGTGCGGTTGGCCCGCAGATCAGGGAACGCACGCTATCGGGCAGCGCGGGGATTGTGTGAGGCAGGCAACGAGACGGCGTGGTGGGCCATAGCCGAATCCGGTCGTCGAAAGATGCTCCTCGGGCTGGCGTGAACCATCATGCGATCCGCTACGCGTTCTTGCCGGGCATTCCCGCGTTGCCCCTCTAGCGGTTCCCTGAGAGGTTTTGCGCAAACACGCCATGTCTTCCAAGCAACGCTACTGGCTCGCCGTCGCGCTGATCGTTCTCACGCTCGGCCTGCTTTACCCCGGCCTCACGGAGAATGCGCTCACCATCCGCGGTGTGCTCGACATCGAGGGCGTCGGCTCCTTCGCCGACAAACTCACCGCCGCGCAGATCCCGCCCGAACGCCTCGCGCTCGTGCGCAGCTACCTGAACCCGGCGAAATTTGCGAAATTCACGGATGAAGAATTGAGCGAGTTCATCGGCCGCCTCGCCGGCGGCGTCGTGCGCGGGAAGATTGACGGCGCGAGCAGGGTGCCGAGCCGCGGCGACACCGTGTATGTGCAGACGCAGACCATCGTCGTCACCATCCGGTATCTTTTTGAAAATGGCGGCTACCTCGCGGGCACGCTGCTGCTGCTCTTCAGCGTATGCGTGCCGCTCGGGAAAGTGCTCGTCTTCTTCGTGGCGATCCACTCGCGCGACCGCAGGCGCGAGATGCTGCTGAACGCCATCAACGTCATCGGCAAATGGAGCATGGCGGATGTCTTCGTGGTCTCGATCTACACGGCGTATCTCGGCGCGAAGAACAGCATCGGCGTCGGCCAGCCCGTCCACTTCGAGACGACGTACGGGCCTGGGTTCTATTGGTTCGCGGCCTATTGCGTCGTCTCGCTCGCCGCGCAACAGGCGGCTGTCGCGCTCATGCGGGAGCAGGGCCGCGCGCGCGTGTGAGCCGAATTACTTGCCGATGCACCAGAGATGCTTGTGCGTGCGGAGGAAAAGCTGGCCGTCGCTCACGGCGAGGGAGGAGTTTGTGAGTCCGTCGCCGAGGGAATTCACCGCGAGCTGCTCGTATTTTTCGCGCGAGGCCTTGAAGACGACCACGTCGGAATTCTGCGTGACGGCGTAGATGCGGTCGCCGCTGCGCACGAGCGAACTCCACGTGTTCGCACGGCCCGCGGGCGTCGTCATGCGCTCCTTCCAGAGTGTGTCTCCGGTTTCAAGACTGACGCACTGGATGATGCCCGGCTCGCCGGTGAGCCACGCAAGCACGCCGCTCGCGATGTGGCTGCCGATGCGCTGCGGGTTTTTTCTCTCCTGCCAAATGCGCGTCGCCGTGATGTCGCCGCTGCCCCTGGGCGTCACGCCGATGCTGAAGCCGCCATAGCCGCCGAAGGCCGCGCAAAAGCTGTGGTTGACGGGCGGGCCATCGGCAGTGCGGCCGACAAGACTCTGCACAATCGGCTCGCAATACGTCACAGGGTTCAGCCCATTGCAGTGCCAGAACTCCTTGCCGGTTTTCGGATCGAGGCTGTAAAGCGCACCGGGCAGCGAGATCACGAACTCCTCCTGCGCACCGAGCTTCGCGACCCTCCCCGTATTCCACGACCCCGAGTAGCCATTGCCTGCACCGGCCCCTTCGCTCACGGCGGGCGGCGGGACGTTGAAGCGCCACACTTCCTTGCCCGTCTTCTTGTCCACGGCGACGATGAAGCTGCGCTCGCCGGGGCCGAAATTCAGGATGCACAGGTCGCCGTGCAGCACGGGCGAGGCGGCGTAGCCCCAGATGTGTTTCTGCGGGCCGAGGTCAATGTGCCACTGCTCCTTGCCATCCAGCGACCAGCACCACAGGCCCGCGCTGCCGAACCACGCGACCACGCGCTCGCCGTCCGTCGCGGGCGAACTGCTGCAATACGGGTTCGTCTGGTGCGTCACGTCCTGCGCGGTCCATCCGGGGCCGGCCTGCCAGAGCGTGTGGCCGTCCTTGCGGTCGAGGCACATCACGGTACGCTTCGTGCCGACAGCTTGCGTGAGGAAAATTTTCTGGCCCCAGACGATGGGCGTGCTGTTCCCGCGCTCGGGCAGGTCAATCTTCCACTTCACGCCCTCGGTCGCGCTGAAGTGCAGCGGCAGATCGGTCTCCGGCGTGGTGCCGTCGGCAGCCGGGCCGCGCCACGCGGGCCAGTTGCCGGCAAAAGTGGACGTGGCGAGTGCGAAGAATGCGGTGAGAATGGGGGTGCGCATGTTGCAGAAGATAACCCGGCGGCGGCGAAAATGACGAGTGGCGAGTGGCCGCATCGTAGCGGATCTATCGGCGCGAAATGCGAAAGCCGGAACAGATGGGCGTGACGTGTGGATTTGATTCCCGATCCCGCTTCGGAGAAGTGCCCGCTTCCTGCTGTCGGCGGCTACGGGGCATGACGCGCCCGCTGCCGCCGACATTCGACGTTCGACATTCGCCGCGGAGCCACGCACGGTGCGCGCACGAATTTTCCAAAGAGCATGAGCAATTCAGCAAAGGCCATCGGCATTGACTTCGGCGGGACCACCATCAAATCGGCCGTCGTGCAGGACGGCGCGGTTCTCGAACGCGGCGAGGTCATTCACACCACGGCGCAGACGACGGCCGAGGGGATCATCGGCGAACTGCTGCGCGTCATCGCGGCGATGCGCGCGGCGCACACGGAGATCGAGGCGATCGGCATCGGGCTGCCGGGCTTTGTGGACAGCGTCACGGGCATCGTGCATGAGCTGACGAATGTGCAGGGCTGGCGCGAGGTCGCGCTCGTCGCGCTGCTGCGCGAAAAGACCGGCCTGCGCGCGGCGATCGAGAACGACGCGAACGCGATGGCCTACGGCGAATTTTTGCACGGCGCGGCGAAGGGCGCGCGCAATGCGATCTGCGTGACGCTCGGCACGGGCGTCGGCGGCGGGCTGATCCTCGACGGGCGGCTCTACCGCGGCTCGCGGCTGGCCGCCGGCGAGATCGGGCACATGAGCATTGATTCGCACGGGCCGCGCGGCGTGTACGGCACGCCCGGCGATCTCGAGACGTACGTGGGCAACCGCCAGATCGCCGAGCGCGCCGCCCGGCTTTACAAGGCTTCCCGCCAGCAGCGGACGCTGGAAAAATGCACGCCCGCCGAACTCGCCGCCCTGGCCAACGGGGGCGACCACATTGCGATCGCTTTGTGGGACGCCATCGGCACGGATATCGGCGCGGCGCTCGCGGACGGCGTGTGGTTGCTGAACCCGGACACGATCGTCATCGGCGGCGGCATCGCCGCAGCCGGCGACATCATCATAGACCCGATCCGGCGGACGATCTGCGAGCGGACGAGCACGCTTTTCCACGAGCAGCTCAAGGTCGTCCCGGCGACGCTGGGCAACGATGCGGGAATCATCGGTGCCGCAGCGCTCGCGCTGGAAACCAAGTGAGCTGCTTATTTTTTCAACCGCGAACGGACGCGGATGAAAATCGTCGGCGCAGATCGCGCGATGATCACACTGCCGGCAATCGAGTGAGCAGGTTCACAGTCTGCTCCAAGCCGGGGACCCGCTTCATCGTTTCGCGCAGCAGCGCGACCGCGGCGGGGATGTGCGTGAGGAAATGCGTGCGGCCATCGGCGTGGCCGAGTTTGCCGTAGGCGCCCAGGGCCTGCATGAGACGTTGCATCGCGCAGAGGTCGTAGAGCGCGCGGAAGTGCTCGGGATCTTCCAGGCGTGCGGCGGTGAGGTAGTGCTCGAAAAGCGTGTCGCGCTCGGTGGCGGGGAGGCTCACGTAAGGATCGAGCAGGAGCGAGGCGAGGTCGTATTGCGCGAGACCGCGGCGGAGGCCCTGGAAATCTATGAATGAGGGCTGGCCGTCGCGGATCATCACATTCTGGCTCTGAAAATCGCGGTGGATGAGGCAGCGCGGTTCGGCTGCGAGCTGTGCGGCGATTTCGCGGAGGCGCGGGCGGTCCACTTGCGCGGTGATTTCGTCGGCGCTCATTTTGAAATGCAGCGCGAGGCAGTGCTCAATGAAGTAGTCCTGCTCCCATTCGTAGAGCGCGGCGTCGAAGGGCGGCTGGAGCGGTGTGCAGTCATCGCGGCCATACGGCACATCGAGGACGTGGACCAAATGCGCACGCGTGTGCAGGAGCGCGAGCTGGTCGAGGGTGAGTTCGTAGAGGCGGCGGCGCTCGGGCCACGGCGCGGTGCGGAATGAAAACAGATCGTCGCTGCCGACATCCTCCATGACCATCACGCCCTCGGCTGCGTCGTGGAGAAAAATCTCGGGCACGCTTACGCCGACCTGCGTGAGAAAGCGCGCGATGTCCGCGTAGCCCGCGTTGTCGGCGCGATCGAGCGAGTAGCGGACGAGGATGCACGAGCCGCCGCCGTTGCGGATGCGCCAGAACTTGCGGCCAGAGCCGCCCTTTTCGATGGGCTCGACGGTGGTGGACATTGCGCGCGAGTGTGAACCGTTATCCCGCGGCAAAGTCCACATCGGTGTGTTCGCCGGATGCGGTCGTGCCGTCGGCGACGATGCAGCGCGTGAGGCGCGCGCCGGGGGTGACGGTGGAATTTTCCCACACGATGCAGTCGTGCAAGACCGCGCCTGGACCGACGCGTGTGCCAGCGGCGACGGCGGTTGCGCCGGTGATTTTTGCGCCAGGCGAGACTGATGCTTCGGATGAAATCCACGGCGCATTTTTTTCCGCAAGCGCGGCGTGGACGGCGATGTATTCGGAGCGCGAACCGAGATCCCACCACGCGCCTTCGTCGAGTACGATGCCGCCGAGCTTTGCGCCTGCGCGGATCATTTCGTGGAAGATCGGGACGACGGAAATTTTTTGCGCGGCGGGGATGCGCGTGATGAACGGCGGCTCGACGATGTAGATGCCGGTGAAGAGATGCCGGGGCTCGATTTCCGGGCGCAGCGCGCGGCGCAAGTCGAGGATGCGACCGCCCGCGGCGTCGAACGCGACGTTCGTATTTCCGCCGTGCGAGCGGAGGATGAGCGTGACTTCGTTGCCCTCGGCGCGGTGGGCGTCGAGGGCGGGCGTGAGCGGGAGATCGCTGAGGATGTCGCCGTTATAAACCCAGAACGGGCCGTCGCCGAGGTGCGCGCGGGCGTGCCAGATTCCGCCGCCGGTCTCGAGCACTTCGGGCGATTCGCGGACGAAGGTGATGGGACGGCCGCGCCATTTTCCGCCGGGAAAAAACTCGGGGTAGCGCTGTTCGCACCAGTGCGTATTCACGACGAATCGCTCCACGCCCACAGCGATGAGGTGATCAAAAGCGTGCGTGATGAGTGGCCGGTTTGCGACCGGGATGAGCGGCTTTGGCCGGCGGTTCGTCAAAGGACGGAGCCGCGTGCCGAGGCCGGCGCCGAGGACGAATGCTGTGCGCGGTGCGCTGTTCACTCGCGCAAGTTGCCGGGGCGTGAGGCGGATGCCAAACGTGGAATCCTGTGCGCGGTGTGATTTTTCCAGTCCTGAAAATGAACGCAAATTCGGGGTGGTTTCCCGCAAGAAACGGCACCTAATTTCCCTGCCATTCCACGCTTTCCTCTCACCACGACCACCATGTTCCCGATTATGCACAAATCCGCCCTCACCACCGCCGCGTTTTTCGGACTGAGCCTCGCCGCATTCGCCCAGACGAAGGTGACGTATGCGGATCAGATTTCGCCGATTTTCCGCAACGCCTGCACGAACTGCCACAATCCCGACAAGAAAAAGGCGGGCCTCGATCTCACGACGTATCAGGCGACGATCGCGGGCAGCGAGAACGGCGCGGTGATCAAGCCCGGCAATGCGGACGGCAGCCTCATTTACAAAGTGTGCAAGGCGGACGGTGATCCGAAGATGCCGCCGAAGGGCGACTCGCTTTCCGACGGCGACATGGCGCTGCTGAAGGCGTGGATCGCGGGTTTCGCGCTCGAAAATGCGAACAGCAAACCCGCGCAAGTCTCGGCGAACAAGGTGGACGTCGCGGTCGTGTCGCTCGCGAAACCGGACGGCCCGCCGCCGATGCCGGGCGACATGCCGCTGGAGCCGTTTGTGAAATCGCGCGCGAACAACGCCGTCATCGCGATGGCCGCGAGCCCGTGGGCGCCGCTCGTGGCGATCGGCGGGCAGAGGCAGGTGCTGCTTTACAACACCGAGACGCTGGATCGCGTCGGCGTGCTCGCATTTCCCGAGGGCTACCCGAATACGCTCCGCTTTTCGCGCAACGCGAAGCTGCTCATCGCGGGCGGCGGGCTCGGCGGAAAATTGGGCAAGGTCGTGATGTGGGATGTGGCGACGGGCGAGCGCATCGGCACCGTGGGCAATGAGGCGGACGCGGTGCTCGCGGCGGACATCAGCCCGGACCAGCAGTTTGTCGCGCTCGGCGGGCCGAACAAGCAGGTGAAAATTTTCAGCACGAAGGACGGCAAGCAGACGGGGCTGATCAAAAAGCACACCGAGTGGGTGACGGCGATAGCGTACAGCCCGGACGGGAAATATCTTGCGACCGCGGATCGCAACGGCGGCGTGGAAGTGTGGGAGGCGGGCGCGGACCCGAAGCCGTTCAACACGCTGGCCGGCCACAAGGCATCCTGCACGGCGCTCGCATTCATGCCCGGCGTGCTCGCGAGCGCGAGCGAGGACGGGAAGATCACGCTGTGGAATGTGAAGGACGGCGTGGAAATCCGGAGCTGGGCCGCGCACACGGGCGGAGCGCTGTGGGTGGATTTCACGCCGGACGGCCGCATCGTGAGCTGCGGGCGCGACAAGATCGCGAAGGTGTGGGACGCGACGGGCCAGCAGATTGTCGCGACGGAGGCATTCGCCGATCTCGCGCTGCGCTGCACTTTGAACAACAACCGTGTCATCGCCTCCGACTGGACCGGCGACATCCGCGTGTATTCGATCGAAGGCAAGAAACTCGGCGCGCTGACGGCAAACCCCGCGGGCATCGCCGAGCAGCTCGCGCAGTTTGAAAAGACGCTCACCGAGGCGCAGGCCGCGCTGCCGAATTTGCAGAAAGCCGTCGCCGATGCAGAGGCAAACCTGAAGGCCGAGCGCGAAGCCGCGGAAGCAAAACGCAAGGCGGAACTCGCCGCCGCCGAGCAGCGCAAGGCCGCTGCGGTGAAGGCGCTCGCCGATGCGAAGAGCGGGCCGGCGAATGCCGAGAAGGCCGCGGAGTCCGTGAAGGCGCAGATCGGAAAATCGGATTCCGCGCTCACCGCTGCACGCAAGAGTGCAGTGGACATCGAGGCCGCCGCGGCATCGCGTCAGCGCGCAAATGCCGAGGCTGTGGCGAAGCAGGCACAGGAATCATTCGATCGTGCGAAGGCTGAACTCGCGAAGCGCACGGATGTCCGTACGAAAGCGGCGGCGGGCTCTCCGGAATTTGCGAAGGCGGAGCAACAGGTGAAGGAATTGCAGCCGAACTTCGCGCAGGCGGAAAAGGCGCTCGCGGAGGCGAAACACGCCGTGGAAACCACGCCGATCCCGCCGGGCCGTGAGAAGGTAGATGCCGCGAAGGCAGCGGTTGCCGCGTTGCAAAAGTCGCTCGAAGATTTGCGCCAGCAGTACCAGAAATCGCTGACGGAAGCCGGGCGCATCAAGACGATCACGCCGAAAGCGATCGCTGATGCCGAGAAGTCCGTGCAGGCGGTGGATGCCGAGATTGCGAAGCTCCAGTCCGGCAAGGCCGCGCCCTCGCCCGAGAGCGTTGAGAAGGTCGCGACGTTGCAGAAAAATTTCGACGCCATGAACGCACAGCTCGAACAGGCCCGTGCGAACCGTGCGAAGTCCAAGGAGGGCTCGACCGACTACGCGAGGGCGAACGAGGTCGTGCAGGCGAGGAAGAACGATCTCGCAAAAATCGAGACGGCGCTGAATGAGGCGAAGGCAGCGGTCGCAGGGCCGCAGCCGACCGAAGGCGAGAAGGCGCTCGCCGCCGCAAAGGCTGCGCTCGATGCGGCGAATGCGCAGGTCGCGGCTTCGCAGGGCGGTGTCGCACGCTGGAAGCGCGCGCAACTTTACCAGATCGTCTTCAACGCGAAGCAGACCGTCGCCGAGAAGCAGGCGAAACTCGACGATCTGGTGGCGACGGCAAAGGATGCGTTCCGGCAGGTCGAGATCGCGAAGCAGGGCATCGTGAACGCGGAGAAGACCGTCGCCGACGGCCCGAAGAATGTCGCGGAAAAGGAGGCTGTATTCGCGAAGCTGAAGCACGAGGCCGATACCGCCTCGGCAGCGCTCGCTGCTGCGGACAAGGCTGTCGCGGATCACAAGAACGCTGCGGAAGCGGCGATCAAGGCGATCAGTGCGGAGGCGGATGCGGCCGCGAAAAAATTTGCGGACATCGAGGCGCGGAACGCCCGGCTCAAGGAAGAACGCGCCAAGTTCAAGGAGGGCACGCCCGAGTATGCGAAGGCGAACGAACCCTACCAGGCTGGCAAGGCCGATCTCGAAAAGGCGCGCGTGGCGCTCGAAGCCGCGAAGGCAAATGCCGCAAAGCCGCCGGAGAATCCCGTGCCGGCCGATCTCACGGAAGCCGTGAAGAAGGCGGAGCTGGATGCGAGACTCGCGACGAAAAAACTCGCGCCCGCAGAGAAGGCCGTGGCTGCCGCGAAAAAGGAAATCGAGGACGCGAAGAAACAGTCGGCGGAGCTGAAGGCCCGCATCGCTCAGATGGAAAAGGACGCTGTGAAGACGAAGGCCGACGCAGAGAAGGCTGCGGTCGCCGCAGCGAAGGATATCGAGGCGGCGAAGGCCGCCGCGGAAAAATTGCGCGCCCAATACGAGGCCGGGAAGAAGGCCGCAGCCGCGACTACGAAACTTTCGCAGAACTGATTCCGCCCCTTCGGTGGAGAGGCCGCAAGAAGCAGGGGAGGTTTGCGGCCCCAGCTTGCATTGAGCCCGCGTCTCCGTCAGTTCACGCCACGGCCTTGAGCTGCCGCTGTGCGCGTGCGGGCAGCGTGAGATCGAAGGTCGTACCGGCCTTGCTGCTCCGGTGCCGGAGCGCGCCGCCGAATTCCTGCGCACAGCCCAGCGCGACCGCAAGGCCGAGCCCTGCGGCGTGGTTTTTTTTCTTCGTGGAAAAGAACGGCTCGAAGATCCGCGTCGCGTCCGACGGACGGATGCCGGGGCCGTCGTCAATGATCTCGATTTTCACCCGCTCGCCGTTGCTTATGCTGCCGCCGCTCGGGAAAAGTTCGGGCTGTTCCGCGCCCGGCTCCGCGCTCACGCGGACGGTGACTTTTGAATGCGCCGCCTCGCATGCGTTGCGCACGAGTTCGACGACCGCGAGCTTCATCCGCGAGATGTCCACGCACACGGCCGGAAGACCTTCGGGGCACTCGACGCCCAGTTTGACGCGCGGCGTCTGCAGCCGGTCGAGTGTCGGTGCAAGCTGGCGGAAAAGATCCGCGGGCGCCATTTCACGGGGGAGCGAGGAAGCGGGGCGGGTGATGGAGTTGATGCGCTCCATGAGGTCGCTTGCCTCGCGTGCGCCGTCGCTGACTCGGGTGAGGCCCTCCTTCATCACGGGGTTGAGCTTCTGGTCGTCCATGAGGAGTCCGAGGTAGCCGTGGAAAAGAGACAGGATGTTGTTCATTCGATGGGCCAGGCCGCGCATCAACTGATCCTGAAATTCGGAGAGTACGAGTTGCATCATGGGAGAGCTGTCCGTGATACGTAGCAGCCCGTGTGCGAGGACTTCGTGCACCGAGACTTTTGCGCGACAAACAGGGATTTAATCCTTGGCTGGCACGGCGGATGACCGGGAACTGACTTCGCCGGCGGTCATCGTGCGGAGCGTGCCGTCGGCGAGGCGGAGGAGCAGATTGCCTTCGGCGTCGAGGCTCTCGGCGCGGCCCTCGAAGGTGATGTCCGCCGCATCGAGGCGGATCCAGTTGCCGAGGATCGTGCTGCGACGCGCAGCCTCGTCGAGGATGTTGGAAAAATGGGCGTCCACGTCGGGCAGGCGCGCGGTGAGTTCGCCGAGGATCGCGGCGGCGAGTGCGCTGCGGTCGAGCGCGCGGCCAGTGAGCTGGCGCAGCGACGCGGCGCGATCGGCGATGTCTGAGGGCATTGCGTCGTGGTTCACGTTCAGCCCGATGCCGACGACGGCGAACATGCTTCGCGTGGCATCGCTGGAGCATTCGGTGAGGATGCCGGCGATTTTTTTCCCGCCGACGAGGATGTCGTTCGGCCACTTCATCTGCGCGCGCAGGCCGGTGGCGCGTTCGACTGCGGCGGCGACGGATACGCCAGCCCAAGTCGTGAGGCGCGGCCAGAGCGGTGTCGGAAACTTGGGGCGCAGCAGCAGCGAGAACCACAGGCCCGCGTGCGCCGCGGAATCCCAGCGGCGCCCGAAGCGTCCGCGGCCCGCGGTCTGCCGTTCGGCGAAGATGGCGAGGCCGCCCGCATGACCTTCGCGTCCGAGACGTGCGGCGATGTCGTTCGTCGAGGAGGTTTTCTCGAAGGTGAGGATCTCGCGCACGAGCGTGGATTCTCCGATGCGCGCGTGCAGATCGTCGGCGATGAGTCGGTCCGGTGAAGCGAGCAGGCGGCAGCCGATGCCGGGCTTTTCCTCGATGTCGAAGCCGGCGTCGCGCAGTCGCGTGATTGCCTCGGTGATCTGTCCGCGCGGCACGCCGAGCGCGTCGGCGAAATCGCCGGGGAGCAGATGCACGGCGGTCGCGCGCAGTTCGCGGAGGAGGCGTGCGTCGAGCGACAGCGCGCTCATGACTCGATGAGTTCGAGCGAAAAATCCACCGCGAGCGCGGAGTGCGTGAGCGCGCCTGAACTGATGAAATCCACGCCGGTCGCCGCAATTGCTTTCACGGTTGCGAGCGTCACGCCGCCGCTGGCTTCAAGCAGCACGGCGCGCTTTTTTTCATCACGGAGCCGTACGGCTTCGGTGAGCTGCGCGCTGGTCATGTTGTCGAGGAGGATCACGTCCACGCCGTCGAGCGTGAGGAAGTCGTTCACCTGATCGAGCCGGTCGGCTTCGATCTCCACGCGGATGCCCGGATGTTCCGCGCGGAAACGGCGCACATTTTCCGCGAGCTGCGCGAGCGTCGTGCCGGCGGCGAGGTGGTTGTCCTTCACCATCACCATGTCGAAAAGCCCGATGCGGTGGTTCGTGCCGCCGCCCGCGACGACCGCGGCCTTTTCCAGCGCGCGCAGGCCGGGAGTGGTCTTGCGCGTGTCGAGGATGCGCGCGCGGTGCGGCTTCACGGCGTCCACAAATTTGCGCGTGAGCGTGGCGACGCCGCTGAGCTGTTGGATGAAATTCAGCGCCGTGCGCTCGGCGGTGAGGATGCTGCGGACCGGGCCGGAGATTTCGATCGCGGTGTCGCCGGGCTGCAATGCGTCGCCGTCCTGGCGGATGGCGCGCACGGCGAGCGTCGCATCCACGAGCGCAAACGCACGCACCGCGCAATCCACGCCCGCGAGCACGCACGGCTGCTTCGCAAAGATGCGCGCCTTTCCGCTGCGCGCGGCGTCCACAAAATACGCGCAAGTGAGGTCGCCGTCGCCGATGTCCTCCGCGAGCGCGAGCGCGACGGGGTCGGGGGAATTGCGGATTGTGGATTGCGGATTGCGGATTGAGCCGGGCATCGCGGCGGGACGGTTATTCGTGCGCGACGTGTTCGGCGTGCGCGTGGGCGTGCGCGTGGCTGACTCCGCGCACAAATGTCTCCAGCACGGCGTGCGGGCCGCCGCGGTAGATGCACAGCGCGAGCATGTCGTCGGGCGTGAGGTCTTCGATCTTCGTCTCGGTGCCGCCGTATGGGAGCAGCGCGGCGAGATCCATCACGGTGATGTCGGCCTCCTTGCCGGAGTCGAAGGTGCCGAGGATGTCGCCTTTTCCGAGCGCCGTCGCGGCGCCCTGCGTGGCGAGGTGCAGGACTTCGGCGGGCGAGGGGATGGTCACATTGGGGTCGGAAAAGCTGCGCGCCTTCTGGCTCTCGATCGCGCTGCGCATGACCTGCCAGAGATTCAGCTCCGGGCCGGCGGCGACGTCGCTGCCGAGGCCGACCTTGATGCCCGCCGCGAGGTGTTCGCCGAGGGGCATGATGCCGCTGCTGAGGTAGAGGTTCGCCGTGGGGCAGTGCGCGACCGATGCGCCGGTCTCCGCGAGCACGGCGCGCTCGCGCGGCGAGAGGTGGATGCAGTGGCCGAGGATCGTCTGTGGCCCGAGCAGGCCAGCCTTGTCATACACATCGGTGTAGTCGAGCGCCTTGGAAAAAAGATGCCGCACGCGCTCGCATTCCTCGCGGTTCTCCGAGAGGTGCGTCTGGATGTGGCAGCCGAATTCGAGCGCCATCTCCGCGGCGGAGCGCATGAGCCGCTCGCTGCACGCGAGGGCGAAGCGCGGGCTGAACGCGTATTCGAGCAGCCCGTCCGCCTCGCTGTGCCACTTGCGGCAGAGGCGTTCGCTTTCCAGCAGCGCGACGCTGAGGATTTTCCTCGGCTGGAGCGTGCCGTAGGTGCCCACGTCCATCATCGTCTGGCCCATGATGATCCTCATGCCCGACTGCGCGGCAGCCTCGAATGCGAGGTCGCACGAGTCCTCGTAGATCGCCGTGTAGATTGCCGCGGTCGTCGTGCCGTGCCGCGCGAGTTCGGAGAAAAATGCGGCCCCTTCGCGCGCGCCGATCTGCCCGGTGAAATTGCGCTCCCTCGGGAAGACGTGCTGGTGCAGCCATTCGAGGAGCTGCCCGCGCCCGCGTGCGACGACGGGGTATTGCGGCAGGTGCGTGTGGATGTCTATGAGGCCGGGAAAAATGATCGCGCGGTCGGACTGCTGCCAGTGGATCGGCTGCGGGCGGTGCTTCCTCCCGAGGAACTGAAAGCTGCCGACCTCGACGATGCGCCCGTCGCCGATGATCACGGCCCCGTCGCGCCAGGCGCGCAGCTTGCCGTATTCGGGGGCGTCAATCACGCAGCCGCGGAGGCCGAGCAGTGGTGTGGTGGATTCCATGAAGGGGCGGGGACGCTACCGGCGGTGCGCGGCGGGGTCAATGCGGGCGCGGCACGTCAAACTTCCGGGCACCCGCCCGCTTGTCCTCCTGCTCCGCGGGCGGCAAGCTCCCGCCGTGAAAACCCTGCGCCTCCTCCCGCTTCTCGCATTCACCATCGCCGCGCACGCCGCGGACAAGCCCGACCTGTTCCCCTTCCAGCTCCCGTGGGACGATGCGAGCGAGTCGGCGACGAATGTCTCGTGGCTCAACGACAAGCCCGCTGGCGCTGCGGGCTTCGTCCATGTGAAGGACGGCCACCTCTTCGCCGGCGAAAAACGCCTGCGCATCTTCGGCGTGAACACCTGCTTCGCCGCGAACTTCCCCGACAAGGCCATGGCCCTGAAGGTCGCCGCGCGCATGGCGAAGTTCGGCATCAACTGCGTGCGCTTCCACCACATGGACATGATGAGCGCGCCCGGCGGCATCTTCGCGAAGGACGGACGCACGCTCGACCCCGGACAACTCGACCGGCTCGACTACTTCATCGCCGAGCTGAAGAAGAACGGCATCTACGCCGACCTGAACCTGCACGTCTCGCGCACGTATCCCGACCGTCCGCGCGAGGAGAAAAAGGGCAACCCCGACTACGACAAGGGCGTGGACAACTACTGCGCCGCGATGATCGCCCTGCAAAAGGACTACGCCCGCGCCCTCCTCACGCACGTGAACGCCTACACCGGCCACCGCTACGCCGACGAACCCGCCGTCGCGCTCGTGGAGATCAACAACGAGAACGCCCTCGGCTTCCAGTGGTGGGCCGGGCAGATGGACGACCTCACCGCGCCGTATCGCGAGGAACTCGAATCGCTGTGGGGTGCATGGATCGTAAAAAGACACGGCAGCGACGAAGCCGCGCGCAAGGCGTGGAGCGAAGGCGCGCGCGTGGCGGGCGCTCAGATTCTGTCCGCGCCGAAGTGGAACTTCGAGCAGCACGGCTCCGCGGCACAGACGCACTCGGAGAAGGACGGCGTCATCACCGTGAACATCGAGAAGCCCGGCACCGAGAACTGGCACGTCCAGTTCTCCACCGCACCGCTCGCGGTGAAAGCCGAGACTTACGAAGTGCACTTCCGCGTCCGCGCGCCGAAGGACGCGACTCTCTCCGTCGCGCTCATGCAGTCGCACGAGCCGTGGAAAGTCCTCGGCTCCGCCAACGTGAAGCCCGGCGCGGACACGGGCGATGGCTGGCGCGAAGTCTTTGCGATGATCAAAGTCGCCGACGCCGACGATAAGGCCCGCCTCACCATCGGTGGCATGGGCACGACCACGGGCACCTTCGAGTTCAGCAATTTCTCGCTGCGCACCGCGGGCGTATACGGCTTCGTCATACGCTCAGTTTCCGAGGACGAGGTTGCGCAGATTATCGCGGAGCTGCGAGCGCGCGTGGATGGCACCCTTCCGCGCGACGGTTCCGGCACCGTGGAAAAACCGCGCGGCCGCGTCCCCATCATCCGCAAGCGGGATCTTTCCCGGCACACGCAGGCCATGCAGCGCGACTGGCAGGAATTCATCTGGGACACC
Organism: uncultured Spartobacteria bacterium; assembly: GCA_903882875.1. Classification (GTDB taxonomy): domain Bacteria; phylum Verrucomicrobiota; class Verrucomicrobiia; order Chthoniobacterales; family Chthoniobacteraceae; genus SXWH01. The sequence goes on along the minus strand of CAIRYQ010000129.1, from coordinate 41,791 downwards.
GAGACCGCCTACTGGAACGGCATGCGCGACTTTTTGAAAAAGGACCTCGGCGTGAAGGCCCCCGTCGTCGGCACGCAGGGATTCTGGAGCCCCGGCCACGTGCAGGCGGGCATGGATGTCATTGATTCGCACGCCTACTGGCACCACCCCGACTTCCACGGCCGCGGCTGGAACCCCGACGTGTGGGACGTGAAGAACGAGCCCATGGCCGGCGCGCCCGACGGCGGCACGCTCCCCGGCCTCGCCGCGCAGCGCGTCGCGGGCAAGCCCTTCATCTGCACCGAATACAACCACCCCGCGCCGAACACCCATTCCGCCGAGACTTTCCCGCTGCTCTGCGCCTTCGCCGCGCTGCAGGATTGGGACGGCGTCTTCGCCTTCAGCTACAGCCACCGCGCCGGCGACGCGTGGTCGCAGGAGCACTTCAACAACTTCTTCGACATAGACCGCCACCCGGTGAAAATGGCGACGCTGCCGGGGGCGGTGATCAGTTTTCGGCGGGGAGACATGTTTGCTGAAAAGGTGTCGGAGATGGTGGTCGGTTTGAAAAAGGACGACGCGCTCCAAGCTGCGCTGCAACGCGGTCCCGGTTTCTCCGCGGGCGAGTTTGCATCTGCCCGAACGCGCTTCGTTCCGCACTTGCGCCGTGCCGTGCAACTCGTCGCGGAGTCCGGGCGCGGCGGCTTTTTCAGCATCGCCTGTTTTGGCAATCCGCCGGAAATGTTCTGGAAGAATGATGGCCCGGTTGCGCGTGCGACGATTCGCTCCGCGAAATCATACGCCTTGGTCGGCACGCTGCCTGACGCTGGCGACCATCGGTTGGTTGGCGGTGGGATCCTGCCAACCGCAGCCCGTCAGAACTGGGCCTGTTACCAGTCCACCGTCCTCGACCGCGACAAGCGCGCGGACTTTTCCACCGCCAAGCGCATCCTCATCACCGCCACCGGCGACATCGAGAGCACCGGCATGGGCTGGAAGAACGCCGCGAAGACGAGCGTGGGGCGCGATTGGGGGAAGGCACCCGTCCTCGTCGAAGGGCCGGCGGCGAAGATCGAGCTTCCTCAAGGAGAGAACGGCGGCAAGTTCAAGGCTTGGGCGCTCGACGAACGCGGCCAGCGCCGCGCGGAAATCCCCGTCGCCAACGGAACCCTCGAAATCGGCCCCCAGCACCGCACGCTCTGGTATGAGGTCGTGAGGGAATAGGTTGCCGTTTGCCCAATCCGCTCATGGCTTTTGGCAATCGGCCTGAGGCTATTGGCAATCGGCCTGAGGCTTTTGGCAATCGGCCTGTGGCCATTGGCAATCGGCCCGTGGCTATTGGCAATCGGCCCGTGGCTATTGGCAATCGGCCTGTGGCTTTTGGCAATCGGCCTGAGGCTATTGGCAATCGGCCTGTGGCTTTTGGCAATCGGCCTGAGGCTTTTGGCAATCGGCCCGAGGCTTTTGGCAATCGGCCTGTGGCTTTTGGCAATCGGCCCGAGGCTTTTCGCGCTTTTCGCAATCAGCCCCACCTTGGGCCGCTATCCGTCCACGAGCGGGACAACCATCCGGAAGTGCGGGCCGACGGTCGGGATGTCGAACTCCTCGCCCACGGTCTGCCAGCCGTTCTTCTCGTAAAACGGCATCGCGCTCGTCCGCGCATTGCACCAGAGCAGCCCCGCGCCGTGTTCCCGCGCGGCGGCGACGCAGGCATCAAGCAGGGCCTTGCCAAAGCCCGCGCCGCGCACCTCCGGTAGCGTGGCCATGCCGCGGAGCTGGTAGGCGGGCGACACGTCCGGCTGCGCGGGAAATGGCACGAGGTAAATGGAGGCGACGCCGACGAGCCGCTCCCCGTCGAATCCTCCGAAGTGCAGCGTGCCCGGCGCATCGTCGCCATCGAAGACCGCCGTCTCGCGCGGGAAGCCGGGGCGCAGGATGGGCCAGCGCACGGCGATGGTGTCGGCGGCGGTGATGGGGCGGATTGACATCACTGTTTCTGCTCTCGTTTGAAGCATCCGATGGTGTGGCGAATCCACCATTTTCCGAAAAGGATCCACAGGATGAGGTAAGCCACAAACAGCAGTTCAAGAATGACGCAAGTCGCTTCGTCAGTTCCGCCATTCAGACTTGCGATGATGAATGGAATCCGGCCGAGCACGAAAAAGCTAAACGCCGCGGATGCCCAGAATATGCGAAGCGCCAGCATCATTCCCTTTTCCTCGCCACGATGCGCTCGACGTATTTCGCGAGCAGGTCGAATTCGAGGTTCACGCGCTCGCCCTTTTGCCGCGTGGCGAGGTTCGTGACCGCGCGGGTGTGCGGGATGATCCAGCACACGAAGCTCCCGGCGCCGCCGCCCTTTCCATCGCGGACTTCCGCGACGGTGAGGCTGATGCCGTCCACGGCGATGCTGCCCTTGTGAGCGACGTATTGCGCGACATCCGCGGGCAGGGCGATCTCCAGCCGGAAGTCCGAGCCGTGCGGCGAGAAGTCGAGCACCTCCGCCGTGGTGTCCACATGCCCCTGCACGAAATGCCCGCCGAGCTTCGCGCCCGCGCCGAGCGCGGGTTCGAGGTTCACGCGCGAGCCGCTGGCGAGTTCGCCGAGATTTGTGACGCGCAGCGTTTCCGCGAGGAGGTCAAAGCTGAGCTTCTCGCCGTCGCGCACGGTCACGGTGAGGCAGCAGCCGTTCACCGCGACGCTGTCACCGATTTCGGCGCGCGGGCCGACGGTGGGCGCACGCAGCGTGAGGCGCGCGCTCGCGCCCGTGCGTTCGAGCGAGAGCAACTCGCCTGTTTCGATGACCAGTCCGGTGAACATGGCGCGATGCTAACCAAAGATGTGCCAGCGCGAGAAGAACAGGATGCCGATGAGCGCGAGGAATGGCAGCAGGATGGGCAGCGCGAACCGCACGACGTAGCCGAGGAAGGACGGCGTGTGTACTTTCGCGTGCTCGGCGATGGCCTTCACCATGAAGTTCGGTCCGTTGCCGATGTAGGTCATCGCGCCGAAGAACACCGCGCCGAGTGAAATCGCCTGCAGCGTCCCGGCGTGCGCCGATGCGAATGTGGTGATGTCCGCGACATTTTCCATCGCGAGATGCTGCTGCCCGAGCGCAGTGGCGAGGAATGCGAGATACGTCGGCGCATTGTCGAGCATGCCGGAGAGCGCGCCGGTGGCCCAGTAGTAGGCGTGCGCGCTGGTGAGCGGCGGCGGGGACGATTGCAGGTAGTGCAGCGCGGGAGTCATCGTGATGAAGATGCCGATGAAGAGCCACGCGACTTCCTTCACGGGCTCCCAGCCGAAGTCGTTCGACTGGTGAATGTCGCGCTTCGTCGTGAACCACGAGCCGAGCGCGGCGGCGGCCATCGCGCCCTCGCGCCAGCCGAGCGGGAGCATGAGCACGGCGAAGAGAATCACGGCGAGGAAGAGGAGATTGTGCAGGCCGTCGAAGCGCCACGTCTCGTGCGCAGTCTCGGTGTCGCGCACATTTTTCGGCGCGCGGAGGAAATTCGCGCGGTCGAACGCGAAGAAGATCGCAATGAGTCCCGCGACTGCGACGAGCCAGCCCTGCCAGCAGTGCGCGAGCACCCACCAGAATGGCACGCCTTTCAAATAGCCCATGTAGAGCGGCGGATCGCCGATGGGCGTGAGGCAGCCGCCGACATTGCTCACGACGAAGATGAAGAAGACGACGTGAAATGCGGTGATGCGGTAGCGGTTCATCCGAATCCATGGGCGGATGAGCAGCATGGACGCGCCGGTCGTGCCGATGACATTCGCGAGCACCGCACCGATGGCGAGGAAGACGCAGTTCACGAACGGCGTCGCCTCGCCCTTCACGCGGATGTGAATGCCGCCGCTCACGATGTAGAGCGATGCGATGAGCGCGATGAACCCCGCGTATTCCTCCAGCGCGTGCAGCAGCGGAGCAAAAGTCCCGCCGGTGAAAACCTGGCACGCCGCGCTGACCGCCGCGAGCGCGACCGCGATGACCGGATACCGCCGGTGCCAGAAGTGCGAAAACGCGATCGGCCCGAGCGCGATGCAGAGCAGCAGCAGCGCAAACGGCGCGATGAGCCAGGGCGGAGACGATGCGGCGGGTGCGGAGGCGAGGATCATGAATTCAGAGCGTTGCTATGCGTAATGCGAGCGTATCAAGGGCCAAAGGCCAGTCCACAAGCCAGCCCAGGGCAAGCGAGGAACGAGCGCCGCCCTGGGAAACGCGCATAGGAACGAACAAAGCCCTGAAGGGGCGCGACAATGGTGCCGCCCCTTCAGGGCTTTGTTTCATCGGTTGCCGGAACCCAGGGCGTTGCCCTGGGCTGGTTTGGTTCGCACCTTTGGTGCTCGGATGATGGCTCTCTGCAAAACAGCGCATGGTCGGGCCTAGTGCAGCGGCCGGTCATACACAGGAAAGGCGCGCAGTTCGCCGCCGGGCCAGTAGAAGCATTTTTCAAAGTCGAACAGATTGCTGCCCGGCACGTAGTCGAGCCGTTTCCAATCGCCCGCGTAATTCGCGTCGTACACATGGAAGCGCATCCCGCCGCCCGGCAGCCGTTCGGCGTGATACACGAGCACGACGTGGTTCATGTGCGGGAGTTTCGCGAGATACATCGCGCGCACCTCGCCCGCGCTCACCTTTGCAAAAAGCTGCTCCGCAAAATGCCGCTGCATCGGGCGCATGATCGGATTCATCGTGCGCCAGTTGCCCACGCGCAGATACGTGAGCAGCCAGCTCCCGAGATCGGCGCGCAGGAGTTTCTCGTGCTCTCGCGAAAACGACCACAGGTCCGCGTAGCCGGGAAAGGCGATGCGCCCGCTGCGTTCCGACCACGGCGAAATGCGGAAGAGCGTGCGGATGCGCGTGCGGTATTCCTCGTCGGTGAGCCTGGGCTGCTTCGGCTCGAAGCGCGCGAATTTCCAAAACTGCATCGCCGACCGCGTGAACAGGAAGCAGCAGTGCGTGGGCCGGTCGGACTTCCCCTTTTTCCCCCCGATGTGGAGCCGCCCGTCGTGCGTCACCGTGTAGTTCATCACCGTGTCGTTCGAGAACGCGAACACGTCGCGCCGCGGATCGAATTCACGCGCGATCAGCGACGACGCGAGTGCGAGAAAAATGGCGGCAGCGCGGAGCATGGCCCGCAGTTCCTAGCACACGCGCCACGCTTGCCAACTGCGCAGGCTGCACGTGGCCCGCGGATTTCCGGGGAGGCCATCAATCGCATTGAGCCTGCGGCCACGACGCGGCAGGATGTGCGTGAAATGAAAAAATCCGTCGCTGGAAAAAAGAGAGCGCCCGTGCCGCAGCCCGCGCCCGCGAAGACCGTGCCGCCGCTGCGCATCCTGATGATCGCTGCCGAGAACGACGCAATCCCGCGGTGCAAGGTCGGCGGCGTCGCCGATGTCGTGCGCGATGCGCCGCGCGCGCTCGCCGCGGCGGGCTGCGAGGTGATCGTGCTCACGCCGTCGTACGGCTACCTGCACACGGCGCCGGGCGCAGCGAAGTGCCAGAATGCGCCGCCGCTCCCGAGCCACGCGGGTGCGGTGCCTGTGCTGTACGACTGTCCGGCAAAACCGGGCGCGGCTTCCGCAGGCGTGCGCAACGTCGTGGTGGATCACCCGCTGCTCCGCTCGCAGGCGATCTACGTCGCTGATTCGGCGGACCGTCCGTTCGCGACGGATGCGACGAAATTCGCGCACTTCTGCCGCATCGCGGGCGATGCGATCCGCGCGGGCGCATTCGGCAAGGTGGACTGCCTGCACCTGCACGACTGGCAGACGGGATTCCTGTTTGCGGTGCGCGAATTCCATCCCGACTTCGCATTTCTCCGCGGCATCCGCACCGCGTTCACCATTCACAATCTCGCATACCAGGGTGTGCGTCCGCTCACTGGCGACGACTCGTCGTTGCAGGCGTGGTTCCCCGATCTCGAAGGCGTGGAATGGAGCCGCGGCACCGTCGCGCCGCACCGCGATTCCGTGCTCCGCGATCCGCGCTGGCCCGCGTGCTTCAATCCGATGCTTGCCGCGATCCGCCTCGCGGACGCCGTGCATGTCGTCTCGCCGACCTACGCGCAGGAAGTGCTGCTGCCGAACGATCTCGCGACCGGCCGCTGCGGTGGCGAGGGTCTCGACCAGGACATGCGCAACGCCGCTGCCGCGGGCCGTCTGCACGGCATCCTGAACGGCTGCGAATATCCCGCCGGCCGCGTGCCGCCGAAGCTCGATGCCGCGCAGCTTTTCGGAAATGTGCGCGATTTGCTCCCGTCGCTCTTCCAGTCTGCGCCGGATGAAAAGCGCCGCTGGCTCCCGCACATCACCGTGCTCGCGCGGCTTCTCGATCCCTCGCTCATCGCGAGGGCGGACAAGCTCCTGCTCACCTGCGTGACGCGCGCCGCGAGCCAGAAGGTGGACCTCATGCGCACGCCCGTGAGCGAGTCCGTCGCGGGAAAAAGCGGCGTGTCTGCGCTCGAACAGATCCTGCGCGACCTCGGCGACAAGGGCGTGCTCGTGATGATCAGTTCCGGCGATCACGACATCGAGGACTTCCTCACCGGGCTCGCCGTGCGCCACACGAATCTCATTTTCATCAACGGCTTCGCCGCGCCCATCGCCGACGCGCTCTACGCGAGCGGCGACATCTTCCTCATGCCATCGAGCTTCGAGCCGTGCGGCATCGCGCAGATGCTCGCGATGCGCGACGGCCAGGTGGTCGTCGCGCATGCGACCGGGGGGCTGAAGGACACGATCCGCGACGGCACGGACGGCTTCCTTTTTTCCGGCGAGAGCCTCGTGGAAAAGGCGGACCGCTTCGCCGCCGCCGTGCGCAAGGCCGTGGCGATGAAACTCTCCGATGCCGAGGGCTGGGCAAAAATCGTCGCGAATGCGAAGGCCGTGCGTTTCGAGTGGAGCAGGGTCGCGAACGAATACATCGCGAAGCTCTACCTGCCGCTGAAGTGAGGCGGCGCGGACACTCATCCCCGTAGCTGCGCTTGTGAAAGCGCAGGCTGATTTTTCGCGCCCGGAAAAATCACCGTGAGAAAAAGTTTGCCCGCGCTTTGACAAGCGCGGCTACATCGTGCCGACGATGTCCTTCACCTCGTGGCAATTTGCAGCGCTGCTCATCGGCGTGTTCGCGCTCTACTGGCGGCTGCCGTGGCGCGGTCGCACATGGCTGCTGCTGGTCTCGAGTTACATTTTCTACGGCGCGTGGGATGCGCGTTTTCTCGCACTCCACTTCACGACGACGGTCGTGGATTTCTACGCCGCGCTCGCGATGGAAAAGGGCCGCGTACCGCTGCGACAGGTTGCGGTGATGACCTCGCTGCCCGCGCTGTGGATGCTCTTTTGCAAATTCGCACGCGTGCAAAATCACGATGTCGCTTGGCAGCACCTCGCGCCGGCGATCGCGCTGCCCGTGCTTTTCTGCGGTCTCTACACGGCGCTCTGGCGCGTGCCGGATCAGCGGCGGCGCAAGGCTTTCCTGCTCCTCAGCCTCGGCTCGAATCTCGTCGTGCTCGGCTTTTTCAAATACTTCAATTTCTTCGCCGACTCGCTCGTGCAAATCCTCGCCGCGCTCGGATGGAAGACCGGCTGGACGCTGCCGCACATCGTGCTGCCGGTGGGCATCTCGTTCTACACATTCCAGGCGATGAGCTACACGATTGACGTGTATCGCGGGCAGACAAAATCGGTCGCGGACTTCCCGCTGTTCGCGGCGTTCCTCTCATTTTTTCCGCAGCTCGTAGCCGGCCCCATCGAGCGCACCCACCAGATGATGCCGCAGTTTGAAAAGCCGCGCGTGTGGGACCCCACGGCGTTTCAGCGCGGCGGACGTCTGCTGCTGTTTGGTTTGTTCAAAAAGGTTTTCGTCGGCGACAACTGCGCGCTGCTCGCAAACTACGCGTTCGCCGCCGACACGCCGCTGAACGGCCCGTGGGCGCTGCTCGGCGTGCTCGCGTTTGCGGTGCAGATTTACGGCGACTTCTCCGGCTACACGGACATCGCGCGCGGCTCGGCGCAACTGCTCGGCTTCCGGCTCAACCACAATTTCCGCCTCCCGTATTTCGCGCAGGGGCCGTCGGATTTCTGGCGTCGGTGGCACATCACGCTGTCGTCGTGGTTCCGCGACTACGTGTACATTCCGCTCGGCGGAAATCGCGGCGGCACCTTCGCGACGCTGCGCAATCTCGGACTCACGATGGTGCTCGCCGGCCTGTGGCACGGCGCGAACTGGACGTTCATCCTCTGGGGCGCATACCATGGCGCGCTGCTGATCATTTACCGACTCGTGCCGCCGCTGCATGCGCTGGAGTCGGCAAAAAGTCGCCCACGCGTGCTGCTCGGCACCATCGTGATGTTCGCGCTCACGCTCGTCGGCTGGGCGGTTTTCCGCTGCGGCTCGCTCGCGCAGCTTGGTGACTGGTTCGCGGCATTCGGCCACTGGCAGGGCACGAGCGGCATCGGTTGGTCGAAGCCCGCCATCGGCGAAGTGCTCGCGGCACCGCTAGCAAATATCGCGGTGGACTGGCTGAAGCCTGCGCTGTGGTTCGCCATCCACGCGCTGCCACTCGCATTGCTGCAATTCGCCGCGCGCCGCTCCGGCGATGAATCCGACAACAGCGCATGGCCGTGGCCCGTGCGGGGGATCATTTATGTGCTTATGATCCTCGCCATCGTATCGAGCACGAGCGGCGAGGTGGAGTTCATCTACTTTCAATTCTGATGCACAGCGCGTTCACAAAAACATTCTTGCTCGTCATCGCCATCCTCGTCGTTGCGGAGATCGCCATGCGCGCATTCTGGTCGCGCGGGCTCTCGGGACGTTTCGATTACGGCTACCATCCGACTGCGGGTTTCGTGGAAAAGCCCAACGGTGGACTCGAACTCGTGCGCGCGGGAGGGCGCCGTTTTCATCGGCAGCTCTACATACAGAAGAAGCCCAGGGGCTTGTTTCGTATCATGGTCGTCGGCGACTCGGTGCCGCGCGGCCCATCGCTTGCGGAGGCCTACTCGACACGTGTCGCGGAATTCGTAAACGGCCCCGGCATCCCCGCCGAAGGCTGGAATCTATGCCTGCCCGGCTACGGCGCGCACCGCTGCCACATCGTGCTCGCGCAGGCTTTGAAATACCAGCCGAGTCTCATCATCCGCCATGTGAACAACTCGAACGAATACGAGGACGAACGTGAGTGGCGGCGCAGTCAGGATTTCCAGGGCTGGCATCCGAAAAATCTGCTGATGAAAAGCCTGCTCGTCCGCCGTCTCCACGAGATGAAGACTGAGGGTGTATTCTGGTCGCTGCTGCCCGAAAAAATCCGCGCGCAGCAGGGCATGAACGATGCGGGCGCAAAGATCATCGCGATGACAGATGAAAAGCAAATCCGCGCCTGGCAGGATCGCGTCCGCAATTTTCTGAAGGAAGATCTCGACCTCTGCCGCGCGGCCGGCGTGCCCGTGCTGCTCGTCACGCAGGTGCGGATGCGCGGGACAGGAAAATCCGCCACGCTCGACGACAGCGGCCTCGATGATCTCGCCCGTTCATTCGTCGCGCCGGGCGTGGATGTCCTTACGATGAAGGACGTGTTTTCCGGCACGGACTTCGCACCGCTTTTTATGGACACTGCGCACCTGAACGGTCGCGGTCACGAAATCCTTGCACGAGCCATCGCGGAAAAAATCACGCCTGTCGCAAACCCACCGCAACGGTGAAGCAGGATTGAACACTTCTCGCGAAGGAATGTGAGAATGCCTCAGCCTGACTGGATCGCGCATTTTTTTGGGCACAGGTTATAATTGACATCGTTCATAAAAACCGGATTTTCAAAGCGTGAAAGTTCCCTTCCATATCGTGCAGGCTCGTCGCGAGCGGCTTGCTCAGTTGCTCGGGCAACATCGTTACCTGCCGGTGAAGGAACTGTGCCGTAGGCTTGGCGTGTCAGAGGCCACGGCACGCCGTGATCTAGCGGCGCTGCTCGGGGAAAAGAAGATCAAACGAACCCACGGCGGGGCGCTTTCGGAGTTTAATGACCGGTTTCCTTCATTTCGGGATCGGCAGGGGAGGGCCGCGCAGGCGAAGGCGAAGATCGCCCGGGCGACGGTGGCGCTAATGGAGCCGAACGGGACTTACTTTCTCGATTCCGGGACGACGATTTTCGCGGTGGCGGAGATGTTCTGCAATCGTCCGGTCACGCCGGTGACGGTCGTGACCTCGAATCTTCCGGTCGCGGAAATGCTGGCGGCGATTCCAGACGTGCAGGTGTTCATGGTCGCGGGGCAGCTCTTGCACTTGCAGTCCACGCTGCTCGGCGAAACGGCGCAGAAGAGTCTGGAGTTTTGGAAATTCGACACGGCATTCCTCTCGGCGGAGGCGATGAATCCGGCGGGGGTGTGGAATTCGCAGGCGGCTATCGTGGACCAGCAACGGGTCGTGCTCGAACGCAGCAGGCGGACGGTTTTTTGCATTGATGGCTCGAAGCTGAACCGCGAGGCACCGCATTTCCTCGTGTCGTGGGACAGGGTGGATGTGTTGGTCACGGATGTTTCCGCCGAACGGATCGAGAAGGCCGGGATCACACTGAAAGACGGGCAGCGCGCCCCGGCGGGTGGGCGTCATCCGACTGCGCAGGCACTCCCGGTACCGGAGAGCGCCTCTGTCGCAGAGGCGGAGAGGGACGAAATACCGGTCTATATTTTATGACTGAACACGTTCGTAAAAAAGACGAATTTTTCCATTGACCGAACGCAGGATTTTTATATGATTGCGAGCAGTCATATAAGCTTTCTCCAGAAAAATGAGCGCCATCAATGCCCCCAGCCGCCCCGTCATCGAGGCTCTCGTGCGCTCCACTTTGGCGAAGCAGCTCGGACAGGAAGCGCCCGCGAATCCGCCGACGCTCGTGGTGAACAGTTCGGCGCGGCACATGCACATTTCGCCGGAGAATCTCGAAGCGCTGTTCGGCAAGGGCGCGAAGCTGACCGTCCACAAGATGCTTTACCAGGAAGGACAGTTTGCCTCGGAGCAGACCGTGACGCTCATCGGGCCGCGCCGTCGCGTCATTCCGAACCTGCGCATCCTCGGCCCCTGCCGGAATCTCACGCAGATCGAACTCGCCATCACCGACGCGATTCAGCTCGGCATGGACATCCCGGTGCGCATGTCGGGTGACATTCAAGGCACGCCGGGCGGATACGTGATGGGACCAAAGGGGATGCTCGAAATGAAGGACGGCATCATCCGCGCGGCGCGGCACGTCCACATGTCTCCGAGCGATGCGAAATTTTACGGAGTCAAGCACCTCGACCGGATCACGATGAAAGTCACGTCGCCGATGTGCAACACGCGCTTTGACGAAATGATCGTGCGCGTGGACCCGAGCTTCAAATTGGAAGTCCACATAGACACCGACGAGGCGAACGCCTGCGACCTCGAACGAGTGACGAAGGTCGAACTCATCAAATCCTGATTTTCCGCAAACACGCGAAACGCAAACAACAAAAACGATCCGTCCGCAATTTTGCGGGCAAACCAATCACCAAACCAAAACTAAAAACAAATGAGCGAAGCAATCGGACTAATCGAAACTCGCGGCTACGTGGGCCTGGTGGAAGCCAGTGATGCCATGGTCAAGGCCGCGAATGTGCAACTGGTAAAATCCATCCCGATCGGCGGCGCGCTGATCACGACCATCGTCCGCGGGGATGTCGGCAGCGTCAAAGCCGCCGTCGAAGCCGGGAAGGAAGCGGCTAAACGCGTCGGCAACCTCGTCGCATCCCACGTCATCGCCCGGCCCACGCCGGAGCTGCTCAAGTTCTTCACGAGCTAGACGCAGGCACTCAACACTCAACTTTTACCTCTCAAATACTATGGCTGGACAAGCAATCGGAATGATCGAAACCAAAGGCCTCGTCGCGCAGTTCGAAGCAACGGACGCAATGACGAAGGCCGCGAATGTGGAACTCATCGGCTGGGAAAAAGTCGGCTCGGGCTACGTGACCGTCTTTGTAAAAGGCGATGTCGCCGCGGTGAAGGCCGCAGTCGAAGCCGGCGCGACCGCCGCGACCGCCATCGGCGAAGTCGTGGCCGTCCATGTGATCCCGCGTCCGCACGACGACCTGCACCTTCTCGGAAAATTCCTCGGCGGAAAACCCGCGAACGCCGTCGCGAAGTAATTCCCATCGGTCTTATTCGTCACCTTTGTCCCGTGGGACAAATGGAAACGATAGGACCGATGCGACCGCGCTGAATCCATGACTCCGAACAAAATCCTCGTCGCCAACATCGGCAGCACCTCGTTCAAGTTCCGCTTGATCGAGATGCCGTCCGAACGCGTGCTGGCGAAGGGTGGCGTGGAGCGCATCGGCAGCGCGGAGTCGCCTTGGAAAGCGCAGATCGGCGGCGAGCCGGAGCAGAAAGGCACGGCTGCATTGCCCGACCACGGCGCGGCCATCGCGCTCGTCGAGAAATTGCTCGGCGGATTCGGCGAACTCGCGGCGGTCGGCTTCAAGCCGGTGATGGCGCGCGGCATCTCGGGCACGCAGGTGCTCGCGGAACCCGTGCTGCGCGCGATGGAGGAAATCAACACACTCCTGCCCGCGCACAATCCGCCCTACGTCGCAGCCGTGCGCAGCTTCCACAAATCGCACCCGAAGCTGCCGTGCATCGGCACATTCGAGACGGCATTTTACGACGAGGTGCCGGTGGAAAACACGCGCTATCCGGTGCCGCGCGAATGGGAGACGAAATATGGGATCCGCCGCTACGGATTCCACGGCGCGAGCCACCGCTTCGTCTCGCAGCGATGCGCGGAACTGCGCGGCACGGACAAGCTGCGCATCATTTCGTGCCACCTCGGCGGCAGCAGTTCCATCGCGGCGGTGCGCGATGGAAAGGCGATTGATTCGAGCTGGGGCATGACGGCGCAAAGCGGACTGCCGCAGAACAACCGTGTGGGCGACTTCGACTGCTTCGCGCTCATCTATCTCGCGCGGGATCTCGGCCTCGGGATTGATGCCGTGGAAAAGGCGCTCACCTCGCAATCCGGCCTCAAGGGCCTGTCGGGCATGGCCAGCGGTGACGTGCGCGACATCATGGACGCGGCGAGCAATGGAAACGCGGACGCGAAAATCGCGCTCGATGTTTTCATCGGCGCAATCCGCAAATACATCGGCCAGTTCCTCGTCGAACTGAACGGCGCGGACATGCTCATCTTCACCGCCGGCATCGCCGAGAATAACCCGGGCCTGCGCGAACAGATTTGCACGAACCTCGATTTTTGCGGCCTCGAACTGGATCGCGATGCGAACAACAGCACCCGCGCGAGCGAGGCCGTGATCTCAACGCCACGCTCGAAGATCGAGGTGCGCGTCATCCCCACGAACGAGGAAATCATCATCGCCCGCAACGCGTGGGCAAAACTTTCTGCACTCAACTAAAAACCAAACAAAACCCATGGCACAACAAGCAATCGGACTCATCGAAACCCGCGGTCTCGTCGCACTCGTCGAGGCGACGGACGCGATGCTCAAATCCGCCAACGTCGAACTCGTCGGCCCCATCACCCAGGTCGGAAACGCAATGGTGACCGTCTGCGTCACCGGCGATGTCGCCGCTGTGAAGGCCGCGACCGAAGCCGGCAAAATCGCCGCGCAAGGACTCGGCGAAATCGTCAGCATCAGCGTCATCGCGCGCCCGCACGGCGACCTCGTCGCAGTGCTGCCGAAGGCGAAGTAATTTGATCTCCGCAGACGCCGCGGACGCAGAACCATTCTGCGCATTTCGTATGCGTCGCGGATCAAAACTCCGACCATGATTTTAGCCCGCGTAGAAGGCAGCGTCGTCGCGACGAAGAAAAACAAGAAGATGACGGGGAACAAGTTTCTCCTCGTGCGTCCGCTCGTGATTGATTCGCCGACGGCCAAGGAATGGAAGCCCGGCACGAGCACGCTCGTGGTCACGGACACCCTCGGCGCGGGTGAGGGCGAAATCGTCCTCATCGTGCAGGGCAGTTCCGCGCGGCTCGCCACTGACGACAAGGACGCTCCCTTGGATGCCGTCGTGATCGGCATCGTGGACACCGTGGATGTCGGCAAACACATCCTTTTCAAAGCGCAGTAAAACTAGATTCCTCACATGGCAACGATTGACGAAAAGCTGGTGTCCAAAGTGGTGAGCGAAGTGCTCGCCCGCCTCGCCTCGCAGACGAAGGCCGCGCCTTCATCGAAGACCGCGTTCGGCGTGTATGACAAAATGGAGGACGCCTGTGAGGCGGCGCATCGCTCGTTTGAAAAGCTGCGCGAACTCGGCGTGTCGGCGCGGCGCAAGGCGATCAACGTCATCCGCAAGATGTGCGTCGCGAAGGCGAAGGAGTGGGGCGAAATCGAAATGGCCGAGACGAAGATCGGCCGGCTCGATCACAAGATCGAGAAGCTCAAGATTTGCGGCGACCTTGTGCCCGGAGTGGAGTTTCTCGAGCGCATGGCGTTCAGCGGCGACTTCGGCCTGACGATCATTGATTACGCGCCGTGGGGCGTGATCGGCGCGGTGACTCCCTCGACGCACAGCGTCCCGACGCTCACCGGCAACGCGATCAACATGATCGCCGCGGGCAACGCGGCGGTGTTCAACACGCATCCTGCCGCGTGCAACGTGGCGGCGCTCGCGGTGCGCGCTTACAACGAGGCGATTTTTCAGGAGACCGGCATCAGCGACCTGCTCACGACCGTGGTGAAGCCGACACTCGAAACCTTCGACATCATGTGCAAGCACCCGAAGGTGCGCCTGCTCTGCGTCACCGGCGGCCCGGCGGTCGTCGCCGCGGCGATGAAAGCCGGCAAGCGCGCGATTTGCGCCGGGCCGGGAAATCCGCCGGTCGTCGTGGACGAAACCGCGGACCTCGATCACGCGGCGAAGTGCATCATCCAAGGCGCGAGCTACGACAATAATTTGCTCTGCATCGGCGAGAAGGAAGTGTTCGTCGTGGAAGCCGTCGCGGACAAACTCATGGCTGCGCTGAAGCGCGCCGGAGCCGTGCAACTCGACGCGAAGCAAGTCGAGGCGCTCGCTGAGAAGGCATTCGTTTTCCCGCAGGGAAAAGGCGCGGGCTGCCCGCATCCGGTCGTGAACCGCGACCTCGTCGGACGTGATGCCGCAGTGCTCGCAAAGGCCATCGGGCTTGATGTCCCGCCTTCCACGCAGCTCCTCTTCGGCGAGACGAAGGCGGATCACATTTTCGTGGATGAGGAGCAGATGATGCCGTTCATCCCAGTTGTACGCGTGCCGAATGTGGATGTCGCCATCGCGGAGGCGATCAAGGCCGAGCACAACTACAAGCACACGGCGATCATGCATTCGCAGAACATCCGCAACCTCACCAAAATGGCACAGGTCGTGGACACGACGCTCTTCATCAAGAACGGCCCGTGCATGACTGGCCTCGGACTCGGCGGTGAAGGCTTCCTCAGTTTTTCCGTCGCCACGCCGACCGGCGAAGGCGTGACGACTCCAATGACATTCACGCGCTCGCGCCGCTGCGTGATGGTCGAAAATCTCAACCTTTTCTAAATGCGAATCGCAACGATCAAAGGCCACGTCACCTCGACGATGAAGCACAAAAGCCTCGAAGGCTGGCGGCTTCTCATCGCTGTGCCGGAGAGTCCCGATCTCGCGCCGCAAATCGTGCTCGACGCGCTCGGTGCGGGCATCGGGCAGAAGGTGATGATTTCGAGCGATGGCAGCGAGGCGCGCAAGATCGTCGGCGACGAGCGCAGCCCGGCGCGGTGGACCGTGATGGGCATCATCGATCCGGAGAGGAGTCTCGCGCTATGAGAATGGGCACGGTCATCGGTCGCGTAACGCTCTCGGTGCGTTCGAAGAAATACATCGGCGAGCGGCTGCTTCTCACGCTGCCTTGGAAGACCGACACTTTCGGCGGCGCGCAGAAACACGACCCGGCCATCGTCGTTTACGATCAACTCGGCGCGGGTGTCGGCCAGCAGATCGCCATCAGTGAAGGCCGCGAGGCCGCGTGCCCGTTTGAGAAGCCGACGCCCGTGGACGCCTACTGCGCCGCGCTCGTGGACGAAATTTTCTACAAGGAATAATCTATGAAACTGATCGCACAGAAAGAAGCAGCCGACTTTGTGAAAACCGGCGCGAAGGAATTCCGGCAGAACGGCGAGACGCGCCTGACGCCCGGCGCGAAGGACGTTTTCACCGAGGCCGGAGTGAAAGTTGTGTACGACGGTGCCGCGCCCTCTCCATGGGGCGACGCAAAGCCAACCGCCGCATCGGCGGGCTATGCGCCCGTCGCCACGCCAGCACCGTACAGCGCGGCAGACATCGCACTTTTTGCCTCGAAGGAAGCGAACACGATCAAGGAGCAGATCTGCGACATCGGGCGTCGCATCTGGGCGCGCGAGTATTGCGACGGCAACGGTGGCAACATCTCCGCGCGGCTCGGCCCGGATCGTTTCATCTGCACGCCGACGGGCGTCAGCAAGGGCTTCATGACGCCCGACATGATGTGCATGGTGGACGGCAAGGGAAAGCAGCTCGGCGGAACGTGGAAACGCTCCAGCGAAATCACGACGCACATGGCCATCTTCCACTCCACGCCCGAGGCGGTGAGCGTCTGCCACGCGCATCCGTGCCACGCGGGAGCGTTTGCGATCAAAGGCATGCAGCCACCGCCGCGACTCATTCCCGAGTTGGAAGTGTTCGTCGGCACAGTCGCCTACACGCCTTACAAGACACCGGGTTCGCCGGAGATCGCCGCGGAGATTTTCCCGCTCGCGCCGAAGCACCAGTCCATCCTCATGGGCAACCACGGCGTGATTTGCTGGGGCAAATCGGTCGAGGACGCGTATTTCAAAATGGAGATCACCGACGCGTATTGCCGCACGGTGATCCTCGCGCAGTCCATTCCCGGAAGCGCGTCCATTCCGTGCGACAAGCTGCCCGAGCTGCTCAACATCAAGAAGAGCCTCGGCCTGCCTGACGACCGTTACGACCTCAAGCCCGCGGGCCTGTGCGAAGTGGATCCGTGGGTGCAGATGTGCGGCTCGCACGGCTGCTCGTCGCCGGTCACGCCGTTCAATCCGATGACGAACGATGCGCCCGCGAGCAACGCGGAGGTCGAGGCGCTCGTGCAGAAGCTCACGGACGAGATCGTCGCGAATCTGAAAAAGTAGGCGGGCGATTGTTCTCGGTGGGCAGTGATTCGCCACGATGAGTGGCGAGGGCTTGTCCGTTCAGATTGCTGCCGCAGACAGGCGCATGCTGCCTTACGCGTGCAGCGCCCTTACGATGCGCGACAGAGTGCGGGCCGTCTGCGAGCGGGACAGCGCGCACTCCCATACGCGCAGCACCGTCCAGCCAGCTTTGCGCAGCGCGCGCGACACCTCACGATCCCGCTCCACATTTCGCGCGAACTTGTTTTTCCAGAATGCGCGGTTTCCCGTCGGCTGCGTCCCGTGCCGCGGGCACGCGTGCCAGAAGCACCCGTCCACAAACACGCACACCCGCTCCCGCCGGAACACAAAGTCTACGCTCATGCGCGCAGCTTTCCCTTTCTGCGTTCCGCGTTCAGCGCCCCGCAATTTCACCTGCCTCCGCCACCCCGTGATCCCGTGTGCTCGGAAAAGTATCGCCATCCGCAGTTCCGTCGCCTTGTTTCCGCGACTGCGGATCGCCGCCATCACCTCGCTGCGTTTCTTCTTGGTGAAAATGTCCGCCATCGGTTCGGTTTCGGATCATTTGCCGGGCAGCGGTTTCCAAAGGAAGAACGCCTTGCCTGCGGCCTCGGAATATTGCGCCTGCGAAAAGCCACATGACTCGTAGAGCCGCCGCGCGGGCGTGTTGTCCTCCAGCACCTCCAGCGTCAGCTTGCAGCAGCCCGTTTCTCTTGCCTTGCGCTCCACCGCCGCGAGCAGCGCGCGCCCGATCCCGCAGCCGCGCAGCGACGGCACCACGTAGAAATCATGCACATTGATCAGCGGCTTCGCGGCGAATGTCGAGAACCCGCGGAAGCACGTCGCGATTCCCACCGGCTCGCCGTCGCGAAACGCGATGAACACTAGCGTTGTCGGATGCGCCCGCAGTCCAGCGATGAGATTCGCTTGCGCCTCCGCCGAGAGCGGATGCCCGTCCGCCATTGGATCCGCCGAATACGCATCCAGCATCGCCAGCACCGCCGCCGCGTGCTCCGGCAGGGAAAGATTCGCCTCGATCACGGCGGGCATTGAGGCGTCCGGTTTGGAAAAGGGCGTCGTCATGGGATTCACCGCATCGTGGTGGACGCACCCATCGGGGGCAATCTCGCCTTTCCCGTCGGCTGCCTCATCCCGCCGGCAGGCCGGGCATTTTCAAAACACATACGACCTCTGCATCGTCGGCTCGCGATATGTGGATATGAAAATATCCGCCCGTCTCCTCGCCACCGCCGCATTTCTTGGCCTCACCGTCGCCACCGCGCCGACCGTGCTCGCCCAGTTGCCCGTGCAGAAAGTCACCGAGACCACCACTACCACTTCCGGCACCATCAGCGAATTCGGGACCGATCGCATGGTCATCCACACGAAGACCTCGCGCACCCCGCTCGGCTACACCTTCACAAAGACCACCACCTACGTGGATGAAAACGGCGCGCCTGTCGCCTTCGAGACCGTGAAGTCCGGCCTGCCCGTCACTGTCTATTATTCCAAGGACGGCGACCGCATGGTGGCCTCCAAGGTCGTCGTCCGCCGCACACCTGCCGCACGAGGTGGCGTTGATGTCGTGAGCGAACACACCATCGCCGGCACGAACATCCTCGGCACCGTCAGCGAATTCGGTGCCGACGAATTCTTCATCAAGTCCGACACCTCGCCCGCGCCTGTCCGCTATCTCTATTCGAAGAAGACCACCTACGTGGACGAGAACGGCAGGCCCGTCTCCGTCGAGACGGTGAAGTCCGGCGTCCCCGTCACCGTCTATTTCACGCGCGAAGGCGACCGCATGAACGCCACCCGCGTCATCGTCCGCAAAACATCGCCCCCCGCGGGCGTCATCATTGAGAAGAAAACCACCACCGTCACCGAAGAAAGCAAGTGACCGCCAGAAACCAATCCAAACACAAAACACCCATGAAAACACTCGCCGCATCTCTCGTCGCACTCACCGCGATTCTCACGTTCTCCTCCTGCAAGACCGTCGTCGTGGAACCCGCCAAGCCCACCACACACACCACCACCACTCAGGAAACCACCACGCGCAATCCTCACGGCGGCACCACCACGGAGACCGAAGTCCGCCACTACTGAACGTCCGCGGAGCGCTGGGGACGGCTCCTGCGCTTCACCGCGCTCACTGCAGCGATTTCCGGCACGTCGCTGCACCTCACTTTTTTTGGATCGCCGCAAACGGTCGCGCCAAGAGCCGGGCATACTCGGCCAAGCTCCGGGTGCCATTGCGCCCGCATCGCGCGATATTCCCTCATGATACTCGACACCGAACTCTCCCGGATGGTCTGGCAACTCGTCGCCGACGCCCGCCACGGCCTTCTCACCACCGTGGACAAGGACGGCTGGCCCCACGCCACATGGATGAACTTTCAGACCAAGGGCACCCTCGACGAAATTTTCACCATCCCCGCCCCCACCACGCAGAAGGTCGTGAACCTCCGCGCGAATCCCCGCGCCGAATGGATGTTCACTCATCCCGACTTCACCATCGAGAATATCGCCTACGTCTCCGGCGAGACTCGCATCATTGAGGGCGATGCCGTCCAGCCTTGGTGGGACGCCATCCCCGGCAAATCCCGCGCCTACTTTCGCCAGTACGACAACAGCGACGACTTCCACCACTTCGTCGTCCTCGCCACGAAAGTCACGAAAACCGTCCTCTGCCGTCCCATCGCCTACCGCAAGTTCCCCGTCTTCGACGCCGGCAGCACTCAGCACCGGCCTTCTGCAGCGCATTGACGATTTGAGGGGCTACGGGCGGGCCAGTGCGTCGAATTTGCGCTTCAGTTCGGTGCCTTCTTTCCGGTGGCCCGTGGCGTTGTAGAATTGCACGATGCGCTTTGCGGCAGCGATGAAGCGGGCGCGATCGGCTTCGCCGACGGGAGCGCCGAGCTGTTCGATGTCGGCGGCGGCGGCGGCGAATTCGCGCGCGGCTACGGCATCCGCGTTCTTTTGCAGAAGGGCCGCACCGAGCAGGGTGCGGGATTCCACGAGAGGCCAGCCGGTGACGGCTTCCATGACGCGCAGTTCCAGGGAACGGCGGGCCGAGGTCTCGGCCTCGGCAAAACGGGAGCCGTCGAGCTGCGCGGCGGCGAGCTTCGCGAGGGTGTCGGCAAAGGCGAGGACGGTTTCCTTTTGCGTCGCGCGGATGGCGTCGCGCTCCTGTTCGGCTTTCGCGAGCATGGCCTTGCCGGGCCCGTTGTCGCCTCCGTCTTTCCCGGCGGCAGCCTCGGCGGCGAGGCGCTGACGCTCCGCCTCGGCCTTCGCAAGGGCCGCCTGCTGCGTGGCGGCTTCGGCGCGCTGGCGCTGCTCCTCGGCGGCGGCGCGAAGCTTTTCGGATTCCGTGCGTGCAGCGGTGATTTGTTCCGTGGCGGTCTCGCGTTCTTTCCCGGCAATGGCGCGGGCGTCGGCGGCGTCCTTTGCGGCGGTCTCGGCGCGCAGCCCTGCCTGCTGCATGGCTGCATCCGCGCGATGACGGGCTTCATTTTCCTGCATCAGAAAGACACCCAATGCGCCGGCTGCGACCGCGAGGAAGACGGCGGTGATCCACGGGAAGGTGTTCTGGCGTTGCGCAGTGATGGCCGCAAGCTGGCTGGCGGACATGGGCACGAGAGCCATCCCTGCGGGCTGATTCTGTGAAATGCTGAGGATGGGCTCCGGTATGCGCTGGAGTTCGGCATCCGGAACGGGCGTGGGCGCGGGTGAGGCCGCCGGTGCGGGAGCAGGGACGGGTGCAGGAATGCGCGCGGCGAGTCGTTGCTCGATCTTCTCGCGGAGGGCGTCGTCTCCCGCGCAGGCGTGGGCGAGAAATGCGGCACGATCGTCGGGGTGCATCCCGGCGGCAACGGCGTAGGTCGTGATTTCGGACACGGAAACGCCGCTCCTTTCTGATGCGAGAGGAGCGGGGGACTGGGAGAAAGGTTTGAAGAAGGGCTTCACAGGCTCGCTCATACCGGGGAGCGTCCCGCCTTCGGGGTGAATGCGTCCAGAAATATTGCGCTGATGATTGCGCCCGCCTGCTGGTTTTTTCTTTTCATTCGGCTGCGTGTGAACGGATGGGGTGCGGCTGTGTGGCGGCTTTAGCGCGGACAATCCTGCCCGCAACGGGACTGAGTCGTTGGCAGCGTACTCCGCTCCGCCTGATTGAACAGTGTGTGGCGGGCAGGAGTGATCGCGTTACGCGCGTTATGCGAGGTGCAGATCCGACGCCTCGAGGAATCCCTCAAGCTGCCGGATGCGCGTCGGGTGCCGCATTTTCCGCAGCGCCTTTGCTTCGATCTGGCGGATGCGTTCGCGCGTGACTTTGAACTGCCGGCCCACTTCCTCGAGCGTGCGGCTGTAGCCGTCCACGAGGCCGAAGCGCTGCTCGAGCACCTGGCGCTCGCGCTCGGTGAGCGTCGTGAGCACGTCGCGGATTTTGTCCTTGAGCAAACTGATCGCCGTCACGTCCGCAGGATCCTCCGCGGTCTGGTCGGGGATAAAATCGCCAAAGCTCGTGTCGTCGCTGTCGCCGACGGGCGACTGCAAGCTGATGGGCTGCTGCGCCATCTTCAGCACCGCGCGGACGCGCTCGACGGGGAGGTTGATTTCCTCAGCGACCTCCTCCGGCGTGGGCTCACGGCCGTAGTCCTGGACGAGCTGCTTCTGCACGCGCATGAGCTTGTTGATCGTCTCGATCATGTGGACGGGGATGCGGATCGTGCGCGCCTGGTCGGCGATGCTGCGAGTGATCGCCTGGCGGATCCACCACGTCGCGTAGGTCGAAAATTTGTAGCCGCGGCGATACTCGAATTTTTCCACGGCCTTCATCAGCCCCATGTTGCCCTCCTGGATCAGATCAAGGAACGACAGCCCGCGGTTCGTGTATTTTTTCGCGATGGAAATCACGAGTCGCAGGTTCGCCTCGACCATTTCTGTTTTCGCGCGCAGCGCCTTGCGCAGCCACTTGCGCAGCTCGTTGAATTCCGCGGCGAAGCCCTCGGCGCTCATCCACATGAGCGACTGCTGTTCCTTGAGCTGCGTGGTGTAGTCCACTTTTGCGCCGCCGACGGTGCGCTGCTGCTGCTTCTTCGGCTTGTTCGCCTCGTGCTGGAGCGCGTGCATGACGCGGTTTTTCTCCTCGACGAGAGTGACGAAATCCTCGGTGACCTTCTGCTTGTAGAAAAATTTCGGAAAGTGCTTCTGCACCCCGGCGTGGCGCTTCTGGAAGTCGGTGTAGCTCTTCGAGGATTGGTTCGTGCCGCCGTGCGCGAGGTAGTTCTTGTAGGCCTTCGACGCCTCGTTCATCGAGGATTCGAGCGCCTTCATGAGCCGGGGCAGGCCCTTCATGTACTTGTCGCGGCTCTCGATTTTCTTGTCGAGGATCACGCGGTCAAAGCGTTCGCGTCCGTCAATCAGCTTCTGGCCGAGTTCAAGGTACGCGCGCGGGATGAAGCCGAAATTGTTCACATGCTTCTGCACGTTCAGCTCGGCCTCCTCGATGCGCATGGAGATATCCACCTCCTGTTCGCGCGTGAGCAGCGGCACCTGGCCCATCTGCTTGAGATACATGCGGACGGGGTCGTCGAGGATGTCGAGTTTCTCGGCGGGCTTCTCGGGCTCCTCCTCTTCCTTTTGCTCCTCGGACTTCGGACCGACTTTGTAGTTGTCCACCTGCGAGGCATCAATGATGTCAATCTCCATGCCGCGGAGACGGTTCATGATCAGCTCCAGCTCCTCCGGGTCGTTCACGGACTCGGGGAGGTGCTCGTTCAGATCATCAAAGGTGAGGTAGCCCTGCTCCTTCGCGAGCTTCACGAGTTCGCGCAATTTTTCCGCGCCCTCGACGGTGTCGAGGATGCTCTGGCCGGGGCCGAGCTTCGGCTTCGATGGAGTCTTCAGAAGTTCCGCCAGCTTCGAGCTGAGCTTCCCGTTTTTTCCGACGGGGGATTCCTTGGTTTTCTCGGCAGCAGCCGGTTTCGGAGCCTTGGGCGCTTTCGCAGGCTTCTGTGCTTTCGGAGGCTTGGGAATCTTTGCCTTTTTCTCAGCCTTTGCGGGCTTGGTTTTCTTTGCTGTCTTCTTTTTCGCCGAAGCCTTCGCCGCTGGTGCCTTGGCCTTCTTCGTGCCTGCGCTCTTCGGGGATTTCTTCGCGGGTTTGGCGGATTTTGAGGCGGCTTTTTTGTTGTTTTTCGGCATGTCCACGAAGGAATTCTAAATTACATTCTCACCTCCGGCTGCTGCGGTTTCGATCCGCAGTCCGCGATGGGAAAAAGGCCGCGGAATATGGGGAGTCCGGCGGAGCAGGTCAAGGGCTCCTTCCAAATATATTTTGCGTCATCCTGACGCTTTTGGGGCGCGCGGCGGCGGGAGCGCGGCGAGCTGGCGCTGAAAGTCGAGCACCTGCTGGTGCAGACGCGCCATGTCCTCGATCGCAATGCCGGGCGTACGGAGCTGCGCCTCGACGGACTGCCGCCTGCGGAGCAGCACGCGGCGTTCGAGTTCGTGCCAGCAGTCCTCGGCGACCACGCGTGCCTCGGGCGGCACGGCGCGTTCGAGCACGGAGGAAAGCGATGCCTCTTCGCCGGGTTCGAGCGTCGCGAGCCAGGCGTTCACGGATGAGGGCTCGTCGGTGCGGAAGTCGGCGTCGAGGACTTTTAGCAGCAGCGCGGAGTCCGGCTGGCCGTCGTTCAGCACGCGGTCGCAGCCCTGCGCCTGGAGCCACATGCGCGCTGCGGGGCTGCGGAGCGCGAGGAGCGCGAGCCACTCCTTCGTCGGATCGAGGGTGATCGGCTCGGCGCGCTCCGGCTCTGCATTTTCCTCGGCGAGCGTCGCACGCTGCGGGGCGCGCTTGATGAGCACGCGCAGATCCTGCGGGCTGGCTTCGAGTCGCATCGCGGCGTTGTTCAGCACGGCCTCGCGCGCGATGCCGTCGGGGATGAATGCGAGCAGCTCCGCGATTTTCCGCGCCGCCGCGATCTTGCCGCGCGGTGTCGCGAAGTCCGGCGAACTGGTCGCGCGATCGATCTGGTGGTCGAAAAAATCCTTCGCCGCCGCGACGCGTTTGCGGAACGCCTCCGCGCCCTGCGTGCGGATGAGTGAATCCGGGTCCTCGCCCTGCGGCAGCGTCATCACGCGTACGAGCAGGCCCTCGGCGAGCAGGTGCGGCAGCGATCGCTCGGCGGCCTTCTCGCCCGCGGCGTCGGCGTCGAAGCACAGCACCACCTCGTCCACGTAGCGTTTCAAAATGCGCGCCTGCCGGTCCGTGAACGCCGTTCCCTGCGGCGCGATCACATTCTGCACGCCGGCTTCGAACGCGGTGATGAGATCCACCTGCCCCTCGCACACGATGGCCTGCTTTGCCGCGATGAGCGCGCGCTTCGACTTGTGCAGGCCGAAGAGCACGTTGCCCTTTGTGAAAAGCATCGTCTCGGGCGAGTTCACATATTTCGCCGGGCTCTGCTCGGCAAAAAGCACGCGCCCGCTGAATGCGATCACCTCGCCGGTGTCGTTGCAGATCGGGAACATCACGCGCCCTCGGAAACGGTCGTACGTTTTCCCTCTGTCCTCGCCGTGCGAAAATAGACCGCTCTCTTGCAGCTCCATCTCCGAGTAGCCGGCTGACTGCATCGCAGAGAGCAGCCCGTCCCAGGAGTCCGGCGCAAAGCCGATCTTCCATGACTTCGCGACCTCCGCCGAGAGCCCGCGCTTTTTCATGTAATCGCGCGCCGTATCAGCCGACTTCCCGCGCATGAGCTGCTGGTGGAAAAAGTCCGCCGCGTCCGCGTGCAACGCGAGCAGCCGCCGCCTCAGATCCGCGCGCTCGTAATCCGCCTGCGACATCTCGGCTTCGGGAATCTTGATGCCCGCCTTGTCTGCCAGCTTGCGCACCGCCGCGACGAAATCCAGGTGCTCGTAATCCATCACAAAACGGAACACCGAGCCGCCCGCGCCGCAGCCGAAGCATTTGAAAATCTGCCGGTGCGGATTCACGTTGAACGACGGCGTGCGCTCGTTGTGAAAGGGGCACAGCGCTTTGAAAGTCCCGCCCATGCGACGCAGCGGAAAATACCCGCCGATCACCTCCACGATGTCGTTCGCGGCGGCGATCTGCTCGATGATTTCCTGCGGAATGGGCGGCATTTTTCGGGGAGGCGAGTGACGAGCGTGGCGGGAGTCGTGTCAAGCGCGGCACCGCCGCGGAAGCTGGCGTGAAACCTGCATTTCCACGTCCGCATGAAACAATTCCTCTCCAATTTCATCGGGTGCGCGGCCTCGTTTCTTCTCATCACCGCTGCGACAATCGCATGGGGCTGCACAGCGCTGTGCGTGTGGGTGAGCGGCAACGGCACGCTGCCGGATCGCGGCTGAGCGGCGGCGCTTTTTTTCCCGCGCTGAAAACCCGGATCATGCGTGCATCTCACCGCGGGGTTTCCTTTTTCCGCGGAGCGCTCATACTCAAGCGCGATGGAACACGATCTCGGCAAAGCGACCGATGCGATCCTCCGGTCCTACGAGACTGGCGGAGGCATCAACCATGTGGACGGGGCGAACCTGCCTTCCAAACGCGCGGTCGCGGCGATCTGCGAGGACTTGCTGCAGCTTCTTTTTCCCGGCTTCCACGATGCGGAGCCGATCCACTCGCAGCATCTGCCGCGCGTCACTTCGCACCGTGTCTTCACGATCGCGGAACGGCTCGCGGAAGAAGTCTGCAAGAGCCAGCGGCTCGGCGATCCGAACTGCCCGAATGAGGGCTCGATGAAAATCACGCGCGATTTCCTCGGCGGCATCCCGCAGGTGCGCGAGCTGTTGAAGACCGACGTGTGCGCGGCGTTCGAGGGCGATCCCGCGGCGGGCGCTTCGGACGAGGTGATCCTGTCGTATCCGTTCATCGAGGCCATCGCGATCCAGCGCAGCGCGCATGTGCTCTATGCGCTCGGCGTGTCGCTCATCCCGCGGATGATGACGGAGTGGGCGCACAGCCGCACGGGCATTGACATCCATCCCGGCGCGCACATCGGCT
Source organism: uncultured Spartobacteria bacterium (assembly GCA_903882875.1). Classification (GTDB taxonomy): domain Bacteria; phylum Verrucomicrobiota; class Verrucomicrobiia; order Chthoniobacterales; family Chthoniobacteraceae; genus SXWH01. The sequence continues at coordinate 15,591 of CAIRYQ010000129.1, read as the reverse complement.
CGCACTTTTTCATAGACCACGGGACGGGAGTCGTCGTCGGCGAGACGAGCGTGCTCGGCACACATGTGAAGCTCTACCAGGGCGTTTCGCTCATCGCGAAATCGCTCGCCGGCGGTCAGGCATTACGCGGGCAGAAGCGCCACCCGAGCATCGAGGACCATGTGACCATTTACGCAAATGCGACGATCATGGGCGGCGACACGGTCATCGGCGCGGGCTCGACGGTGGGCGCGAGCGTCTTCCTCACGCACAGCGTGCCGCCACGCTCACTCGTGCTCGCGGAAGGCCAGGGCGTGCGTGTGTTGGAGAAGGACCGCAAGGTCGCGGATAACTGGATGATTTAGATCCGAACCGGTCAGTTTCAGCCGTTGCGTGTCGGCGCTGATCGGCGCCTTTGCAAATCGTGCGCACCGCGGGCATTCAGCATCTCTCCGGATTTCACGCGGCCTCTGCGGCCCTCATCAAACTTCGCAGTTGGAACTTCGCCCCCGGATCGCCGATGCTCCACGGCAATGCTCGCGGAACTCACCAACGTCACAAAGTCCTACCAGTCCGGCTCCGTCACGGTGCCCGTGCTGAACGGCATCAGCCTCAACATCGCCGAGGGCGAGACCGTCGCCATCACCGGTCCGAGCGGCTGCGGAAAAAGCACGCTCCTCAATCTCCTCGGCGCGCTCGACCAAGCCGACTCCGGCGAAATCCGCGTCGCCGGCCGCGACCTCACGAAGCTCGACACGCAGCAGCTCGCCGAATTCCGCAACACCACCGTCGGCTTCGTCTTCCAGCTCCACCATTTGCTCCCGCAGTGCACCGTGCTGGAAAACGTCCTCGTCCCCTCCATCGTGCGCAAGGGAGCCGACCGCGCCGCACTTCGTGCTCGTGCCGCGCAGCTTCTCGAAGCCGTCGGCCTAAGTCACCGGCTCGACCACCGCCCCGGCCAGCTCTCCGGCGGCGAACGCCAGCGCGCCGCCGTCGCCCGCGCGCTCATCAACAGCCCGAAGCTCCTCCTCGCCGACGAGCCCACTGGCGCGCTCGACCGCGCCAGCGCCGAACGCCTCGCCGACCTGCTCGCCGAGGTGCATCAGCGCGAGAAAATCACCATCGTCATGGTCACGCACGCCCCCGAACTCGCGCGCCGCATGGGCCGCGTGCTACCGCTGCTTGATGGGCGTCTGTCCGCAGTTTGACACCACCATTCCTGAACCGCATCGTCACACCATGAGCGCCATCCGCATGATCGAAACCCTCATCTCACCCGAGGAGTACATCGCCGGTGAGCTTCGCAGCGAAATCCGCCACGAATACATCTCGGGCCGCGTGTATGCTATGGGCGGATCGAGCGTGAATCACAATTTCATCGCAGGAAATTTTTTCGCCGAACTCTACATCCATCTGCGCGGGAAAAAATGCGCGCCTTTCATGAACGACATGAAGGCCCGCATCCGCGACGCGCGCGACGAGTCGTATTATTATCCTGACGTGATGGTGAACTGCGATCCCGCCGGGCAGCAGAATTACTTTTGCAACACGCCTGCGCTCATCGTCGAAGTGCTTTCACCCAGCACCGAAGCGATCGACCGGCGCGAAAAGCTCGCCGCCTATCAGGGCATCCCGAGTCTCCACACCTACATCCTCGCCGAGCAGGACAGGCGTGAAGTCACCGTCTATCGGCGCTTGCCCGAGGGCTGGGAAAAAACGATCCTCACCGGCGCGGACATACTCACGGTGCCCGAGTTGGAATTCAGCACCACGCTCGACGCGATCTACGCGCGCACGGGGCTGGAGGCTTAGCGCGCAATGACCACGCGCCGCCTGCTGCTTGACAGCATCCGTCACTACTGGCGCACGCACCTCGGCGTCATCCTCGGCTCCGCGCTCGCCGCGCTCGTGCTCACCGGCGCGCTCATGGTCGGCGATTCGGTGAAAGCCACGCTGCGCGCGCAGGCCGAAGCGCGCGTGGGAAAAATCGGCGAGGCACTGCTCTGCGGCGAGCGCTTCGTCCCGTGGCTGCGCGAGGTGGAAAAGCGTCCGTCAGTCGTGGCGCGCACATTTGCGCCGGGGCCGGACGCCGCCGGCGTGCTGATGCTCTCCGGCACCGCCGCGCGTTCCGACGGAAAGGCGCGCGCGAACAAAGTCCAGATCGTCGGCGTGGACGATGCGTTTTGGAAATTGTCGCCATCGGCGAATGCAGTCCCGCTCACCGCAAACGAAATTGCGCTGAACGAACGCCTCGCCGCGCAGCTCGGCGTGAAGCTCGGCGACGAAGTCCTGCTGCGCCTCGAAAAGCCGAGCGCATTTTCCAAGGACGCGCCGCTCTCCGGCGAAGAGGAGGGCAGCGTCTCGCTTCGCGTGCGCGCCGCGCGCGTCGTGGGCGATGCGGACTTCGGACGCTTCGCGCTTGCGAGCGGCCAGGTGCCGCCGCACACGGCGTTCGTGCCGCTCGCGATCTTGCAGGAAAAGCTCGGCATCGGAACGAAGACAAATGTGTTGCTCAATGCCGAGCCACCGCCGCCCGATCCGATTCTTCCTGGTGGTTGGAACACCTCGTTGCCTTCGTGGGTGAACCGATTACTCGGTCGGAGACGTTCGGCGGATACCACAATTTTGAAGGAGCTCAGGGTAGCCGATGCTGAAAATGTGCCCGAATCAAGGAACGCGGTGCTCGAGTCATCGGAGGTAGTCATTCACGAACTGCCGAATTCCTCTGACTTTGAAATTCGCACACCCCGTGTTTTTCTCGATTCGCCAATCACTGCTGCTGCGAGAAAGAACGAACAGGAGCCGCCACGGTGGATATTGCTTGTCGATCCCCGGGCAGCGGTGCCGGAAAAAGACAAGCTGATCGCTCCACCTCCCCGCGGACTCGACTCCCTCACCTACTTCGTCAACGAACTCCGCGCGGGCGACAGCTCGGATGCGAAGGCGACCGCCACGCCTTACTCGATGGTCACGGCGATTGATGCGGCTGCGTCGGGCTTTGTGAATCCGAAGCTGGCGGACGGCGAAATCCAGATCACGCGCTGGCTTGCGGACGATCTCGGCGTCGCGCCTGGCGCGAACGTGACGGTGAAGTATTTCGTGATGGGCGAGCGGCGTCAGCTCGTCGAGACGACGCGCATTTTCACCGTCGCCGCGCCGATCCTCGAGATGGACACGCCGCAGCTCCAGACGGATGCCGACGGCAAAGACTCGTGGATGCCGGATTTTCCAAACGTGCCCGACAAAAAAAGCTTCGGAAAATGGAAGCCCGGCTTCGACTTCGACGCGACGCGCGTCCGCAAAAAGGACGAGGCCTACTGGGAAAAATACCGCGGCACGCCGAAGGCATTTGTGACGCTGAAAACCGGCCAGGAGCTGTGGGGCAACCGCTGGGGCAGCCTCACGAGCATCCGCTATCCCGCCGGCACGAAACGCGAGCAGGTCGAGCGCATCGCCGCATTCATAGACCCCGCCGCGCTCGGCTTCCGCACCGTGAACCTCCGCGAGCAGGCGCTCGCCGCGACGAATGCGCCCGTGGATTTCGGCGAGCTGTTTGTCTATTTCAGCTTCTTCCTCATCGCCGCGGCGGCGGTGCTCACGGGGCTGCTGTTCACGTTCACCATCGAGCAGCGCGCCGCCGAAGCCGGGCTGCTGCTCGCCGTCGGCTGGCCGGTGAAAAAGGTGCGCCGCCTGTTCCTGCGCGAAGGCTTCGTGCTCGCGCTCATCGGCTCGCTTGTCGGCGTATTGCTCGCCGCGCTCTACACAAAGGGCGTGCTGCACGCGCTCGCCGGAGTGTGGGGCGGCGCGACGGGCGGCACGCGCTTCGTCTTCGCTCCGTCGGGTGCAACGATGGCCATCGGCGTCGTCAGCGGCGTGCTCGTCGCGATCTTCGCGATGTGGCTCGCGAGCCGGAGGCTTTTCAAAATGGAAGCCGCCGCGCTGCTGAATGGCACGAACAACGAGACGAACGGCACTCGCAGCGAAACTCAGCCGAAACGAAAAGGTGCTGTCGGAAAGTTCGCGATCATCGCTGCGGTGTGCGTCGTGGGAGCCGTCGCACTTGCAGTTTTCGCAAAGGGAAACTCCGGCGCATTTTTCGGCGCAGGCGCGCTGCTGCTCATCACGGGATGTCTTTTCGCACTCGCGCGACTTCGCCAAGTAGCCGCAGGCACCGGCGCGGAATCCATCGCGCAACTCGGCGCGCGCAACATCTCCCGCCGCCGCGGACGCAGCCTCGCGACCATCGCCGTGCTCGCGAGCGGCGTCTTCATGGTCATCGCCGTGGATTCCTTCCGCAAAGGCGCGCCCGAAGATTCCACACGACGCGACAGCGGCACCGGCGGCTTCGCATTCATCGGCGAGAGCAGCGCGCCGATTTACGAAGACCTCAACTCCGCCAAAGGCCGCGACGCCTACGCGCTCGACGACAAACTCATGTCCGGCGTCCGCGTCGTGCAGATGCGCGTGCGCGACGGCGACGACGCAAGCTGCCTGAACCTCAACCGCGCCGTGCAGCCGCGCCTGCTCGGTGTGGACATCGCCGAGTTGCGCGACAAGCCCTTCGGTCTCGATTGGTCCGGAGTCAAAGCCAACGGCGCAGTCCCCGGAGTGGTGGATGGGAACACGCTGCAATGGGCGATGCAGAAGAAGATTGGCGATGTGATCGAATACGACGGCGAGCGCGGCGAGAAGGTGCGTGTGCAATTTGCGGCGACCGTGGACGGCAGCGTCCTTCAGGGCCTCGTTGTCATCCCCGAGCGCGACTTCGTGGCAAAATTTCCGAACACCGCCGGCTACCGTTTCTTCCTCGTGGATTGCCCTCGGGAAAAAATGGACGCCGTGCGTGAGCACCTCACGCGACAGCTCGGCGACCGCGGACTCGAACTCACCCCCGCCGTGAAACGCCTCGCGGAATTCAACGAAGTCGAGAACACCTACCTCTCAATTTTCCAAGTCCTCGGCGGACTCGGAATGCTCCTCGGCAGCGCCGGACTCGGCATCGTCGTCGCGCGGAATGTCTTCGAGCGCCGCCGCGAATTCGGCCTGCTCGAAGCCGTCGGCTTCACGCCGCAGACGCTGCGCCGCCTCGTCTTCGCCGAGCACCGCTGGCTCATTATCGGCGCGCTCGGCATCGGAGCCGTGAGCGCGCTCACCGCCGTGTGGCCGCGCCTCTCCGCGCAAGCCGCACATTTCCCATGGCGCGGAATCCTCACGCTCCTTTTCGGCATGGCGCTGCTCGGCGCATTCTGGGCCTGGCTCGCCACCCGTCTTGCACTGCGTCGCTCACAACTCGCGGCGCTGCGGACGGAGTGATTCTCCCGGGTGGAGCACGCGAGTTGCGTGCTCCACCCGGAAGCGGTCGGTTGCCGCACCGCGTTCTCATGCGTCATGCCATCTCCAAAAAAAGGTGATGGCGCAGGATGTGCGCTGCCTCTTGCCTCGCCTGTGCTACGCGCTAGAGTGCGCGCACTTTTTCGCCAATGAAACGCACACCGATCTTTCTCACACTGCCCGCGCTCTTCGCGTTTCTTGTCGCATTCCTCATCGCACCTGCGCCGTCGCGTGCGCAGGATGGCGGCGGCTTCGGCGCTGCCGCCTGGGTCATCGCGGATTCCACGACCGGCTTCGTGCTCGATTCGTCGAATGCGGGCCGCCAGGTGCAGATCGGCAGCATCACAAAAATCGCGACGGCGATGGTCGTGCTCGACTGGGCGAAGGCGCACGGCGAGGATCTCGGCCAGTCCGCGACGGTGCCGCAGGCGGTGAGCGCGCTGAACAGCCCGAACAGCATCGGCCTGCACGCGGGCGACAGCATCACGCTGCGCGACGCGCTTTACGCCGCGCTGCTCCAGAGCGACAACGAGGCTGCGGAGACGCTTGCGGCGCACGTCGGCGCGAAGCTCGGCGGAGGAAAGACGGACAAGGACGCGGTCATCTATTTCGTCGCGCAGATGAATGCGCTCGCACGCAAGCTCGGGATGAAGGGCACGCGGTTCCTGAATCCGCACGGCCTCGACGATCTCGAAAAGAAGCTGCCGTATTCGACCGCGGGCGATGTCGCGCTGCTCACGAATTACGCGATGTCGCAGACGGGCTTCGCCTTTTACACTTCGCAGCGGGAACGGAAAATTTCGTGGCGGACCGCGGACGGCGGCGCACAGTCGTACGCGCTGAAGAACACGAACGAACTCGTCGGCACGGACGGAATTGACGGTGTGAAGACCGGCACGACGCGCAGGGCCGGTGCGTGCGTCGTCATTTCCGCCGCGAAGCCGCCGGACAGCAGGCAGGTCGGCGAAGAGCACATCATCGTGCCGCGGCGGCTCACGGTCGTGGTGCTCGGAGCGACTTCACGTTTCGACGTTGCAAGATCACTGCTCGCGCGCGGCTGGTCGCTGCTCGACGAATGGGCGCGCGCGGGCCGCCCGATGAATGTTCGCAAGCCCGGTTCCTCGCGATGAACAAGACGATCGGAGTCCTCACGAGCGGCGGCGACTGCCCCGGACTGAATGCGGTTTTGCGCGGCGTCGTCTGCACGGCGGCGAAGCTCGACTGGAAAGTGATCGGCTTCCGCGACGGCTACGAGGGCCTGCTCGCGGACGACGGGCACATGGAGCTGACGCTGCAAAACACCGAGGGCATCATGCAGCGCGGCGGCACGATTTTGGGCACGACGAACCGCGGCCATTTTGTGCGCAAGGGCGGCTCCGGCGGGCGCGGACGGCTCGATCCAGTCGTGATCGCGCGCACGAAGGAAACGCTCGCGCGGCTGAGAATCAGCGCGCTGGTGACGATCGGCGGCGACGGTTCGCTGAGCACGTCGCAGCAGCTTTTCGAGGCGGGCATCAATGTCATCGGCGTGCCGAAGACGATAGACAACGATCTCGAGGCCACGGAGTCGTCGTTCGGATTCGACAGCGCAGTCGCGTGCGTCACTGACGCACTGGATCGCCTGCACACGACGGCGCGCGCGCACAAGCGCGTGATCATCATCGAGGTCATGGGCCGTCACGCCGGATGGATCGCGCTGCACGGCGGGCTCGCCGGCGGTGCCGATGCGATTTTGCTCCCCGAGATTCCGTTCAGCTACGACCGGCTGGCGGATGCGGTGCGCGCGAGGGAAAAGTCGGGGCACCCGAGCACGATCATCGTCGTCGCCGAGGGCGCGCGGCTCGCGGGCGGGCGCGAACATTACCACGCCGCGCAGTCCGGTGAATACCGGCTCGGCGGCATCGGCGAGACCGTCGCGCACGAGCTGGATCGGCGCATCAACCGTCCGCGGCTCACGAAAGAAATCCGAACGTGCGTGCTCGGGCATCTCCAGCGCGGCGGCGATCCGACGACGCTGGATCGCATCCTCGGCACGAGCTTCGGCGTGAAGGCTGTGGACCTCATCGCCGAGGGAAAATTCGGCCAGATGGTGAGTTACCAGCATTCGCAGGTGCTGAACGTGCCGATCGCGAGCGCGGTGCGTCGGCAGAAGATCGTGCAGACCGACTGCCAGATGGTCGCGACGTGCCGCGCGATCGGGATTTCGTTCGGCGACTGAATCAGGTCGCCGTCTTCGCGTCCGCAGGGCTGTGCTCGGCGAAGAGCTGGCGGATCACATACTCGATCGGCGGCTCTTGCACGTTGAGATCCGTGATCGGGAAGCGCCCGAGCACTTCGCGGCATACTTCGGTCGTGCGCGTGCGCGGAACGCGGATGCGGACGGTGTGCGCGGTCGTCTCGACGACTTCGCCGAATGCCGAAAGATCGCCCGGCGCGGCGTCGCCGAATGCGAAGCCGATGATCTTGTGCGTGGCGTAGCGCTCGATGACGCGCGCGAGCGGGCCGTCGAAAAATATCTTCCCGTGATCGATGATGATCACGCGCGGGCAGAGCGCCTCGATGTCGCCCATGTAGTGGCTCGTGAGTATCGTCACGATGCCGTGGCCCTTGTTGTAGTCGCGGAGGAAATCGCGCACCTTTTGCTGCGAAGTCACGTCGAGTCCGATGGTCGGCTCGTCGAGGAAAAGCACTTTTGGCGAATGCAGCAGCGCGGAGATGAGTTCGAGCTTCATCCGCTCGCCGAGGCTGAGTTCGCGCACCATCACGTCGAGCTTGTCCTTCACGTCGAGCATCTCCGTGAGCGCGCCCACCACCTCGCGGAAGCGCTTCTCATCAATGCCGTAGATCGTCCGGTTCAGCTCCAGCGATTCGCGGGCGGGCAGATCCCACCACAGCGCATTTTTTTGGCCCATGAGCAGCGAGAACTGCCGCTTCAGTGCGTCCTCGCGTTTCCACGGAATGTGCCCGAGCACGCGGGCATCGCCGCTGGTCGGATGCAGCAGGCCGCTGAGCATTTTCAGCACGGTCGTCTTGCCCGCACCGTTCGGCCCGAGGAAGCCGACGAACTCGCCCTCCTTGATGGAAAAACTGACACCGTCAGCCGCGCGCACCTCCTCGTATTCGCGTTTGAAAAGTCCGCGCACCGCCCCTGCGAGGCCGGGGCGTTTTTTGTAAGTGCGGTAGATTTTTGTGAGGCCGCTGGCGGTGATGGCGGGCATGTCGCGCCAGTTACAGGAACGCGCAGCGCGAGCGCGAGGGAAAATCACGCCGGGCGTCATGTGTGGCATTTCACGATCTGCGAGTCCCATTTGAAGACTCCTTGGCAAACCGCGGCCCTGAAGCTCAAATGAGCCGTTGATTTTCCAATCTCTCCTGTGGCGCTGCCGCGAAGGGGGAAACTGCATGAACACCGTCACCATCACTCCTTTTCTGAATGCCGTTCATCGTGGACAGGTTGTGGCCCTGTGGAATGCGGTTTTTGGTTACGATGCGGCGCACAATGCGCCAGGGCTGGTCATTGATGGGAAGATTGCAGTGGATGACGGGTTGTTTTTTGTCGCTCTGGCTGGTGCTGAGATCGTGGGCACGGTGATGGCGGGATTCGATGGACATCGCGGTTGGATTTATTCGCTGGCGGTATCCCCGTCCCATCGCAGGGAGGGCATTGGCTCCCGGCTCGTGATGCAGGCGGAGCGGGCCTTGGCAGAAAGGGGCTGCATGAAGATCAATCTTCAGATCATCGAAGGCAAAGAGCGCGTCGCGTCGTTTTATTCCGCACTTGGGTATTCCATTGAGAAGCGTGTCAGCATGGGCAAGCGCATCCCTGAAAATATTCCGGTCGGCTGAGACAGCCGTCACGTTTCCAAATGAGCACTGCTGAAAATCCTCGCCCTCCCTTTCCGCCGTTCGATGCGCAGACTGCTGCGCAGAAAGTCCGCATGGCCGAGGACGCTTGGAATACGCGCGAGCCGGAGCGCGTGGCGCTCGCCTACACGGCGGACAGTGTGTGGCGGAATCGCGCGGAATTTTTGTCGGGGCGAGCGGAGATTGCGGCGTTCCTGCGGTGGAAGTGGGCGCGTGAGCTGGACTACCGGCTCATCAAGGAGCTGTGGGCATTTCACGGGAACCGGATCGCGGTGCGCTTCGCGTACGAGTGGCATGATGACTCGGGGCAGTGGTTCCGTTCGTACGGGAATGAGAACTGGGAGTTCGACGAGCGCGGCTTCATGCGGCGGCGCATCGCGAGCATCAATGACCTGCCGATCCGCGAGGAGGAGCGGAAATACCGCTGGCCGATCGGGCGCAGACCGGATGATCATCCGGGGCTCTCGGAGCTGGGGTTGTAATTTTCTGAAGAGATGCGGACGTGTTTTCGGCCTCATGCAGAAGATAAGGTTGAAAAATTACAAACATCGTCGTGCATCGCGCCCGCGGATGTGGGAGATGTCCTTCTGTGAATACCAATGTTGAGGCGGCACCCGAGCCGCAAGTCACCCAAAAGCAGGACACGGCAGCGTGGAAGGCGATCGTGCTCAAGTACCAGGAACCCTCGCTGCCGCGCGCGATCTGGCAGCTCGTGAACACGCTCGGGCCCTATGCGGCGCTGTGGTATCTCATGTTCCTGAGCCTGTCGTGGTCCTACTGGATCACGCTGCCGCTCGCGATGCTCGCGGGGCTGTTCACCGTGCGCATTTTCATCATCTTCCACGACTGCGGGCACGGGTCGTATTTCAAGTCCCGGCTGGCGAATGACATTGTCGGCTTCATCACCGGCGCGCTCACGCTCACGCCGTACTATCATTGGCGATGGGAGCACTCGATCCACCATGCGAGCGCGGGCTCGCTGGACCGGCGCGGCACCGGCGACGTATGGACGATGACGGTGGAGGAATACCTGCAATCGTCCCGATGGAAGCGGTTCGCCTACAAGCTTGCGCGCAATCCGGTGGTGCTCTTCGTCATCGCGCCGATTTTCCTGTTCATGATCCACCAGCGATTTTACTCATCGAAGGCGAATCCGCGCGAGCGGTGGTCGGTGCGCTGGATGAATCTCGCGGTGCTCGGGATTGCGGCGGGGCTGAGCTGGCTCTTTTCGATGCACCGCGGATGGGGTTTCGGCATCACGGTTTATCTGCTCATCCATCTGGTCATCGTAACGGTGGGCGGCGGCGTGGGCATCTGGATGTTCTATGTGCAGCACCAGTTCGAGGACGTGTATTGGGAGCGCGACGAGAACTGGGACTTCACGGCTGCGGCGCTGAAGGGAAGCTCCTTTTACAAGCTGCCGAAAATCCTCCAGTGGTTCTCGGGGAACATCGGGTACCATCACATTCACCACCTCAGTTCGCGGATTCCGAACTACAATCTCGAGCGATGCCATGAAGCGGATCCGATGTTCCAAGAGGTGAAGCCGGTCACATTTTTCAAGAGCCTGAAGTCGCTCACCTACCGGCTGTGGGACGAGCAGCGCGGCAAGTTGGTCGGCTACCGCCGCGCGCGGAAACTTCGCAAGGAACGCAAGCTCGCACAGGCTGCACAGTCCGCGCAGACGTCTGTGGACAATGAGCGGAAGTCGCAGGGCAAGCAGGGCTGAACGGATGCCGGTGTGCAGATTGGGACGCCATTTTTCCGAATGGATTCCAAGAACGTGCTGGCGCGCGGCTTGATTCTCCGCCACACCGAAAACTTCCCATGAAAAAACTCCCTCTCATCCTCCTCGTCTGCACCGCGCTCGGCGCTCCCGTTTTTGCCGCTGATGCAAAGAAGAACGTCCTCATGATCGCCGGCAAGCCCTCGCACGGGCCGGGCGACCATGAGCACAATGCGGGCATCCAGCTCCTCGCGAAATGTCTCGGGCAGGGCGCGGCGGATCGTGTGGAGGTGAAGTTTCACCTGAACGCCGAGTGGCCTTCCGCGGAGGAGTTCGCGAAGGCGGACACGGTGGTGATTTATTCCGACGGCGGCGCGGGGCATCCCGCGGTGCAGGCAGATCATCTCGCGCAGCTCGGCAAGGAGATGAAGCGTGGCTGCGGCTTCGTGTGCCTGCATTACGCGGTGGAGGTGGAGAAGGAAAAGGGCGGGCCCGAGTTCACCGACTGGCTCGGCGGATATTTCGAGAAAAACTGGAGCGTGAATCCGCACTGGGACGCGGACTTCAAGTCGCTGCCCGCACATGCGATCACCAGCGGCGTGAAGCCGTTCGGAACGAATGACGAATGGTATTTCCACATGCGCTTCCGTGACGGCTTGAAGGGTGTGACGCCCATCCTCACCGCGATCGCGACGGACAGCACGATGTCGCGCCCGGACGGCACGCACAGCGGCAATCCCGCCGTGCGCGAGGACGTGAAGAACAAGGTGCCGCAGCATGTCGCATGGGCTGTTCAGCGCGAGGACGGCGGACACGGATTCGGATTCACCGGCGGACATTTTCACAAGGGCTGGGGCAACGCCGATCAGCGCAAGCTCGTGTTGAACGCGATCGTGTGGAGTGCGAACGCGGAGGTTCCCACGGGTGGCATCGAGTCGAAAGTCACCGACGAGGATCTCGCTGCGAATCTCGATCCGAAGGGCGCGCGCAAGCCCGCTGCGCCGAAGCCCGCGGAACCTGCGCCGGCGAAGTGATGTCTGCGCTTGACGCGCATTTCCCGAACCACTAGCAGCAAGACTCGTGGCAATCGTCCTCCGCAAATTCAGCCGCATCCTCGTGATTCTCGCGTTGCTCGCAAGCGTCGGCGGGCATTGGGCGCTGTTGCAATCGGTCGCGTGGACGCGGATGATCATTGAGCGCACGCACGAGGAATCGTTCGCCGCCGCGGTGCAGACGACGCTCGATGGCGAGCATCCGTGCGAGATGTGCAAGCGCATCACCGAGGGCAAGCAGCAGGAGCAGCAGGAGGAAAAGGCACCGGTGAAGGTGAAGCTGGATCTCGTGTGCGAACTGCGGCTCATCGCGATTGCGCCGCCGTCGAAGCCATTCATTTTTCCTCCGGCACGGGCCGGAGGGACGCCGCGGGCGGAGCGCCCGCCGGTGCCGCCGCCAAGGCTGGCGTAGCGCAGTGCGCAGCCGATCTGCCGCCGTGCCTTCCGGCGCGCGGTGATGCTTGATCGGCGGATGGCCGCATTTCCGCGGCTGTCCGGTTTTCCATGCGGAGAAGTGCTCCGCTGCCGCGCCTTTGTCGCCGGTCTCTGCCAGCCCCGCTCGTGCCATGTCGGCGCGCGCACGCCTCAATCCAATCCCACGTCCCACATTCCACACCCATCATGAAAATGCAAAATCACATCTCCGTTCAATCATCCTGTAACCGCGGATCATTCAGCAGTCCCGCCACACCGAGGGCTCTCGTTTCGAGTGTCCTCGGTCTGGTCGCGCTCCTTGCCGTGCTTCTCACGCCGCAAACCAGCAGCGCCTGCGCCTGCGGTTGCGGCGTGTTTGAAGTGGGGGATCTGGCCATGTTTCCGGACGGCAAAGGCGGGATGGTCTTCCTCGAATACGATTTCCAACATCAGAACCACAACTTCTCCGGCAACTCGATGGCACCCGGCGAGAACAACAGCGACCAGCGAATCCTGACCCACTTCGTCACGCTCGGTTTCCAGTACATGTTCAACAGCAGTTGGGGCATTAAGCTCGAATTGCCGTACGTTTCCCGGAGCTTCACCACGATCAGTGATGCGACCGGCGGGCCGGTGAAGCTCAGTTGGAGCGGCCTTGGCGACATGCGCATCAGGGGCATCTACACCGGCATTTTGAAGGATCATTCCCTCGGCGTGACCTTCGGCCTGAAGCTGCCCACCGGCGACTACAATCACAATGACGCCAACGGGGACATTGACCGCGACACCCAGATCGGGAGCGGAAGCACCGACCTGCTGCTCGGCATTTTCTATCACCACGCGATCACCAAGGACAACAAATGGCGCTGGTTTGCGCAGGCGAATCTCGATGTGCCGATGTTCTCGCAGGAAGGCTACTGCCCTGGCACGGAACTCGATGCCTCAGTCGGCCTTTACTACAACGGCTGGTCCGTCGGCAGAGCGAAGGTCAGGCCGATCTTCCAGGTGATCAATTCCTACCGCACGAGTGACAGTGGCCCCAACGCCATGCAGCCCGTCGCCTCGGGCTACGAGCGCATCCTGCTCTCGCCGGGCGTGGAGATTGATCTCCATCCGGTCATGATCAACGCGAGCGTCGCCTTCCCCGTCTTCCAGCAGGTGACCGGGAACCAACTGGTCGCGCCTGCGCTGGTGAAGGTCGCGGTCAGCTTCAAGTTTTGATCTCACTTTGATCGCTCAAGGCACGCGAGGCCAAGGCTGCGTGCAGTCTCCGGCGCTGTGCGAATGCAACGGCGCGGAGAGTGCCGCTGACGGGTTTGGCTTCGCGACCTTCGGGCTGCGATTCTGACGGATTTTCCGAAGCGAATGGGGTGCGGCGTTCGTCATGGTTCCCGCATTCCGTTTTGGGTTGGAGAACGGGGCCGGTCGTCGCAATGCGGCGGCCGGCCCTTGTTTTTGAAAGTGGAGCGCGGCTTCGCGCGGGCACTTTCCATTTGCCACGCAGCGGCGCCGTGAGGAGAGTGCGCGCCCTTTTGAAAGCAACCGCATGAGCCAACAACGCCGCGTCGTCATCACCGGGATCGGAGTCCTCACGCCTGTGGGAAATGATCTTGCGACCTTCTGGAGCAACATCACCAACGGCGTGAGCGGCATCGGGCCGATCACGCAGTTCGACGCGTCGGCGTTTGACTGCAAAATCGCGGGCGAGGTGCGCGATTTCGATCCGGTGAAATTTTTCAAGGTGCCCAAGGACGTGCGCCGCGCGGATCGCTACACGCAACTCGCCGTGGGCGCGGCTCGGATGGCGATGGAGGACGCGGGATTCACGGGACGCGTGGAAAATGGCGAGCGGTTCGGCTGCATGATCGGCAGCGGCATCGGCGGCCTCGCAACGCTGGAGGCGCAGCACACCGTGCTGATGCAGAAGGGCCCCAGCCGGCTCTCGCCCTTCGTGATCCCGATGCTCATCAGCAACATGGCCAGCGGCACCGTCTCGATGGAATGGGGCCTGCAGGGGCCGAACTACGCGACGACCAGCGCGTGCTCCACGAGCGCGCATTCCCTCGGCGAAGCGTGGCGGATGTTGAGGGAAGGGGACGCGGACATTTTTGTAGCGGGCGGAAGCGAGTCCACGATCGTGCCGATGGGCGTCGGCGGATTCTCCGCGATGAAGGCGCTGAGCACGCGCAACGACGAACCCGCCAAGGCCAGCCGCCCGTGGGATCGCGACCGCGACGGCTTCGTCATGGGCGAAGGCGCGGGCATCGTCATCCTCGAGGAACTGGAGCACGCGAAAAAGCGCGGCGCAAAAATCTACGGCGAAATCCTCGGCTACGGCCTGAGCGCCGACGCCTACCACATGAGCGCGCCGCTGCCCGAAGGCGAAGGCGCCGCGCGCTGCATGGCGATGGCGCTTCGCAAGGCCGGGCTGAACCCCACCGACGTGGACTACGTGAACGCGCACGGCACTTCCACGCCGATGGGCGACGTATGCGAGACCAAGGCCATCAAGCTCGTCTTCGGCGAGCACGCGAAGAAGCTGCAAGTCAGCTCCAGCAAGAGCATGACCGGCCATCTGCTCGGCGCGGCGGGCGTGGTGGAGAGCATCGTGTGCATCAAGGCCATGCAGGACGGCATCATCCCGCCGACCATCAATCTCGACAACCCCGGCGAAGGCTGCGACCTCGACTACGTGCCGCACACCGCCCGCGAAGGCAAACCGCGTGTGTCCATCAACAACAGCTTCGGCTTCGGCGGGCATAATGCGACGGTGGTGCTGGGGAAATTCGAGGGCTGAGCATTTTCGGCGCGTGGCGCCGGCCATTTAACGCTCGCACGGTGCGGATGCGCCCGGTAGTTCTCCGCGCCGCATGAGTCTCGAAGGCCAGCGCCTCGGCGAATTTGAAATCCTCGAACGCCTCGGGCAGGGCGGGATGGGTGCCGTGTACAAGGCGCGGCAGGTTTCGCTGGACCGCCTCGTCGCACTGAAGACTTTGCAACGGGCGATCGCGGCCGATCAGGAATACATCGCGCGCTTCCGCCGCGAAGCGAAGGCCGCCGCGTCGCTCAACCATCCAAACCTCGTGCAGGTATATTCCGCGGGTGAGACGGACGGGTTGCACTGGTTCGCGATGGAATACGTGGAGGGCGAGTCCGCGCAGGATCGGCTGAAGCGCAAGGGGCGACTGGATCCCGAGGAGGCCATCGCCATCGCCACGCATGTGG
>CAIRYQ010000128.1 GCA_903882875.1 uncultured Spartobacteria bacterium | reverse complement strand
CAGTAAGAATCAATGGTTGAATGGCCATTCGCCAATCTTATCTCATGTGTGGCCGAAGTCAATGTTACGTTGCACTAGGGAGAAGGAAAACCATGATGATTCCTTCGCGCACTGGTTGCCGCTTCATCGCCTGATTCACAGCACCGACCGCATTCCCCACGCCGACGGCGTTGCATCATTCAGCCCAGGGTTGGCGCGCCGGAGGCGCGGCTACCCTGGGAATGCCGATGAAAGGACCACAACCCTGCAAGGGTTGAATCCGCGACTGTGCGCAGGAGGATGCAACCCTTGCAGGGTTGATGCTCTTATCCGGATCGTTACCCAAGGTAGCTCGTTCCTCGCAACCGTTGGGCTGGATGATGGAACGCCGTTGGCGTTCATTCGCCGCACCGGCTGTGAACCCCTTATTTCGCGGCGGCGTCCACCTTGGTCGCAGTGAAGGTTCCGGAGCCGAGCATGAAGGAGAATTTGCCATCCGTGATCTTCGTGCCGTCCTCACTCAGCTTGCCGTGCCAGTTGATGGGAATGATGCTCATCATCTTATAGGTGGTCACAAAGGTCACCGGGCCTCCGGGCTTGGCGGTGGAGTAATGCGAGGTGACGACGGGGAACCCAAACGGCTTGCCTTCGATCATCCGGCCGCTGACGTTCTTTTCGTTGAAGGTCAGCGTGAAGCTTTGATTGAGAGCCTCCACCTTCTGCCCCATGTTGCCCTGCTTGCCGACGGTGGTGATTTTCCATTCGCCCTGCGCGGGATGGCGGACGTTGGCGGGAGTCTTGCCTGCGTCCGTCGCCGGGGCCGCGACGGCACCCATCGCGAGGGCAATGAGGCAAAGGCTCATGCTGAGGGGTTGGATGGCGTTCATGGGTTCGTTGGGGTTGAATTTGGGTTTCCAATTTCCGTTCTTGCCCACGGCTGGCGCGGACAGCTTCGGGAAAAGATTTCCGGCTCCCTGAAGCTTGGCAAGTCTTTCTTTGGAGTCCGCACCGCTGTGGCTGAGGCGACAACCGGTCTTGCCTGCGGTCTCGGCAGCGAGTCTGCCAACATCGCATCAAATCCCCGCGGTGGCCGGCTCGCACTGCGCCAAACTGGATGATGCGGGCCGCAGGCGTTCCCGCACCGACGCTGGCGATCCAGTTGCCGGAAAATGCCCCAAAGACGCGGTTTGCCTAGAAAAAGGGCCATTTGAGTGCGCGAACCTTCCATCGGATGCCGCATCCGATGACAGGTTCGCCGAATCCGCTGACAGGTTTGCTGAATCCGATGACGGGTTTGCCGAATCTGCTGACGGGTTTGCCGAATCCGCTGACAGGTTTGCTGAAACCGATGACAGGTTTGCCGAATCCGCTGACGGGTTTGCTGAATCCGATGACAGGTTTGCTGAAACCGATGACAGGTTTCCCGAATCCGCTGACAGGTTTGCTGAAACCGCTGACAGGTTTGCTGAAACCGATGACGGGTTTGCCGAATCCGATGACAGGTTTGCTGAATCCGCTGACAGGTTTGCTGAAACCGATGACAGGTTTGCTGAAACCGCTGACAGGTTTGCCGAAACCGATGACAGGTTTGCCGAATCCGCTGACAGGTTTCCTGAAACCGATGACAGGTTTGCCGAATCCGATGACGGGTTTGCGGAATCCGCTGACAGGTTTGCTGAATCCGCTGACAGGTTTGCTGAAACCGATGACAGGTTTCCCGAATCCGCTGACAGGTTTCCTGAAACCGATGACAGGTTTGCGGAATCCGATGACGGGTTTGCGGAATCCGATGACGGGTTTGCGGAATCCGATGACAGTCATCCGTGTCATCCGCTGTCAAATATCCGTCCCCATCGCTCGCGGCCCAGTTTGGATTTCACTGCGAAGGGCACAAAGGACACCAAGGCATTCACCGGGATTCCATTTCATCCGACGCCTGTCCTTGGTGTCCTCCGTGTTCTTCGCAGTTCTAATTGAGGCGTTGCCTCCCCATCCTCGTGCGCGTGCTTTTCGCAGAGGTCTCCGCTGGCGTTCGCGAGGATCGCCCGGTCCATCCATCCGGCTCTGATCCCTTCAGCTTATTCGCGCCATTCCCTGACGACCCTGTATTTCACCGCGCCGTGCCTGAGGGCGTATTCGATGGCTTTGTCGCGGGCGTAGCGGCCGCTGGGGGAGCCGATGTAGGCGGCGATTTGCTCGCGGCCATCGGGCAGCCAGTATCGCACGACGACTCCCGCCCCGATGGCGGAGGTGGAGGTGAGGACCCGGACGTCGCGACGAAAATGCGAAACGCTTGCGCAATTCGAGTAGGCTTCTTCGCGAAGGCGTCTCTCGGATCGGTCGCCGTAGGAAAAGCCGTAACCGCCGTGTCCGTCGGACGCGACCGCCGCGCCGGCCTGGACGCTGTGTGTGGTGGAGAGGAGGAACGCCGCGAGGGCGGCGAGGAAATAGTGGTGTGGAAGTTTCATGGCGCACACGATTCTAGGAAATACCCGCTCCGCAAGAAAAGCACTTTCTGCCACTGGCCGTCGGCCAAGCCAAGTCTCGCAGGGACGGAAGAAGCGGCTCTGTCGTCCCTAAAGCCTGTCATGCACTTTAGCAGAGGCGGCGATGCATCGCGGGCCAAAGGCCCGACACAAGCCAGTCCAGGGCAAGTCCGCGTCTTTCGCGGACGCCGCCCTGGGATTTGGGCAAAAAGCCAACAAAGCCCTGAAAGGGCGTGACAACGTGTGCCGCCTTTGCGGCAAAGATGTGCGGCCCCTTCAGGGCTTTGCCTGTTTTGAATGTCATTCCCAGGGCGGCGCTCGTTCCTCGCTTGCCCTGGGCTGGCTTGTGCAGGGCCTTTGGCCCTCGATGCAGCGCCTCCTCAACCTTCGGCCCTCATCGCTGCTTCGCCCCCAAAGTGCATGACAGGCTCTAACTGAACTTTGTCCGCATCACTCCGCAAACCCAGCGATGAATCGGCGGACTATTGTCAAAGGCGCTTTGTCATCCAACCGGATAGGCAGGGCTTCTTCTGCGGAGGAAAGCATCACTTGGATTCACAAACGAAAAGGGCGCGGACGTTGCATCCGCGCCCTTCGTGTGAACCGGTGCCAGCCGGTGTGTACAGGCTAGAGTTTCTTGATGAAGATGTTTTTGAACTCCACCGGGTCGCTGTGGCCCGCGAAGCCGAAGAAGCCGCTCGGGCGGTCCTTGCCGGGATGCTTGCTCTTCGCCATCACGGTTTCCATGTCCACTTTGCTGAGGTCGCAGTCGAGAATGACGCTGCCGTTGAGTTCCACTTTGATCTTCGGGCCCTTGATCGTGATCTCCTCGAAATTCCACTCGCCGATCGGGTGCTGGTATCCGCGCGCGGCGGCGACCATGCCGTAGGCGCTGCCGTGTGCCTGGCGCGGATCGATTTTTCCGCGCACCTTCTCGTAGTTGTCGTCGAGCACCTGGATTTCGCACATGCCGTCGTAGGCGGTGTTGCCGTGGCCGGGGTAGCGGACGGCGAGGCCGTTGTTGCCGCCGGGCGGGAGCTTGAAGTCCACGCGCGCCTGGAAGTCGGTGAGTTCGGTGTTCCAATACGGCGTGCCGCCCTTGTGCAGCAGCCACTTCATCGCGCCGTCCTCGGCCTTCACGACTTCGCTCGCGGGGGTCTTGCCGTCGTTCATCGCCCAGCCGTCGAGATCCTTCCCGTTGAAGATGGACTGGTAGCCTTCCTGCCCGTGGCTTGCGAGGATCTTGCACGCCTCGTCGCTGCCGATCTCGCGGACGAAAAGATTCTTCCAGCGGATTTCGCTGCCGTGCGTCTGGAGCTGGATGAAGCCCTTCGGCAAAATCGGCGTGTGGTTTTTCTTGTCGAAGTAGTTTTCGAGAATCGCGTGATCCACGACGAGCTTCTCATTCAGCCACACGCTCACGCGCGAGCCGACCATGAGGATGCGGAAGTGATTCCATTCGCCGAATGGCTTGTCCGCGAGCACGAGCGGATCCTTTCCGGGCGATCCCTTTTCGTTGTTCCAAAGTCCGCCCGAGCCCTTGTCCGCGCCGAGCGCCCACTTGCCGCCTTCCTTCGTGTAGTCCCAGATCTGCACCTGCGGCACGCCGCGGAGGTAGATGCCGCTGTCGCCATTCGGCAGCATCTTGTAATCCACGAGCAGCTCGATGTCGCCGTAGTCTTTGTCGGTCGTGAGGTAGAGGCCCTTGCCGTCGTTCACGAGTTCGCCGTTCTCGACTTTCCAGTGCGCGTTGACGTGCTCCTCGGCGGTCTTGCCGGTTTTCGCATTGGTCTTGTTCACGATCGGGCCGCCCTCGACGGACTGCTTCTTGTATTCGGCCTGCTGTTCGGGCGGCAGTGCGAGCAGGTCGTGCGGATCGCGTGTGCCCCAGCCGAACCAGCCGGAGATTTGCTTGCCATCAAACAGTGCGGTGAAGCCTGCGGGTGGCACATTGTCCTCGGCGATGGCAAGGCCGGTGAGTGCGACGAGCAGGAACGGGAGGGTTGTTTTTTTCATGGAGTGGTTGGGGAAAAGGGGATGCGTTGCGACAATTCGCACGCGCCGGAATCACTAGGGGTTTTCAGCCTTGCGGTGCGTTGCCGTCGTGCGCGTTCGTCTCGGCGATCACCTCGTCGAACGCGGCAAAGAAGTCGTTGATGCCGGTGTCGGGGATGATCACCACGTTCGTCTTGCCGCCGCATTTTTCCACGATGCGCAGGAAGCGCCCGCGGAAATTTTCACGCATCTCAATGCTCAACTGTTTGCGCTCCACTTGCAGTTCGCGTCGTGCGAGCGTCTTCTCATCCGTCTTGATGGGGGAATACATGTTGGGAA
The DNA here is from genome assembly GCA_903882875.1 of uncultured Spartobacteria bacterium. Classification (GTDB taxonomy): domain Bacteria; phylum Verrucomicrobiota; class Verrucomicrobiia; order Chthoniobacterales; family Chthoniobacteraceae; genus SXWH01. The sequence goes on along the minus strand of CAIRYQ010000128.1, from coordinate 11,996 downwards.
AGGAAAACGGCTGCGTGCCCGGAATGCAATCCTTGAGCGATTCGGCGCGGGAAGGCGGCAGTCTCAGATTTTTGTCCCGGCACCGACGGAGATGACCTTTGTCGTGTCCGGTGCCATGCGCGGGCGCATGGCGTGGGTCATGTCGGATTCGGGGCGCGATCGCTCAGATCTGGCGGCCCGCCTGCGGCCAATTCTGCTGGCCGAGCGCAGTCTCGCCACGCTCGCCCGTCTTCAGGCGCAGCGCGTCGAGGATCGGGAGCACGAAGACCTTGCCGTTGCCGCGGAGCCCGGTGTGGGCAACCTCGTAGATCGTGTTCAGGATGAGTTCGACCTCTTCGTCGTGGCATGCGATCTCGATGCGGATTTTTTTTGTGCGCTCGATGCCCAGGTAGCTCTGCTGGTCGGAATGCAGGGCGTCGTGCTCCTGCCCGAAACCATGGACTGTCGAGACCGACATGCCGTGGATGCGCCGCTTTTCCAGTTCGTTGGAAATGGGTGCGAGGAACCCCATGGGGACGAAGGCGACGATGAGTTTCATGGCTCAATATGCGGCAATGTCGGATTCAAAAAACGGATGGAGGATCGGCACGATGAAGAGCGTGAGCAGCGTCGCGGTGACGAGGCTGCCGATGATCACCGTTGCAGCGAAAGCACTCTGGCCAGCCCCCGGATAGCTGCACAGCCTGCAAAGCCTCACTGTCTTTTTCTTTGAGCCGCACCCGGCGCAGAGGCGGCTTGGGTTTCACCTTCCGAAGTGCTGATTGGGAGTTAACCACGACGAGTCGGGTTTGTGTCCCTTGCCGATTGCTTCCGAGTAATATTCATTGAGCGCGTTCACAACCTGGTTGATCGCTCCCGCCTCGGAGTCGTGCCACGGGCGGTGCGTAATTTGAGGCATGTCCAGCGGTGGCGTGCTGGCATAGTGGCTCTGCTCGCAATAGTACTTCGACGAGTCGAGCGCGCGATAGATGCGAAGAGTGATCGGAGGCTCAAGCACACCGAGCCGGAAGCCATATTCGGCAACGAGTTCCAATACCTGTTCAATGTGCTGGCGATAAAATGCGGATTTAACCGTGAGTGGCATGATGTGTTTTTATTTGCCGGGCAGAGCCTTGCGGCTCCCATTTCCACCGGATGGGTTGCCCTCGGTTTTTCCCTCGAACCAAGGATACAGGATCGGAACGATGAAGAGCGTAAGGAGCGTGGCCGTGATCAGGCCTCCGATGATCACCGTTGCAAATGGGCGGGAAGTTTCCGCGCCCACTTCGTGGGAAAGTGCGGCGGGAAGCAGGCCCAGCGCGGCCATGGCGGCGGTCATCACGACTGGTCGCACGCGGGACATCGCGGCTTCCCTTACGGCTTCGGCCATTTCCATGCCGCGGTCCCGCAGTTCGCGCATTCGCTCCACGAGCAGCACGCCATTCTGAACGGACACGCCAAAGAGCGCGATGAAACCGACGAGCGCAGACACGGAGAGCGAGAGCCCGGCCAGCGGCAGCACGAGGACTCCGCCGACGGCGGCGAAAGGCACGTTGAGCAGGATGAGGGTCGCGATCTTGCCGGAATCAAAGGCCGTGAAGAGGAGGAAAAAGATGGCGACCAGCGTGATGGGAACGATGAGTGCGAGGCGCTTGACCGCGCGCTGCTGGTTCTCAAATGAGCCCGTCCATTCGAGCCGGTAGCCGGTGGGGAGTTTGACCCCGGCGTTCACTTTCTGCTGCGCCTCGGCGACGAGCGAGCCGAGGTCGCGTCCGCGCACGGAGAGCTTCACGGCGGTGCGGCGCGCATTTTCCTCGCGTTCGATGCGGGCGAAACCCGAACGCACATTGACGGAGGTGAGGGCTTCGAGCGTGAGGCGTTCATTGTTGGAGCCGAAGACGGGGATCTTGCGAATCGAGTCGAGATCGGCGACGGCCTCGGGCATCATCTTCACCACGAGATCGAAGCTCCGCTCGCCTTCGTGGACTTGCGTGGCGACCGCGCCGCCGAGGGCCGTCTCGACGACGTTCTGCACATCATTGACCGAAAGCCCGGTGCGCGCGATGGCCGCGCGATCCACGTCAATCTGCACCTGCGGCTGCCCGAGCAACTCGTCGGTACCGACATCCGCGGCCCCTTGCACTTTTCTCAGGATGTCCACGATTTGAGTCGCGAGGGCCTGCAATTTTTCCGGGTCTTCACCGAAGATTTTCACGCTCAGCTCGCTCTTGATGCCCGACACCGCCTCGTTCACGTTGTCCTCGATGACCTGGCTGAACTGGAAGTCCATGCCGGGAATGGCCGCGAGCCTTTTTTTCATGGCGTCGGCCAGATCCTCGCGGGTGTGCGCAGTCGTCCATTGGTCGCGCGGCTTGAGCGTGACGGCCGACTCCACGATGTGGAAGTCATTCACATCGGTGCCGTCATCGGGCCGTCCGTTCTGGCTGACGATGCTCACGACCTCGGGAAACGAAGCTTGGATCCTCCGGTATTCACGCACCAATGCCGCAGCCCCGCTCGGCGAGATCGTGTCCGGCATGAAGCCGCGCACCCAGAATGCGCCCTCGTCAAGCTTAGGCAAGAATTCCGTGCCGGTATTGCTCAGCACCACGCCCATGAGGACGAGGCCGCCGACGGCCACCGAGAGGACGATGAAGCGCGCCTTGAGCGCCCAATCCAACATCGGACGGTAGAGCTTCATCATCCATCGGACGGTGAGGGACTCGTGCTCGGCGATTTTTCCGCTGACCGCGAAAGTCGAGAGCACCGGGACGATCGTCAGCGCGAGGATGGTGCCCACGACGAGCGCGAAGGTCAGCGTCAGCGCCATCGGGCGGAAGATTTTCCCCTCCACGCGCTGGAGCGTGTAAAGCGGGATGAAGGCGGTGAGCAGGATGACTTTTGAAAAAATGATGGGCCTGCCCATTTGTGCGACGGCTGCGACGATCGCCTCGCGAATGTTCTTGTACCGATCCCGCTGCGTTTCGAGCAGGCGCAGCAGATTTTCGATCACGACGACCGCGGAATCCACGATGATTCCGAAATCAATCGCGCCCATTGAAATGAGGTTTGCAGGAATGCCCCTCATATCCAGCAACAGAAAGGCGCCGAGCAATGCGAGCGGCACGACTGCGGCGACGACGAGCGCCGAACGGTAATTGCCGATGCCGAGAAAAAGGATGAGCACGAGGAGCACGAGGGCGATGCCCTCGATCATGTTGTGCCGCACGGTGTGAAGAGTGCGGTCAATCAAGTCCGTGCGGTCATAATTCACGACGAGCTGCACTCCCGGCGGGAGGAAGCTCTTGTTGATTTTCTCCACCTGCGCGCGGACACCCTTGAGCACTTCGAGTGCGTTTTCGCCCTTGCGCAAAATGACGATGCCCTGCACCACATCGTCCTCGTCGGGCTGACCGGGAATGAGCTTGCCCACACGCCCGAGGCGAAGCTGTGCGCCAATCTCCACCCGTCCGAGATCCTTGATGAGGATCGGAGTCCCGTTGCGCGTGTCCACGGAGATCGCGGCGATGTCCGCAATGTCTTTCACGAAGCCGAGCCCGCGCACGATGTTGATCTCGGGGCCGTGTTCGATGTACGCGCCGCCGCCATTGCGGTTGCCATTGGAGAGTGCGTTCAGCACCTGGGTGAGCGAAAGATTGAAAGAAAGCAGTTTCGCGGGATCGATCAGCACGCGGTATTGCTTCGTCGGCCCGCCAAAGCCGTTCACATCCACCACGCCCGGCACCGTTCGCATCTGCCGCTCGACCACCCAGTCTTCCAGCGCCTTCAACTCGACAAGTGGAAAGCTGGGAGGTGCCTTGAGGGTGTAACGGAAAATCTCGCCGACCGGTGTGGAATCCGGGCCAAGACCTGTATTCGCACCGGTCGGGAAATTGATGGCCGACAAGAGCTGAAATGCCTGGTTGCGGACAAACTTGCTGTCGGCGTCGTCTTCAAACACGATCGTCACGACAGACAGGCCGAACTCCGAGATGGACCGCATCGAAGTCCGCTTCGGGATGCTGTTCATCTGGTTCTCGATCGGAATCGTGATCAGCTTCTCGACCTCCTCGGCCGCGTGGCCGTTGAAGAGCGTGATGATTTGCACCTGGACGTTGGTCACGTCCGGATACGCCTCGATCGGCAGCCGCTGAAAGGCCGAGACCCCGGCAAAAACAAAAAGTCCGAGAAGTGCGAGGACGATTGCGCGGTGGCGCAGTGCGTAAGCGGTAAGTGCTCCCATGTTAGTCCTTGCTGCCGCCCTCCGTCATTGCCTGAAGCAGCAGGCTGCCTTCCGTTACCACGCGCTGCCCCGCAGTGAGTCCCTGCGTGATTCGCACGCGGCCCTGAAGCTCCGGGCCGACCTCCACGCTGTGCCGCTCGTAATTGTCCGGCGCATTTTCGACAAAGACGAAATGCCGGTTGTCTTTGAAAAATACCGCCTTCGCCGGAATATCAATCGGTGCGACGGCAGTGCGTGGGCGTGATTCGCCGTCACCGTGCGTGATGCCTGTCGCCCCCTGTGGTGGTTCGGTGATGCTGCCTGTCACATCAATCGAGACATACATTTCTGACTTCAGCAGGCCCTCGGAATTGTCCACCCAGCCGCGTGCCTTCACCGTGCGTGTGAGAGGATCGAGCGACTGCCCGATGTATATGAGATTTCCCTCGAAGACGCGGTCGGGATACGCACGCGAGGAAATCTGGATTTTCTGTCCCGGATGCAGGCCCGTGATGTCGAGTTCCGTCACGTCGAGCAGCACTGCGAGCTTCGACGGATCGCTGATGACGAAAAGCGGAAGCGTCAGCTTTTCGATGCCTGCCAGAATCTGATCGGGGCGCACTTCCTGGCCGGGGTTGATCGCCTTTTCCACGACCGTTCCCGTGAGCGGCGCCTTGAGCGGAAAGCGACCATCCACAGTGCCGACGCTCGCACCATATTGCTGGAGCCGCGCCTGTGCGCGTTCGTTTTCGGATCGCTTTGCCTCGAGATCGTCCTCCGCAGATTCCACATCCTTTTTCGCCGCGGCACCGTGTGCGAAAAGTTCCTTGAGCCGCGAGAGCGTGCGCTCGGCGAGCTTCAGTCCGCTGATTGCACGGCTCGCGTCCGCCTGCGCCTGCGCGAAATCCGGCGAATAAAGCGTCGCCAGCGTGTCGCCTTCCTTCACCTGCGCACCGGGCATCGCGACAATCCGTTCCACCCGTCCGGCCACCGGCGCAAACACGCGCACCGTCGCCTCCTCATTCCACGACAGCCGCCCGGTGAGACGGATGATGTTCCTTTCCACAGGCTTCGCGACCTCGACTGCGAGCGAATTTTTTTGCGGCGAACCCGCGGGGAGCGTGATCTTGTCGCCCTCAATTTTAGGCCCCGCATCTTCGGATTTCGCCCCATGCTTCTTCGAGCAGCCAGTTGGGAGAAGCGCGGCGGCGAGGCCGAGCACGAGCGCGAGCGTGCGGGCGCGCGGCGCGGTGGCATGTGCGTCTTGTCTAATTTGTGGGTGCATTGATCAGTTTTGGTTTTGTTTCCGAGCCGTTGCGTGCCGCTGCGAGAGTCACTGCGGCGACTGCGCGGTCCGCCATCGCCTGCACCGCGGCCGTGCGGACGTCGTTGTCCGTCCGTTGCGCGGCGAAAAGATCCAGCAGCGATGCGCCGCCCTTTTTGTAGGCGAACTGAACGGTCTCCAGCACTTTCGCCGATTTCGCCTGCAGGTCGCTCTGATATGCCGCCCAACGGCTGGTCGCCTCCGCATACGCCACGTCGGCCGTGGCGACATCGGAGGCCACCTGCGACTCGATTTTCCCCATCGCCATTTCGGCCTGCCTGCGCGCGGCTTCGGCGGCCTTGATGTTTCCGCCGTTGTGATTCCACAGCGGCAGCGGGAGAGAAAATCCGAAGCCGACCGTGTTCGGCTGATCCGGCGCCTGGTGCTCGTATTGCAGGAGGAAGGTCGGATCGGGCACGCGCATCGCCTTCTGCAGTTTCAAGTCGGCCTCGCTCTTCTTCAGAAGCTCGCGTGCGGCCTGGAGATCCGGACGCGTGTAGGGATTGCCCGTGCCGGGCGGCAGTGCCGCCACTTGCAGGAGCGTGTCCACCGCCTGCCACGAGCCGGTGATCTTTTTCGCGCCGAGCAGGACCTCGAGTGCGATGCGGGCCGTGCGCGTGTTGCTCCTCGCGGCCCTCGCGTCGAGTTCCAGGCGCGCTGCCGCGATCTCGATTTGCATCCGGTCCGACTCGGAGACATCGCCGGCCTTGAATCGCGTCTGCGCAATCTCGCGTTCGTGGCGCATCGTCTCGGCGGAATGTTCGAGCACTGTCGCGAGCCCGTCCGCGAGCAGCACGCCAATGTAGGCCTTGCTCACTCCGAGATTGAGAGTGCGCCGCGCATCAAGGAGTGCCGCCTCGGCGGCCTTTATGCCGGCGGCCGCGGATTGCTGCCGGCTCGTGCGCTTGCCTCCGATTTCAAAGAGCTGATTGACTGCAAAAATCGTGTCGTAGTTCCGGTTCCAGACGGAATTGCCCGCCGTCGTGGCCGAGGGATGGGAGTCCGTGTTGACCTTCTGCGTGGACCACGAGAGCGTCGGGTTCGGAAACTCACGCGCGACGATTTTTTGTGCGACGGCCAGATCCACTCCCGCCTGGGCCGCGAGCAGATCCCAGTTGTGCTCGTAGGCGATGCGCTTGGCCGCGTTCAGCGTGAGCAGGCCGGGCACGGACTCGTCGCTGGCGTGCTGCGGTTTCGGGGGGGGCTCCGGTTTTCGCGCTTCACGCGCGGCTGCGAGCGGGATGATTGCGGGCAGGCACGCGGCGAGCAGGGGAAACAGGTGCCCGGTGCGTGCTTGTTTTGAAGGACTGCTGTTTGCGGACGCTGTTTTCAACTTCCGCAGATTGCAGCCCGCTGTCGAAAGCGTCAAGTAGGGTGCGGTCGAAACCCCGTGTAAGGCTAAACCCTACACGCCGCTCGCATTCAGCCCGTGCGGCTGCTTTCCCGCCAGCGAACCGCCTCGCGCAATAGCTCGGTCGCGTTTGTGAGATTCAGCTTCTCCTTAATCCGTGCGCAGTAGGCTTGCACCGTTTTCATGCTCAGGCCGAGCAGCACGGAGATGCGCCGCGTCTCGACGCCCTCACCGAGCATCCGGAAGACCTCCAGCTCGCGATCACTGAGCTGCGAAACCACCGAGCCGCCCGCGCTGTTGTCGAACAGCTTTTCCGCGACGGAATGCTTGAACTCGTCACTCACATAGAGCTTCCCCTCGATGACGCTGCGGATCGCCGCGATGATCTTTTTCGTCGTCTCGCGCTTCATCACGTAGCCGCGCGCACCGGCGCGCAGCGCGCGCTCGGCGTAGAGCGACTCGTCGTGCATCGTGAGCACGACGATGGCGACCTTCGGACAGCATCGCCTCAGATCCTTGATGAGATCGATCCCCGATCCGCTCTCGATCGTGAGATCAATCACCGCCGCGTCGGGATGCAGCCGCTCGATCGCAGCGAGCGCCTCAGGTGCGGATTCCGCCTCGCCGCACACTTCGAGATCCTCCCTCTGGTCGATCAAGGTGGTCAGCCACTCGCGCACGAGCGGGTGGTCGTCCACGAGGAAGACTCGGCGTTTCGCGTCCGGTGTTTTGTCGCTCGTGTTCATGGTGTCGCGGCTGTGTCCAGGACTGGCAGCGTGCATTTGATCCGCGTGCCCAGAGTGATCCGGCGGATGTCGAACGATGCGCCGATAATCGCCGAGCGATGCCGCATGATATGCAGCCCCATGCCTCGGGTCGCCGGCAGCGGATCCGGGATGCCTGAGCCGTCATCAATAATCGTGAGTTCCACGCCGGCCGCACCGATGGAAAGCACGATGAAGATGCGCTTCGCGTGGCCGTGCTTGATCGCGTTGCTGACCGCTTCCTGCGTGATCCGGAAAAGGTGGATGGAGGCTGCCGCGTCATCAATCGGCACGAACTCGGGCGCACCGAACGTGCATCTCACCTTGAACAGTTCGCTCACGCTTTTCGCCAGTTCGCGCAGCGCATCCATGAGTCCGCCATCCTCAAGCTCCACCGGCGCGAGACCGCGCGCCAGGTTGCGTGCGAGCGTGATTCCGTCCTCGACGAGCAGGACCACGCGGCTCGCGTCCGCCGCTTCGGGCCATCCCTTCGCCTCGAGTTTGTCAACGAGCACCTGCCCCGCCAGCGCGGTGCCCGTGAGATGCTGGCAGAGGCTGTCATGGAGATCGTGGCCGATCCGCCGCCGCTCTCTTTCCCCCACCTCCAGCAGCTCCCTTTCGAGCGTCTCGCGCTTCGCCATCTCCTCGGTGAGGGCCGCGGTTCGTTGCTTCACCATTCGCTCAAGCCGGTCGTGCAGCATGCGCAGGGCGACAAGCAAACGCACCATCACGAAATAAAACGCGAGGGCGATCACCGCATTCCAGCCGGGCACGAAGCGCGTGGAATATTTCGCACCCGCGGCGAGGTCGCCCAGCAGCCAGCACACGACGCTGAGCACGGAGATGAAAAGCCCGAACCCTGGGCCAATGTACCAAGTCGCGGCTGAAACTGCGACGAGGTAGAAAATCGAAAACGAAATCTCGTAGCCCGTGCGGTAGTCCGCCGCGCCGACGAGCGCGACGGTGAGCAGGCACGCCACGATCACTGCGGGACGCGATCGGGCTGTCAGGAAGCGTTGAAAGGCGGTCATGGTTGGTTTGCTTCGCAGTTTCGTGGCTGCGGATGCAGCGTCTATCGCACGGCACCGCCCACATGGAAGCACTACCGCACAGCGCCCTGCACGATTGGTGACGGTGCAGGTGCAGTTAGCCGCGCGCCTGCCAGATCACGCGCCATGTCTCCACTTGCCTTCGTCCGGCTTGCGGATAGCCTCCGCTTTGTCATGAGCACCGTTGAAATGGCGATCGAAAAAGTCCGGCATCTGGACGACGCGCACGCGCGGCAGTTGCTCGCTTGGCTGGAAACGCAGGCACACAGCGAAACCCGCCAGCCCGCGCCGCTCGGTGCGATGGCCATGCTCGGCTTCGCGCGCCGCTTCCATCCCCAGCCACGCACCACCGGCGACTGGATGGCCGAACTCCGCGCCGGGGAGCATGACTGATGGCCTGGGTGGTGGACACCTGCCTGCTCATTGATGTCGCCGAGGCCGACCCGAGCTTCGGCATTCCCTCCGCGCAACTGCTCGACCGCCTGCGTCCCGACAGCCTCATCATCTGCCCGATGAGCCATGTGGAACTCGCGCCCGTCTTCGCCGGGGATGAAGCCGCGCAAAACGAGTTCCTCCACCACCTCACCGTCTCGTGGCAGGAACCGTGGACGGATGCGGACACCCGCGAGGCCCGGCTCGCATGGCACCGCTACGTCGCAGCCCGCCGCGCAGGGCCGATCCCGAAACGCCCGCTGGCCGACGTGCTCATCGGCGCTTTCGCCACCCGCTTCCAAGGCATCCTCACCCGCAACGCGGCGGACTTCCGGCAGGTATTCCCGGCGTTGAAAGTGATCGCTCCGTAGAACGAGCCATCCGCGAAAAGCGCCAGCCCGCCGTGCCCGGCAGCGACGCCCGCAACGCCGTCGCCGTCATCTGCGCGATCTACGAATCGGCGAAGACGGGCAGGACGGTGCAGGTGAAGCAGGATGCCGCCGCTGCACCTGCGCGTGGGTAGCAGGCGCGCTATGGCGCGAGCGCTTTCAGCTCGGCCTCGGCGAGCTTGTATTCGTTGAAGGCCTTCTGCTCCGTCGCCATGCACTTGCGGAAGTATTCGGCGGCGGCGGTCCTGTCACCTGCGAGCAGCTTTTTCATCCCGGCGTAAAACCACGCATCGCACTTCTGCTCGCTCTCCTTCTTGGCGTCCGGCGAGGATGCGGCGGCGAAGAGCTTCTCCTCCGCCAACGTGCCGAGCAGGAACCCTCCCACGGTGGAAATCCAGTCGCCCGGCGCGGCATTCCCGCGCTTGTCGAGAAAGGCGGAGAGTTCCTTGCCTGCAGCATCCGTCTCGGCGAGGCGGGCGCGGAGGAGCCAGATGTAGAGGCGCGGGTAATCCTGCCCCTTCTCGTTCAGTTCGCAGGTATGCCGGTAGTCTGCCAGCGCATCCGCCCAGTTGCGTTTCTTCGTGTTGGCAAGGCCGCGGTTCTTGTAGGCCATGTCGTATTTCGGATTGATCTGGATGGCGCGGTCGTAGTCCGCGATGGCTCCGTCCAGGTCGCCCTTGTCCTGCTTGGCACTGCCGCGGTTGTTATAGGCGCTGTCGTATTTCGGATTGATCTGGATGGCGCGGTCGTAGTCCGCGATGGCTCCATCCAGATCGCCCTTGTCCTTCTTGGCAATACCGCGGTTGTTGTAATCCACCGGCTTTTCCTTCGCCAGCGCTCCCGCCGGGAGCGTGAAGAGGCAAAGCAGTGCGATGAGGAATGATCTGGCGATGGTATTCATGGATGGGGTGCAGTGGTTGTGATGAAGTCTCATGTTATTTGTTAAGCTGGGTGGCGCTCAAGCTCCAACCGTGATCTCCACCGTATTGCTCCACACCCCCACCTGCGCGTCGCCCACGCGGTAGATGGCGCGGTATTTCCATTTGGTCGGCGTGGCAGGGAACGGGGCGGTGTCGGTGTAATTGGGCGTGGTGTCGTAGGTGAGGAAGACCCAGCCTTTGCCGTCGCCGCGGTCCACCTGGATTTCGAGCATGTCGAGGAAGGCGCTGAAGCCCTGCCAGCCCCAGCCGACGAGGATGGCGTTGCCGATGAGCGTGAGGGTGAGGATGGCCTGGAGGGTGGTCATGTCGGGGCCGGTTTGCACGGAGCCTTCGATGCCGAGGGCCTGGCCGATGGTTTCGGTGTAGGCGTTGATGGCCTTGAGGCGTTTCACCAACGCGCGGAACCGGGCGACGATTCCCGCTGCGACCGCGGGCGGGAATCCGGCGGGCAGCACGGGCACGATCTGGCCGGTGGGGGCGGTGGCACCGCCGTCGCGCTCGTAGTTTTTCTCCGCGGTCCAGCCCTGCGCGGCATTCTGCATGTTGCCGCAGAAATCCACGATGGCGCGGAAGCGGGTGGCGTCGGCGGCCTGCTGGATGATGTCGGGATCGGTGGCGAGGATGCCGAGGGTGGCGAGGAACTGGCCGATGTTGTCGCGGAAGAGGACGAACTGGCTGGCTTTGCCGTTGTCGTCCGTGGCGAGGTAGTCTGATTTGGGCATATGATTACGTTTGGGTTTCTGGGTTGGTGTGTTTGCGGGAAAGCCGGGGTAGGGGACAAAGCCGGGGTCGCCAGGTTCGAGATACATGCCGATGCCGTTGACGAACCTGAGGTTTTTGTCGTCCCAGCAAAAGGGCGTCCCCGTGATGGGATTGATGGCGTCCCAATGGAGTAGTTTCATAGAGGAATTTCGGATACCGGATACCGGATACCGGAAAGAATCCCGCCGGGCATCCGTCCTTTCCTTTCCGGTATCCGGTATCCGCTTTCCGGTATCTGCCCAAGGGCTGCGCGGTGCGCCGGAAGGTCAAAATGGGCCTCTTGGCCGGAAAAACGGCATATTTCTGTTCCGCCAAGGGTCCAAGGGATGGTTGAACGGTAGCGTGGAATGATTGCCCGGTACCTTGGGACGGCTGAACGGTACCGCAGAATGACTGCACGGTACCGCAGGATGACCGCCCGGTGCCGTGGAGCGATTCCTTGGTGCGCAAATCCGCGTCACTTTGCGCCAAGCGACCGTTGCGCGGTACCGCGCAGCCATTCTGCGATACCGTGGAATGACTGAACGGTACCATGGAATCATTCCGCGGTACCGTGCAAAGACTCCAGCGCACCGTTGGATCATCGCAGCGCACCGCGTAACCAATCCAAGGAATCCCGCGGTCCTTCCGCGATGCAGCGATGCTACGTCCGAGTCCGCCTAATAGCCGTGGAGCCGTGGAGCCGTGGAGCCGTGGAGCCGTGGAGCCGTGGAGCCGTGGAGCCGTGGAGCCGTGGAGCCGTGGAGCCGTGGAGCCGTGGAGCCGTGGAGCCGTGGAGCCGTG
>CAIRYQ010000127.1 GCA_903882875.1 uncultured Spartobacteria bacterium | reverse complement strand
GCCGCCGACGTAGAGGTCCACGCCGCCGTGGGGAGTTTTGTGACTGGTGACTGGTGACTGGTGACTGGTGGTGCCGGTCGTCCAGTATCGCTCGGCTTCTGCGCCGACGAAGCGGTCGGCGTTTTTGTTGTCCATGTAGCGCAGGTAATACCAGCACGAGCCGGCCCATTGCGGCATGGTGTTGGTCTCGCGTGTGGTGGTGGCGGTGTAGGCGATCCAGTCGCGGGCCTTGGTCAGCGGGCCTTCGGGGGTGCCAGTGGGTTTGAAATCGGCGAGGTCGGGCGGGACGAGCGGGAGTTTGCTTTCGCTGAGCGCGCGGTGCTTTCCATTTTCCCACACGATGGGGAAGGGCTCGCCCCAGTAGCGCTGGCGCGAGAAAAGCCAGTCGCGGAGTTTAAAGTTGATCGTCTTTTTGCCGAGGCCCTCGGCTTCGAGGCGGCGGATGATTTCGGCTTTTGCCGCGGCGGTGGGCAGTCCGTCGAGCGGGCCGCTGTGGATGGCGTAGCCTTCGCCGTGGAAACATTCGAGCGGTTCCGCGTCGCACACGCCGCCGCCGCCGAGTCCGAGGCGCGGCTCGGGCGAGACGACTTCGCGGATGGGCAGCGCGAATTTTTTTGCAAACTCCCAGTCGCGTTCGTCGTGCGCGGGCACGGCCATGATCGCGCCGGTGCCGTAGCCGGTGAGCACGTAGTCGGCGATCCAGATGGGGATGCGCTCGCCGTTGACGGGGTTGATCGCGAACGCGCCGGTGAAGACGCCGGTCTTGTCCTTCGTGAGTTCGGCGCGCTCGAGGTCGCTCTTGCGCGCGGCTCTCTCGCGGTATTCCTCGACGGCGGTCGCTTGCTCCTCGGAAACAATCGTATTCACGACTGGATGCTCTGGTGCGAGCACCATGTAGGTCGCGCCGTAGAGCGTGTCTGGGCGCGTAGTGAAGACGGTGATGTTACCAGAAAAAGCACTGGTGAGGGAAAGTTCTCCCTCCAGTAATTTGAGCGTGATTTCCGACGCAGACAGATGCACAGCGTCTGCACTTCGGGTTTCAAATTTCACCTCCGCACCCTCGCTTCGGCCAATCCAATTCCGCTGGTGAATCTTGATGCTCTCGGGCCAGTCGAGGCCGTCGAGTTCGTCAATGAGCCGCTGCGCGTAAGCCGTGATGCGCAGCATCCACTGGCGCATCGGGCGGCGCTCGACGGGATGGCCGCCGACTTCGCTTTTTCCATCAATGACCTCTTCGTTCGCGAGCACGGTGCCGAGTTCGGGGCACCAGTTCACGGGCGCTTCGCTCACGTAGGCGAGGCGGGAACGTTCGATGAGATGATCACGCCACTCGGCACGCGTCTCTTCGTCGAAATCTCGCGACGCAACATGTACGTCAAAGAGGTAGGCATTTCTTTCCCAATCGCTGCGCCGCTGCGGTGAGTCGGACAATGCATCTTCGAGCAGCGCGATGGGCTGCGCCTTCTTCAGCTCGGGATCGTAGTAGCTGTTGTAGAGCTGGAGGAAAATCCACTGCGTCCATTTGAAATAGCCGGGGTCGGTCGTGTTCACCTCGCGCTGCCAGTCGTAGCCGAAGCCGATGCTCTGGAGCTGCTTCTTGAAATTGGCGACATTCGCCTCGGTTGTCGCGCGCGGGTGCTGGCCGGTCTTGATGGCGTATTGCTCCGCAGGCAGGCCGAACGCATCCCAGCCCATCGGGTGCAGCACGTTGAAGCCGCGCATTTTTTTGTAGCGCCCGATGATGTCCGTCGCCGTGTAGCCCTCCGGATGCCCGACGTGCAGCCCTGCCCCGCTCGGGTAGGGGAACATGTCGAGCACGTAGAATTTCGGGCGGCTCGCGTCGAAGCCGGGCTCGCCGGGATTCGCGACGTGAAAGGTCTGCCGTTCGTCCCACACGCGCTGCCAGCGTGGCTCGAATTGGTCGAAGGGAAATGGTCTGCGGCGCTCGTGGCTCATGGTGAAAAGGGCGCGGAATGTGGAGGCAGCGGGCGCGCGGGGCAATGCAGGAATCGGGGCGGCGGTCAGGGGCTCATTCAGAGTTCCGACATCCAAGTTCAGCCTGCCGCAGTCGTGTTCCAAATTTGGATATGCGCACTGATCTTGAAAAGCCGCCGTGCGGGCTGGACTCGGAACTTCGGGTCACATGCCCCGCCTGCTCATCGCCGGGGCCGATTACCGGACGACCGCAATGCGGATCATCACTTCGTTGCGGCGCATGAAGACGGGTGTCCACGGTGGATCGTAGTAGGCAAACATCGGCTCGCCCTTCGCGGTGAGTTTCCCGGCTTCGAGCCAGGCTTTGAGTCGTGCGACAGCCTTCGCCTCGTTCTCCGTGCTGCGACCGCCGTCGAAGCGCAGCACTGCGTATCGCGAGGGTTCCATATTTTCCAGCGCGACTTTTTCGTTCGACGGTTTGGGCACGCCTTTCTCGACGGTCTTGCCTGGCATGATGAAACTCATCGTCCGTTTCCCGGATGCGGAGGCGATCAGCACAGGCGCGGTCATTCCGATTTTTTCCGAGGTTTCATTCCTGCCTGTGATGAAGCGGAACAACGGCATGAAGCCGCTGTTCATGTCGGAGCCGTCCATCGCAGTGACGGCAAGCGTGAGCGCGGGATAGTCGCGAATCTCGAACTTCCCGTCAGAGCGGATGACTTTGTATTCGGGTGTCTCGGTCGCAGCGCGCGACGTGCTGACGAGCCAGAATGCTGCCGCCGCAAACAGCAGCGCGAGGACGGCGGTGGTGACGAGTGCGTTTCGTTTCATGGCGTGTCTGTGGGTGTGATGGCGCGATCGATCTCGCGTGTGAGCGATTGCAGCGCCTTGTCGTTCAACGGGCCAGCGACCTGCGTCACGATTCGGCCCAGGCGGTCTATGACGTAGATGTTCGCCACACCTTTTGTGTAGCCGAACCGCTTCACCACCGAGCCTTCCCAGTCGAGCATCACCGAGTAGGTGAGTTTTTTCCGGAATGTGTCGCGGATGATGCTCCGAAGAAAGCTCGGCACGCTCGACACGTCCGCGACGCCGTCAATGTCTATGCGTGTCTCGTAGCGGTCGCGGATTCGCTGAATCCACGGCGCGAGTTGCTCAGAGCCCTTGTGATCGGCGACGGTCATCACGGTGGCTTTCGCCTTTGGGAAACGATAGGTGCGCGGCTTGGATTCCTGATCGGTGAGTTCGAAGTCGGCGAGCCTTTCGACTGGTGCGGCGATGACGGCGGTGTGCAGTGCGACGATGGCGAGGAGTGGGAGTTTCATGGTGCGTGGACGGGGTAAATCGTTCGGCCTTTCCATGTGGCGGGGCGTTTGCGGAGGGAGCGGAAAAGGGCGAACCACTGGATCGCGACGAGTGCGCAGATCCCGAACGGATGCAGCAATGCACTGACGATGGACTGGCGAAAACGCACGACGCCGACGAGGCGCGGGAGGAATGCGGCGACAGTGCCGATGATGCCGAGCGTGAATGCGAGCGGGGTTTGCGCGAATGCGAGCAGCACGAGCGGGAGGACCTGGCCGCCGAGGAGAAGAAGCGTCGCGGGCAGGATGAGATGCGGGGAGCCGAGGCCTTCGTGAGCATTCTTCGCGAAGCCGTGCCACACTTCCGAGGCGCGACGATACATGCGGCAGTGGAAGGTGTCGGTGGCGTCGAAGAGATCAGTCTTGAATCCATGCGAACGGAAATTCCGCGTGAGCGCGACGGCGTCGTGAATGCGATTGGCGATGGCGGTGTGGCCGCCGATGCGGTCGTAGGCGTCGCGGCGCACGGCGAGAATCTGTCCGCATGCGGCTGCGAATCGTGGGTCGGTGGATTTGCGCATGCGCTCCAGCGGGAGGAAGCCGAGCAGGACAAAATGGATCAGCGGGATGATGAGCTTTTCCGTGAGGCCTCGGGTTTCTTCGTAAGGCACGCCGCTGACGAGTGCAGCGCCGCTTTGCTCCACAAACGCGACGAGTCGTGCGAGCGAGTCGGGGCGGGAGACGCGCACGTCGGCGTCCATGAAGATGAGCAGCGGGTGCTTTGCGAGCGCGGCAAGCTGTTGGCAGGCGAAGTTTTTGCCGCACCAGCCGGGGTGGAGCGGTTCGGCGGTTTCGAGGCGCACGCGTGGATCGGCGGTAAATTCGCGGACGATGTCGGCGGTGTGGTCGGTCGAGCCGTCGTCGAGGATGATGACTTCGAGTTCGATGCCGTCGTTTTGCAGAATCGAGCTCAGGGCGGCGGCGATATTGGCTTCCTCGTTGCGTGCGGGGATGAGCACGGAGCACTTGGAGCGAGCGGTGCCGGGCTGTGGAAGCGGCGCGTAGTGCGCGAGGTTGCGCAGGAATAGAGCGGCGGGGATGAGGGCGAGCAGGCAGCTTGCGGCGGCGATCCAGGTGATCATCGGGTGGCGGCGGTGGGATGCTCGGGGTTGAATTTCTCGCCACGCAACCGCGCGCGCAGCCAGCGCCATGCGTCGTAGATTCCGTTCACGCCGGACTTGCCGCAATTGACTTCCAGCCACTCAGCGGCGTCGCGGCGGCACGAGGCGGCGGCGACTTTGTCCTGCGTGGTTTCGAGCGCGCCGGTGAAGACGCGCGTCCATGCTTCGACGGTGCGGACGGATGAGCGGCCAGGCACAATGGGCTCGCCGAAGGAGAGGAGGATTTCCGGGCGCGGCTCGGTCCAGAACGGGTATTCGATCGCGAGCGGGACGAATGCGGCATCCGGCTCGCGCGCGGCGAGTGCGCCGAGACCGTCTTGCAGACGGAGCGGGCGGTCGCGCACGTCGGCGAAGCGGCCTTGCGGCGAGAGCCACACGGAGCTTTGCGGGTCGGCGAGGAGGTCGTGCGTGATTCGCAGAAAGTTGCGCGTGCCACGGAGGCTCGGATCGATACCGAAGAAGCCGAGGCGCTTGAAGATGCCGTAGCGCTCGAGCATTTCCGAATCAATCGGACCAAAGGCGGAGCGCTCGGGGAAGAAGTCGCGCGCGAGCAGCAGGCAGACGAGCGGGTCCCACCATGAGGCGTGGTTAAAATAGACGACGAGCGGTCGGTCGCGGTCGCACGAAGGCAGGCCGTTTTTCAAAATACGCAGCCCGTGAAAGTCCCGGCGCACGCGGCGACGGCAGTAGGAGATGAAGAACTTCATCACGCTGGCCGAGATGTGCGGCGCGGATTTCATCACACCAGTTCCAATTCCGGCGCGGCTGGCAGCGGCGCGGATTTTTCGCCGAAGCCGTCGCGGTCGAGCGTGTCGGCGGCGATCCAGCCGGACATGAGGACCATCGGCATGCCGGGGCCGGGATGCGCGGCGCCGCCTGCGAGATAGAGGCCGCGCAGGTCGGGGCTGCGGTTGCCGGGCTTGAATGCGCCGAGGAATTTTCCGTGGCTAGCGAGGCCGTAGATGGCGCCGTCGAGCACGTGGTAGCGGTCGTGGATGTCCTGCGGCGTGAGCGTGCGCTCGAAGACGATGCGCGATTCGATGTCGGGCATTTTGCCGGTGGTCTTCAGCTTTTCCAAAATCACGCGGCGATACGCGGGGAGTATTTTTTTCCAGTCGTGATGCGGGCGCAGATACGGCGTGTGGACGAGGACGTAGAGCGCTTCGCCACCGGCGGGCGCGGTGCCGGGCTCGGTGCAGGTCGTGGCGGCGAGGTAGCATGTGGGGTCGGGTGCGGGCTCGCCTTTTTTGTAGATGAAATCGAACTCCTCGTGCGGGTCGCGGCTGAAGAGAAAACCGTGATGCGCAAGATGCTCGTAGCGTTTGTTCAGGCCGAGGTAGAGGACCACGCCGGAGCACGCGGGTTCATAGCTGCGTCGGCGCTCGAATTTCTCGGCGACGGAACCTTGGATCAGTTCGCGATGTGTGCGGACGGAGTCGCAGTTCGACACGACGGCGCTGAGGGCGATTTCTTCGCCCGAGTCGGTGCGGACGCCAGTGAATTCGCCGCCGTGCGAGAGGATTTTTTCGATCTTCGTCCCGACGCGGAACTCGACGCCGAGTTCGCGGGCGAGTTTTTCCAGCGCGAGCGGGACGGCGCGTGTGCCGCCCATCGGATACCAGACACCTTCCTGCGTCTGCATGTGCGCGATGCCGCAGAGCACGGCGGGCGATCCGTAGGGCGACGAGCCGACGTATTGCGTGAAATGATCGATCATCTGCGCGACGCGCGGGTCGGGCGTGAATTTGCGAACGGTGCCGGCGACCGAACGGCCCATGCGCATCGCGAGGACGTCGCCGACCATCTTCGGATCGAATGCAGCCTTCCAATTCATCATGTCGCGCAGGCCGCCGATGGACTTGTAGAAAAAGTGGCGCTGCGAGATGTCGTCGAGCCGCTCGCTGTAGGCGATGAAGTCGCGGTAGCGTGCGCCGGAATTGGTGCCGGGTGCGAAGGCGTCGAGCGTCTTCGCCATCGCCTCGGGGTCTTGCGCGAGATCGAGCGACGAGCCGTCCTCGAAGAAGCAGCGCCACTGCGGATCGAGCCGCACGAGATCGAGGTAATCCTCCACGCGCGCGCCGGCCTCGCTGAAGATGCGGTGCAGCACGGACGGGATCGTGACGATGGTCGGACCCATGTCGAAACGGAAGCCGTCACCGCGGAGCTGCGCCGCCTTGCCGCCGAGCCAGTCGTTGCGCTCGAAGAGCGTGACGCGGTGTCCGCGCGCGGCGAGCACGCAGGCTGCGGAGAGGCCGGCGAGGCCGCCGCCGATGATGCCGATGGGTTTCATGGTCGTGTCTTTCTGGTTTTGAGTTTGGTGATCAGTGCGCGGAACAGTTCGCGGAACGCGGCGAACCTACACGTACCGTGCGCGGCGCGGATGTAGGCGAAGAAGAGTTGCGCATCGTCCGCTGCGGGTTCGTCGAGGTGCCGGTGCGCGCGACCACGGCGGATCGCGACGACGTGCGGGAAGGTCATCTCGATCAGTCCCTCGTCGCCACGAGTGGTGCCGAAGCCGCTGGCTTTTACTCCGCCGAACGGCATCCGCGGATCGGCGGTGGGAACGATGATGTCGTTGATGAGGACGAAGCCGGTCTTGATCCGCGCGGCGAAGGTTCGTGCCTTCGCCACGTCGCGGGAAAAGATGGATGCGCCGAGGGCGAAGTCGGCGTCATTCGCGCGATGCACCGCCGTGTGATCGTTCCGCACGCGCTCGATGAGCATGATCGGAACTCGCGCGATGGAGAGACGCGCGAGAAGATCCTCGGCGATGGATTGCACAACCACGAGGCGGCGCGGTGCAATGCAGGTCTTGCCGCCGTTCAAGGTGGTGCCGAAGCGCAGCGCTCGGACGACGAGGTCGAGATCGGCGTCGGCGAAGACGAGCACGGCGTCCTGGCCGGAGAGTTCCATCACGGATGGGGTGTTTGTCTCGGCGAGTGTCGCGAGGACGTCGCGGCCGTTTTCGGAGGAGCCGGTGAAGATCACTTTGTCCACGCCATCGGCGATGGCGCTGCGCGCGGCGAATACGCTCTCGGGCAGGATGGTGAGCAGCGCGGGATCGAGTCCGGCTTCGCGTGCGAGTTGTGCGAAGGCGAGCGCGACGTGGCGGGTGCCGGGCGCGGGCTTGAGCAGGACGGCGTTGCCGGCGACGAGCGCGTGCAGTGCGTGGACCGCAGGCAGGAAAAGCGGGTAGTTGCCGGGGCCGATCACGAGCACGAGGCCGAAGGGCTGGCGCTGCACTTCGAAAGTCACGCCTTGCATCCAGAACGGGCGTCCGCGGCTTCCGCATCGGCGTGCGGCGAGCACGCGGCCTGCGCTTTTCTCCAGCCAGCGGCAGGCGTCAGCGAGCGGGAGCACTTCGGAGACGAGTTTCTCGGCGATGGGACGATCGCTCACGGACGCGGCGATGCTCGCAAGCTTGTCCGCATTTTCCGCGATGAGGTGACGCAGCGCGCGCACGATGCGGAGACGCTCGCGGATCGGTGTCTGCGACCAGCGCGATTGCGCGGCGCGGGCGTCCGCGTGGACGTCGCGTTCTGGCTCGATGTGCGGCATGATGGTCGCGTTCATGCGAGTTCCATGTCTGGCTGCGCGAGTTCCGACGCGGGCGCGACGGCGGACTCGATGCCGAGGTCAGCGAGCAGCAGTCGCGAACTGATGCGCGCGCTTTCGAAAATCACGGGCAGGCCGCTGCCGGGATGCGTGCCGCCGCCGACGAGATACACGCCGTCCACGTCTTCGAAGCGGTTGTGCGGGCGCAAGTGCAACATTTGGTCGAGGGTGTGCGCGAGATTGAAGGTCGCGCCCTGGTGGATTTCGTATTTCGAATCCCAGTCGTCGGGCGTGACGATGCGCTCGAAGCGGATGCGCTTCTCGACGTCGGTGAAGCCGGCCTTCGCGATCTGCCGCAGCATTTTTGCGCAGAAGCGCTCGCGCTCGCGGGACCAGTCCACGTTCTTGTGCTGATGCGTGACGGGCGCGAGGACGTAGAGCGCGCTCTTGCCACGCGGTGCGAGCGTGGGGTCGGTGACGCACGCGTTCTGCACGTAGAACGACGGATCCTCGGAGAGGACGTGTTTGTTTTCGATTTCGTCGAGGTTACGCGCGTAGTCGTCGGCGATGTGGATATTGTGGTGCGGCAGGTCGAATTCGCCGTCCACGCCGAGATACATCATGAAGGAG
>CAIRYQ010000126.1 GCA_903882875.1 uncultured Spartobacteria bacterium | reverse complement strand
CTCTGAGCACCAACGGTGCGCACCAAGCCAGCCCAGGGCAACGCCCTGGGTCATCGGCCCAACAGGATCAAAGCCCTGAAAGGGCGGGACAAAGTGTGCCGCCCTTGCGGCAAAGGTGTGCCGCCCTTTCAGGGCTTTGTTCGTTTCTTGCCCATATCCCAGGGCGGCGTCCGCGGAAGACGCGGACTTACCCTGGGCTGGCTTGTGTCGGGCCTTTGGCCCTCGATTCACCGCCGCCTCTGCCAAAGTGCATGACACGCTCCAGGCACGGGCCTTTCCGGTTTCCGGTATCCGCTCTCCGGTATCCAGAGCGCCCGCGCAGGATGCGGCTGTGCCGGGGCCGGTGTGGAGCGCGCATCTGGCGCTCACGCGCCATCAGTCTTCCGGGACACGCTGCGAGGTTGCGGGTTCGTCCCCGGCGGATGCGCCATTCTTGCAAGGCGCGGAAATTCGGGCACGCCGCATTTGCCAAGCTGCTGCGCGGCATCTACGAAGGGCGGATGCCCAACGATCCCAAACCGAACAACGTGAAGCTCCAGATCAAGTACGAGGACATGACGGCGCGCTATGCGAACCAGATCGTCCTCACCACGGGACAGGAGGAGGTGTATCTCGACTTTTCCAGCGGCATCATCCCGGATCAGGGCGGGGGCGTGAGCGTGCTGCCGATCCACACGCGCATCGCGATGCCGCACAGCGCGCTCAGGCGGTTTCATGAGATGGTCACGCAGCTTCTCGCACGCGCGCAGGAGGCGAAGCCCGCGGCGGCAAAGCCGTGATCCGCGGTCCGCACGAGCAGGCTGATTTCCCCGTCGCGCAATGAGCGGCCCCGCAGCCCAGAACCCAGGCGCCACGACAGGCGCGCAGGCACCGGTCGCGCCGGGAATGCCCGACAGCGCGCGCGTGCAGGATCAGCTCGCGGCGCTCGCCGAGTCGCCCGCGGGGGAATTGCGCCCGCTGCTGGAATTCGTCCGCGCGCTGCTGAATGCGCGTGCGCTGGCGCTGTTCCCGGCGCGTGGCAATGCGGGCGTCTCGAGCGTGATAGTGACGACGCGGGGGATTCTCGCGACCGCGCTCGCGCCGATCGGTGAACGTCTCGCGGACAGCGCGGTGGCGGTCGTCGAGCCCGCGGCGTCGCTCGGCGCGGATGCGTTCACCATCGCGGTGCCCGTGCGCCGCGACGAGCGGACGCTGTGGATTTTCATCGCGCAGATTGTGGCGGCGAATCCGCGCGACGTGCAGGCGTGCCTCGTGATCCTGCAGAGCCTCGCGGGCTTCCTGCTCTACCGCGAGCAGCGGCTCGCGACGGCGGACTTGCATTGGGTGCTCGCGCGCACGAGCGGGCTGCTGGATGTGTTCCGCCGCACGGCGGACGAGGAGGACTTTGCAAAGGCGTGCCGCATCGCGGTGGATGCGCTGCGCGATTTCACCGGCTGCACGCGTGTGTGCTTCGGTGAGAAAAGCGGACGGGGCGTGCGGCTGCGCGCGATGAGCGGCGTGCAGCGGCTCGATGCGAAGAGCCCGGCGCACCAGCCCGTGGAGTCCGCGCTCGCCGAGACGCTGCTGGGCGGCGAACGGATTGATTTTGCTCCCGCCGACGCCGGGCGCGGCGCGACGATTTCGCACGAACTGCTCCAGCAGCAGACGGGCGCGGTGCGGATCACGTCGCTGCCGATTGGCGAAGGGCGCGGCGCGGTGCTGCTCGAATGGGATTCCGAACCGGACCGCCGGACTCCGGCGCTGCTCGATGCGGCGCTGCCGTTCGTGCCTTCGCTCTTCCGGTTCATCCAGCGCGCGCGGCCAAATCCCGCGGCGCACTTTTTCCGCCGCACATGGCATCGCGCATCGAGCAATGGCCGCCGCGCGACCGTGGTCGGTGCGATCGGTGTGGCTGCGCTGCTGGCGTGGCCGTTTCATTACAGCATCCGTGCGGACTGCCGGCTCGTGCCGAAGGTGAAGCGCACGGTCGCCGCGCCGTTCGACGGCCAGCTCGGGCGCAGCCGCGTGCAGCCGGGCGACAAGGTCGCGGCGGGCGACATCCTCGTGGCGATGGACAACCGCGAACTCAAGCTCAAGCAGGCCGAGCTGACGGCGAGCCGCGACCAGGCGCTGAAGAAACGCGACCGCGCGATGAACAGCCCGGAGGGCAAGGATTTCTCCGCGGCGCAGGTCGCGGCGTTCGAGGCGGAGGGCATCGCGCAGGAACTCGCGCTCGTGGAGCGCAAGCTCTCGATGCTCGATGTGAAGGCACCGATTGCGGGCGTGGTGGTGAGCGGCGATCTCCGCCGTGCGGAGGGGCAGCCAATCCGCCAGGGCCAGAATCTTTTCGAAGTCGCGCCGCTCGACGCGATGCTCGTGGAGGTGGACGTGCCCGACCGCGAGTTCAGCCGCGTGCGCACGGGGCTGCCGGTGAGCTTCCGGCTGGAGGCATTTTCCGGATGGAGCGGGGAGGGGAAAATCGAGCGGCTGCATCCGCAGAGCGAGCAGCGCGACGGCGCGAATGTCTTCGTCGCCGAGGCGTCGGTCGCGCACGATGCGCCAGAGCTGCGCCCCGGCATGAGAGGCCGCGCGGTGATCGAGGGGGACCGGCGTGCGCTCATCTGGATCATCGGCCACCGTTTCGCCGAGTGGGTGAACACCACGCTGTGGTGGTAGGCCGCGCGATGAACCTTTCCGTCCGCGAACTCGAACTGCTGCGGCCGCGTCTGCGTGACGGGCTGAATTTCACCGTGCAGGAGCAGGGAGGGGATCGCGTGTGCGTGATCGAGGATCCGTCGTCGTCGCAGTTCTTCCGCGTCGGGCTCGAGGAATACCAGTTTTTCCGTTCGCTCGACGGCACGCAGACGGTCGCCTCGATCATCGCGAGGCTGGCGCGCGATCGCGGCGGCGAGACTTTCACCGAGCACGAGGCGCTGCAGATGCTCGGATGGCTGAAGGACCAGCACCTGCTCGCGGTCGAGAGCGATCGTGCCGAGGGGCGCAGCAGGGAATCGCAGCGTGCGTGGGCCGGTGCGGCAAAGTGGATCAACCCGCTCATCGTCCGCGTTCCGCTCGGGCGGCCGGATCGTTTCTTCACGATGCTCGCGCGCGTGCTGAAGCCGTTCCTCGGGTGGTTCGGATTTTTAGCATGGCTGTGCGTCGTGCTCGCGGGCGCCTCGCAGGTCGCGGTGGAATGGGGGCGCTTCACGCGCGGCTTCGAAGGGATCATCGCGCGGGACAACTGGCTGTGGCTCGGCCTTGTGTGGATCGTGCTGAAAATCCTCCACGAGTTTGGCCACGGGATTTTCTGCCGGTACTTCGGCGCGCGCGTCCGGGAGATCGGCGTGATTTTCATCCTCTTCATGCCGCTGGGCTACGTGGATGCCACGGCCAGCCTCGGGCTCGCGTCGCGCTGGCGGCGGATCGCGGTCGCGTGTGCGGGGATGTATGCGGAGTTTTTTGTCGCCGCGATCGCCGCGATTGTCTGGGCGTCCAGCCCGGACGGCCCGGCCGCGACCATCCTCCATAACGTGATCGTGATGGGCACGGTGGTGACTTTTTTCTTCAACGCGAATCCGCTGATGCGGTTCGACGGATACTTCGTGCTCAGCGATCTGCTCGGCATCCCGAATCTCGCGCCGCGCGCGCGGACGTGGTTCACGCGCACCGCGTCGTGGCTGCTCACGGGCGCCGCGAAGCTGAAGCCTGCGCATCCGGCGTCGCGCGAGGAATGGATCGTGGCGCTCTACGGCATCGCCGCGTGGGTGTGGCAGAACATCGCGTTTGTCGGAATGCTCGTCGCGGCGAGCGTCATGTTCCGCGGAGGAGGAATCGCCTTTGCGATCATCGCCGCGGCCGCGTGGATGGTGCCGGCTGTGGCCGCGTTTGCACGGCAAGCGGGAGCCCACATGCGCCGCGGAACGGGTGCCGTGGCGGATCTCGCGCTGCGGATCTCGCTGATCGCGGCGCTTGCCGGCATGGTGCTTTTTACGCCGTACCGGAAAACGGTCATCGCTCGCGGCGTGGTGGAATTTGGCGACACGCGCATCGTCCGCGCGGAGTGTCCGGGATTCATCGGGCGAATCCTTGTCCGCGACGGGGACGTGGTCGAGGAGGGTGCGCTGCTCATGGAATTGCGGAACGAGGAAGTCGCATCCGCGCTCATGCGATCGAGGCGCGAACTTGAGGCGCAGGAAGTCCGCACGCGAATCGCCTACTCACGGCGTGACGTGGCCGAATACCAGGCGGAAATGGCGAAAGCCGACGGGCTGCGGAAAGTGATGAAGGAAAACGAGTCGTATGCCGAGACGCTCCGGATCCGTGCGCCGATTGCCGGGCGCGTCTCGTCGCGCACGTTGGAGAATGCGCTTGGCTCGTACGTCCAGCGCGGCGAGGAGATTTTGAAAATCGGCGAGACTGCCGGCCGTGAAGTGCTGCTTGCGCTCGGGCAGGACGTGGAACCGCATTTCAAGGCGGCGCTCCATCACCGGATCTCCGTGCGTATCGAGGGCCGTGGAGAAACATTTTCCGGGCAACTGGAGCGGCTCGACGGCAATGCGTCGCGGACGCTGCCGCACGCCGCGCTCACCGCGCTCGCGGGCGGGCCGCTGGCGGTGCAGCGCGTGCAGGACAACGATGCCCCGCAGGCGCAGGGCCAGGTGCGCCATGAGCTGACCGAGCCGCACTTCGGTGCGACCGTGCGGATGCTTTCCGCCGCCGCATCCGATTTGGCCGACGGCGAACTTGCGCGCGTGAAATTCCGGAGCCCGGAAAAGGTGACGCTGTGGCACGAACTCCGCAGCGCCATCGCGCAGTGGATGAGAAAATACGGCGCGTAGTTCTTGCGCCTGCGAAGGGCCGGCTCGGTGTCTAATCCGCCAGCGTCGCCGTGATGCCGCTGCGCAATTTCGCCCCGGCGTTGTCCAGGACAAATTTTACGCGGACAGTCCCGCTCGCTGCGTCCGTGACGGGCGAGATGAACTCGATTATCGCGGGCACACGTTCGGACTTTTCCCCGAGGAGGAGCGTCGCGCTGCCGCCGAGTCTGAGCTTTTCCGCGCGGATTGGAGGGAGAAAAAGGTTCACGTTGAGACGGTCAATCTGCACGACAGTGAGGACGTGCGGACTGCCCAGCGAGACGGCCTCGCTCGGCTGACGTTTGATCTCCGTGACGATTCCGCTCACCGGGCTGCGCATCGTGCGCGTCTCGATCGCGGCCTCGATTTTCCGGATCTCCGCATCGCGGATTTTCAAGTCGGCGCGCGAACGTTCCAGCTCCTCCTTCGCGGCGCGCTGGCTGCGGGCGAGTTCTTCGAGGCGTTCGACTTTTGTCCGCTGGAGATCCGCCTGGATTTTCGCAATTTCGAGTTCGGCATTGAGCTGTGCGATGTCGAGGCGCGCGAGGATCTGCCCCTGCTTGACGACGCTTCCTTCCTCGACGGGGAGTTCCTTGATCACGCCCGTTTCGGCGGCGCTGACGGTGATCGTCTTGTAGGGTTCGGTGTAGCCGGGCACATCCGCGCGCGCTGTGAGGGCGAACAGGGCGAGCAGCGGCGTGAGCAGGAATTTAGAGGGCTTGTTTGAGTTCATCAATCCAGCGGTCGTATTCGGCCAGTGCGCGGCGGCCATTGCGGTCTGCGTGCTCCACGCTGCGCTGGGCGCGGAGGAAATGTTCGGCGGTCTCGGACGGGAGTTCGCCCTCGGGGGTTGCCGTCATGCGCGCGAGTTTCGCCGCTGCTGCGGGGCTGTGACGGTGGAGCAGCTCGTCGTCGAGCGAGAGGAAAAACTGTGCGCTTCCGGGCTGTCCCTGCCGAGCGGCGCGGCCGATGAGCTGGCGGTCAATGCGCGCGTTTTCGTGGCGTTCAAGCCCGATCACATGCAGTCCGCCGGCGGCCTCGCTCTGCGGCGGGAGCGGGATGTGGGCACCGCGGCCCGCCATGTTTGTGGCGATGGTGATGTTGCCGGGCTCGCCGGCCTGCGCGATGATCTCCGCCTCGTCGGCGTCCTGTTTTGCGTTCAGCAGGCGGAACGGAAATTTGAATTTGGAAAGGAGTGCGGCGAGTTCCTCGCTGTTCGCCACGGTGCGCGTGCCGACGAGGACGGGCTGGCCTTTGCCATGCCGCCCGAGGATTTCGCGCGTGACCGCGGCGAGTTTTGCGGCGCGATCCACGAAGACGCGATCACGCAGCACCGTGCGGCGGCACGGACGGTTGAGCGGGACGATGCGCACATTCAATTCGTAGATCTCACGAAGCTCGGATGCGGCCTCGGCGGCGGTGCCCGTCATGCCGCAGGCCTTTTCGTACAGCCGGAAATATCCGGGGCGCGTGATCGTGGCCTCGCTTGGATTTTCTTCCGTGATCGTCGTGCCTGCGGTGGCCTCGACTGCCTGATGCAGCCCGTCGCGCCAGCTGCGATCGGGGCATGGGCGGCCCGTGAATTCATCCACGATGATGACCTTTCCTTCTGCGACGATGAAGTGGACGTCGCGATGGAGCCTGTGCCGCGCATGGATCGCCTGCTCGACGTAGTGCGTCCACACGCGGCGGAGGAGTCGCAGCGCGTCGTCGGTCAGCGCGGCGTGTGCGCGGAATTTTCCCGTGTCCGTGAGCAGCAGCGGTTCGTGTGGTGTGGTGGAGGAAAAATCTTCGCCGTGCTTCAACGTGCGCGCGATTTGATCGGCGAGGAGATACGGCGCGGGCTCCCTGCACGGTGCGCTCTCGCCCATCGAGATGATGAGCGGGCTGCGCGCCTCATCGAGGAGGATGCTGTCCGCCTCATCAATGATCGCGAAGGCATGCCCGCGCTGCACGGTGTCGGGTTTCGCGCGGGCCGAGCCGAGCAGCATCTCGTGAAAGGCGTGGGGCCGCGCGCCGCCTGCAGCGCGGATCGCGAGCTGATCGCGCAGGTAGTCGAAACCGAATTCCGTGCCGACGCCGTAGGTCACGTCGCAGTCGTAGGCGGCCTTCTTTTTCGGGTTGGGCGTGCGTTCTTCGAGAAGGCCGGTGGTGATTCCCAGCAAATCGAAGGCAGGTCGTGCGAACTCGCAGTCGCGTGCGGCGAGATAGGGATTCACCGTCGAGATGTGCGCGCCGCGACCGTGGAGTGCGAAGACGAATGCGGGCAGCAGCGCGACGAGCGTCTTGCCTTCGCCGGTGGCCATCTCGGCGATGCGCCCCTCGGTGAGCGTGAGTCCGGCCATGAGCTGGCAGTCGTACGGCTGGAGTTTGAGCGTGCGGCGGATGGACTCCGCGATCAGCGCGATGGCGCGGACGGGGAGATCATCCGCGGCGCTGCGGCTGCGGGATTCTCTGCGAAGAGCGGCAGAGTGTTCACGCAGGCGCGTGTCACTCTCGTCTGCATGAATGGCGGAGGCCGCGCGGATTGCGGTGAGCGCGCCGGAGAAGCGGCGCGCAGTGGCCGGTACGCCGGTGCCTGTGCAGAAAATGTCCGAGAGGTGAAACACGGTTGGGAATGCTGGCGGATCAACACGCACACTTTTCGCCGTCACCTTTGAAGGCAACGGCTGGCAGTGACATGGAAATCAGGCGTGGCAGATGCACGGCCCGAACTATTCGTTGCGGGTAAGCGACTTCGCATCGCGTGATGATTTCCCGTCGCGGCCACCCTTTTCGAGATAGAGCAGCGGGAGATTCTGATCGTCGCGGCCACGCATGATCTGGATGCCCTCGAAGCCGAGCAGCTTGCCCTTTGCGCGCTGAAGATTCACGAGCGCCACCTGGTATTCGGACGCGGCCATGATGAAATCCTCCTCGGCGCGCGCCCGGCGATCCTGTGCGTCGAGCATCCGGTCAATGTAGTCCGTGGTCTGGCTGAGGTTCGCGGCCTTCGTGGCTTCTGCGCCGATGAGCGCGGAGACTGCGGGGTCGAGAAAGGGTTGCACGCTGCGGCGGGCCTGGAGGCTCTCGATGTCCTCGGAGTATGCCTTCACAGCGGCGTATTTTGAGGTCGCCTCGCGATAGGCCGTGCCGACTTCGCGGGCGCTGATTTTCACCTCGAGCAGCACACTGTCCACGGTCGTGCGGAGCTGGTCAATCTGCTGGCGCAACTCAAGCCGGCGGCGTTCGAGGCGTGCGCGTGCGATGTTGTTTTCGAGGGGATACTTCAGCTCGAATCCCACGGTGAAGCCGGGTGCGCCGGTGTTGTACTCGCGGGCGTAGCCGGCGAAATAGTTGCCGCCGTCAATACCGCCGAGGCTGCCTTTGAGGACGAGATTCAGCTCGGGGAGCACTTCGTTGCGGCTCATTTTTTCGCGGATGGTCGCGGCGCGGAGCTGGTTGAAAGCCTGGTTGATCTCGGGGCGGCTGCGCAGCGCGGTGTGCGCGGCCTGCTGTGCGTCCACCATTTCGCCCGTGAGCACGAGGCGGTCGGTCGGGACGAGTTCGATGCCTGAATTCGGGAGAAGCCGCGGGTCGCTCGTGAGTGCGGCGAGGCGATCCTGTGCGTTGCGGATTGCGGCTTCGGATCGGATGAGGTCGGCCTTGCGCGCGGCGACGGCGCTTTGTGCGCGGAAGATCTGGGAGCTTTGCGCGTCAATGTTTTCGCGGGCCTTGATTTCGTTCGCGAGCTTTCCCGTTTCCTCGAGGAGGCGGAGCTTCTGGAGGTACGTCACCCGTGCTGCGTAGAGCGCCCAGTAGGTGCGCGCGATTTCCTGGATATGGCTCTCCGTCTGCCGGACGAATTCCGACATCGCGACCTCGGAATCAATCTTCGCGATCTGGATGATCGATCGGTTGTAGCCGACGCCGGAGCCCTTGATCAGGGGCTGGATGATGCTGAGTTCGAGGCGGCCGGTGGACTGCGCATTCGGGGTGAAATAGATCGAGTTGTTCCGGGTCTGCGCGATTTTCTGCGAAAGGGAGACGTCCGCGCCGGTGGAGATTTTCTTTTTGATCCCGGCTTCGATGGACCACTCGTCCTGCTGGAAGCGGTCGGCCCCGCCCGTGGTGAGCGTGCTGCCGACGGGATCATTCGTGCGCTCGAACTGGGAGTTGAGGAATGCATTCGTATCGAATGCGCCCTTGGCCTCGCGGATTCCCGTCTCGCGGATCACGGGCAGATCGCCGAAGACGCGGATCTGCGTCGAATGGCGGATGGCTCGCATGTAGAGATCCTCGAGCGTGATGTTCTCGCGGTGCGTCTTTTTTCCGATGCTCTGCACCTGGCCGCGCAGCCACCACGGCGAAAAAGATTTCGGGATGCTTTCGGCCGAGGGCGTGCTGGGGAACCGCTGGGCCTTCGGGCTGATGTTCGCCGCGCGGTTTTCGAATTCTCCCAGCAGCCGGGCTTCCTCGGCATTCGGCTGCCAGCGCTCGGGGAGCGGAGGCTCGGCCTGCGGCGATGTCGGCCGCGGCGCTGCGTGAGCGCAGGGGATGAGGAGCAGGCACGCGATGGATGCTGCGACGATGGAGGGCTGGATGGCTGGCATGGGCTGATGGGTTGGGAAAAATTCTCACGGGTGCCAAAGCAGGTCGCATTCTGGCTGGCTGCAGTTCGTGAAAGTTTTTTTGAAAGCGGCGCGTTTTCACCTCTGCATACGAGTGAAACGGGCGTGGTGCTGCACGCGGGCCGGTTGTTTGCCGAGATGACGCGAAGCCTCTCAATACTGAGAGTTTGCGAGCTGCCGGGGATTTGATGCCGCGAGCATTTTTCAGAGGAGGAGCGCATGCTGCAAAAGCCGCGGGCCGGTCTGTCACGGGAACTGCTTTCGATTTTCCCCCGTCCCACAGCCCATGAATCCCAAACGACCGGAAGTGAATCGCACACAGTTCAAAAAAAAGGCCCGCAGGAAACTCCTGCTGGAATCCATCGAAGATCGAATCCTCTGCAGCGCCGCGCCGCAAGTCGCCGTCACCGTACCGGCCAATACACTGATCGGCCAGAAGATCCCGGTCACGGTGAGCTTCAGCAACAGCGCGGGCACGAATCCGGGCTTCGGCCCGTACGTGGATCTCGTGCTGGATCATACGACCGGTGTGACGGGCGGCGGCGGTGGCGTGGATTTCGTCGTTGGTTCTGACACGGCGACATACCTCGGCACGCCGCTCACCACGACGAAGCTCACATTCCAGGCCGCCGACGCGCAGCATCCCTCGGGCGCGTGGGCGATCCATCCTTATGCCAAGGACAATGCGGGCAATCCGCTCACCGTGTACGCCCCGGCGGGCTACGGCGTGGGCGACACGCTGCTCGTGTTGCAACTGCCCTTCGGCAGCTTCACACCGACGCAGCCGGCGGCGACTATCAATCTCGATCTCACGGTGAGCAACCTTGCCGAGGTGAACAAGTCGCTCGCGATTAGCGCGCGTGGCGGTTTCCAATACGGCAACGACGCGCTGGACAACCCGACGACCGACCCCTCGATCGTCGGAAGCTATCAAAACACGAGCGTCACGCCGACGCTGTTCACGATCACGAAGACTTATCTCGGGCCTGAGCAGGAGACGGCGACGGGGCCGAACTTTGTCCAGCAGTACCGCCTCGATGTGGGCATCGCCGCGGGCCAGACCATCACGAACCTCAAGATCTCGGATCTGCTGCCGAACAACATGCAGTTCGTCTCGGTGGACTCGACGCTCGCGAATGGCGTGAGCGTCTCGCCATCCGCGAGCAGCCTGCCGAGCACGACGACTCCCGGGGGCACGCTCTCGGAGACTTTCGTCAGCGTGACCGGCACCGGAGGCGCGCAGGATGCGAGTGTGATCTTCAGCTTCTACGTCCCGCGGATTGATTCGACGAGCGCCGTCATTCTCCCGGCGAGCACCGGTGCGCCTGCGACTGTGACAGACACCGCCAATGCTTCGGGCAAATGGAACCCGATTGACATAGGTGATCCGCAAAATGTCTCCGTCAACGCAACGCCCGCGACGGACACGATCACTGCGAAATCCATCGCCACGCAAAAGACCGTCGCCATTCAAAATGACACCGGCGCGGCAGGCGCGACACCCGGCGACACGCTCCAGTACACGATTCAGATCGAGGTGTCGGATTATTTCGCAATGAACAACCTGAGCCTCGCGGATGTGATTTCCGACGGCCAGCGGCTCGACCCGAGCTTCGTGCCAACGATCTCGTGGACGGAGCACGGCGTGACCTACTCGGTGCAGAATTTCAACGCGGCAGACTACACCGTCACCGCGCACTACTCCGCGCCGGGATCGGGCGGGCCGGGCAGCTTCGGCGATGGAGTTTCCAGCGACGGCACCGATGGCACGACGGGACTGAGCTTCAATCTCTCCGGCGAAATGAGCCTCATCGCGGCAGCCCGGAACGGAACGCTCCTCGGCGGTGGCATCCCGGACGGCGGGACCGGCGCGGGCGCGCTGCCGAACCGGCCGCCGCTGCCCTTCGGCGGCACGACGATGACGCTCACCTACCGCACGGTGATTCAGGACAAATTTTCGGACGCCGCGCCGAGCGGCGATGCGACGCTCGATCCGCGCGATGTGCTGACGAACACCGAGGTCGTGAGCGGCTCGGTGCTGAACGTGAACAACCTCACGGCGACCGGAAATGTTATCACGGACAATTCCGGAGCCTCGATCGCGATCGCCAATTCCGCCGTCGCAAAAAAAATCTACGCGATCAACGGACTGCTCACGAGCGATCCCTCGTTTGCAAGCACCTACATCGGCAGCAGCGGCCAGTACCTCGTGAGCCCCGGCGACACGATCACTTACGAACTCACGTATGATTTGCCGACTGGCAGCGTGGAAAACCTCACACTCAGCGACTACCTCCCGCTGCCCGTGCTGAACGCGACGGAAGTCACGACGTTCAACGACACCATCAGCGCCGTTGCCCCTCTCGCGGGCCAGGCGCAGTTCGGGCCGAATGAAACGCTGCGCCCGATCCATGGCGCACCGCCGACCATCTCGGTGAACGCCGCCAACAACGACGTCGTGTTCAATTATGGCACGACGGACAATCCCGCGCCGATCCCGACGGCGAAAAAGGTGGACATCCTTTTCACTGTGACAGTCGGCGGGCAGGCATTTGCCGACGGGCTTTTCCTTACGAACCAGGTGCAGGGATCGGAGAACAACACGCAGCAGCCGGCGACGGCCGTGACTTCGAACGCGATCATCCAGTTCCAAATCCAGGAGCCTGCGGTGACGCTCTACAAAGGCATCGTCGGCTACAACTCCACGGGCCTCACGCTCGGCGGGATCGGCTTCAGCGCGCCGAGCGGCGGATCGAGTTTCACCGGCACGGTGAGCAATGCCGTGCAGGCCGCGGCCATCGGCGCGAGCGATGTCTCCGCGGCGGCAAACGTGGACGCCGGCGACACGGTGCGTTACGCGATCGTCGCGCAGAACTCTGGGAGCAGCGACGCGTTTAACGTGCAGATCGGCGACGCCGTGCCGACGGGCTACAACATTCCCGCGAGCACCGCTGCAATGAATCTCACACTCCGCCGCGGCGACGGCACGCTGCTCGTCGCGGGCACCGATTACATCGCGACGATCAATGGCGCAGGCGCGCTCTCGGTCACGCTCACGGACAGCTACTCAGCGGGCAACACCGGAGGCGACACCGGAACAGGCGCGCTGAGCCGCGGGAAAAGCTCCAACGGCGGCGCAGCGATCACGAACGGCTCGAACACGGTCGTCATCACCTACGATCTCACGCTCACGCCCGGTGCCGTGCAGGCCGGCTCGACGCTGACAAACACGGCGACGCTGCAAAATTACACGGGAGAAAAGACGGGCGGTGTGAATTTTGTCCCGAACGGCCAGACCGACTCTGCGAATCTCACGATCCCGCGACCTGTGCTGACGAAGGTGCTCACAGGCACCGAATTCAACACGACCGGAAACAACAACACGCAGGCCGTCATCGGCGAACTCGTGAACTACACGCTCACGCTCACCGTGCCGGAAGGCTCGACGCCGAACGCGGTGATCAACGACGTGCTCGATCCTGGCCTCGCCTTTGTGGATGTCACGAGCGTCGTGCTTTCCGCCGGCCTCACCTCGGCGAACACCGTGGGCACGGGCACCGCGCCGTCGAATGTCACCGTCACGAGCAACGGCCACAATCTCGCCTTCAATTTCGGCACGCTCACGAACAGCAATTCCAGCAACGGAACGCCCGAGACGATCACCATCACCTATCAGGCCGTGGTGTTGGATGAAAACACGACGCCTGCCGCGCCCGGCAACCAGTCCGGCTCGCTGCTCAACAACGCGGCCACTTTTTCCGCGCAATACACGAACGTCCCCGCGGGTGCGGCGACGCCGTATTCGTTCGCGCAGTCCGTCGCGACCGCAAATGTGACGGTGGTCGAGCCGGCGCTCACCGTGACCAAGGGCGCGGACACGGCGTCGAACGGAACCTTTGCCGCCTCGCTCTCGAATGTGGACGGTGGCGACACGATTTTCTATCGCGTTCGGATTGTGAATGCGGCGGGCGGTGCGACCGCCTTCAATACCACGCTCAATGATTTGCTGCCGGCATTCCTCACGGGAGCCTCGATTTTCTCGGTCAGCGGCGGCGGCTTCACGGCTGCGGATTTCACGATCGGCGGCGGCACGCTCCAGACCGCGAGTGCGAACGGCCTCGACATCGTCGCGGGCACCACGCTCGACATCATCGTGCAGGGCACCGTCTCGACGACCGTCCCGGCCACGCAGTCCTTCACGAACACCGCGAACGTCCAGTGGACGAGCCTCTCGGGCAGTCCGGGCGCGCGTTCCATTTACAATGCGGCCTCGACCGAGCGCACCGGTGCGGGCGGCGTGGGCACGGACGCCGCGGTGCTGAACAACTACGCCGCCGCGCCCGTCTCGACCGTCACAGTCGGCACACCGACGGTGGACAAACGCTTCGCCGGCGGCTCCGCGAGCGCGGCGGACTTCAGCGTGCCGACGGCGGGCAGCAATCCGCTCGGCGACGCGGTCGTCGGCGAAAGCGTGCTCTACGACATCCTCGTGACGCTGCCCGAGGGTGTGA
The DNA here is from genome assembly GCA_903882875.1 of uncultured Spartobacteria bacterium. Lineage (GTDB taxonomy): Bacteria > Verrucomicrobiota > Verrucomicrobiia > Chthoniobacterales > Chthoniobacteraceae > SXWH01. The sequence goes on along the minus strand of CAIRYQ010000126.1, from coordinate 17,581 downwards.
CGCAGAATCTCAACGTGAAGGATCTTGTGCCCGCGGGAATGCGGCTCGATACGACTTTCAACGGCGGCACCGGCTACCAGATCATCGCCACCGCGGCGGCGAGCAACGGACAGCTTGGCGCGGACTTCAGCAATCCCGGATCGCTCGGCACTCCGGCGATGACTACGCTCGGCGGCACGCTCGGCACGGATGGCGTCGGCGGAAACCTGAGCTTCGGAAATGTGACCGTCGCTGCGGACAATGTTGCAAACAACAACTCGTTCCTCATCCGCGTGCGCGCCATCGTGGACGATGTGATCGGCAACCAGAGCGGCACGACGCTGAACAACGTGGCGAAGGTCACGTTCACGAATCCGAACAACGCCTCAACGACGACGGTCTCCGACGCGACGCCGAACGATCACACTGTCACGGTCATTGAGCCGACGCTGTCGGCGAGCAAAACCGTGAGCAGCGCGAGCGGCGACGCAGGCGATCCTCTCACCTACACGATCACCATCAGCAATCCCGGCGCGACCAGCCAGGCGGATGCATACAATGTGGTGTTGAGCGATCCGCTGCCCGCCCTGCTTTCGTCGCCGACGATTGTCGCCGGCACGTTCACGGCGACGGGATTTGGCGGCGCATTCACCGCGCCGACGGTTGCGGATTTCCAGATCGTGAACATCGCGGGCGTGAACACGCTGCAACTCGTTCCCGGCTCGATTGACATTCCGCTTGGCGGCAGCGTTTCCATTCAGGTCACCGGCACGCTTGCGAACACCGTTCAGAGCGGCCAGCAAATCTCGAACACCGTGCAGACCTCGTGGACGAGCACGCCCGGCACAAATGCCGACGAGCGCACCGGCGCGGGCATCTCGAGCCCGACTCAAAACACACCGAATCCGGCGTTTCTCGACAACTACTCGATCGCATCAACCGTCGTGACCACTGCCGTCGGATCGCCGATCGTGTCGAAGTCCATCTTCACCACGAGCGAAGCCAGCACGCCGGATAATTTCGCGACCGGCTTCCGTGCTCGACAACATCCCGCTCGGCATGGCGTACGTGCCGGGCAGCGTGCAGCTTTTTGCGTCTCGTCCCGACGGCAGCACCGTCCCGCTGAATGTCGCGCAGCCCGGCACGGGCACGGCTGCGTTCAACGGCAGCGGGCTCGCCGCGCCGACCGTCACCGCAGTTGGAAATTCCACATTCACCGAGGGCACGGATGTGCAGTTCGCGTTCGGCACGATCACGACGACGGGCGACAACAACATCAACAACAACGCATTTTACTTCACGTATCAGGCCGTCGTGCTCGACGTGGCGGGCAACACGGGCACGCAGGGCGCGCAGGTCACGCGGACGAATTCGGTGAGCTTCACCGTGAACGGCGGCGCGAGCACTTCGGGCGTCATTGATCCGGGCGGCACGACGGCGACGCTCATCGAGCCGCATCTCGGCGTGAACAAAACCGTGACCTTCGCGGGCGGCGGCACGAGCGGCGACGCGGGCGACACGGTGAACTATTCCGCAGTCATCAGCCACCTCGCGAACAGCCTCGCGGGCGCGTTTGACACGACGTTCACTGACACGCTGCCGACGGATTTCAACACACCCGGTTCGTTCACCGTGACGGACTCGGTGCTCGGCAACATCAGCAGCAAATTCCAAATCGTCGGCGGCGTGCTGCAGACGATCCCCGGCCAGACGTTCGATCTCGCGCTCAACGAGAAGGTGACGATCGCATTTTCCACGACGCTGAAAAATTCCGTCACGCCGAATGAGACGATCGACAGCACGGCGTCCATCGCCTACTCCGGCCTGCCCGGCGACAAGACCGCCACGGGCGGCTACAATCCCTCGACTGACGTCACAACCGATCGCGAGCGCGCGTATGCCGCGAACGACAACGGCCCAGTGACGGTGCCCGTCGCCACAATGGCAAAATCGCTCTTCACGACGAGCGACACGAACACTGCCGGCTCGAATGTCGCCATCGGCGAGACGGTCACATATGCGCTGAAAGTCACATTGCCCGAGGGCACGACACCGAACCTCAGCGCGGTGGATAATCTCCCCGTCGGCATGCAGTATGTCTCCTCGCAGATCGTCACGACTGCGGCGGCGAGCGGCGGACTGCTCGCTGCGGACTACAATGGCACGCTGCCCGCGCCCACAATCAGTGGCGGCACTGGCGACGGCGTGCCGATCAGCTTCGCCTTTGGCTCCATCGCGACTGCTTCGGACAATGTGGCGAACAACAACTCGTTCGTGATTCTCGTTACCGCTCGCGTGCTGAATGACGCGGGCAACGTCGGCACCACGCCGGGCCAGACTTCGCTGGCGAACACTGCGACGCTCACCGTTCCCAGCGATCCGACGGTGACAACGCCGCCTGTGAATGTCACAGGCGTCGAGCCGAAACTCGTGATAGCCAAGAGCGTGAACGACACCACGCCGGACATCGGCGAGACGCTGAACTACACGCTTACCGTCTCGCACACCGCTGCGAGCATGGGCATCGCCTACGACGTGATCGTGCGCGATGCGATGCCCGCCGGGATGACGCTCGATCTAACCAGCATCCGCGTGAATGGCGTGCTCATCGCTTCGTCACCGCTCGTGGACGCGGGCAGTAACAACTCGACAACCGGCCTCATTGATTTCCGCCTCACGAGCCTCGCCGTCGGCAGCACGGTGACGATCACCTACAACGCGACCGTCTCGCAGGCGCTCGCGCTCGCGGGAACGAACCTCGACAACAACGCGCGCATTTACTGGGACAGCCAGCCCACGAACAACGACAACAACGCCGTCCTCACCGGCATCCCGAACGGCACGACCGGACGCGACTCCGGTGCGACGCCCGGCTACACCGAGGCGCCCACGCCCGCGCCGAACGATCCCGCGCAGGACACCCAGCGCGTCACGGTCAGCGCGAGCACGATCACCGGCACGGTGTATCAGGATGTGAATGCAAACGGCGTGTTCGACGCGGGCGATGTCGGCATCAACAACGTCATCGTCGCGCTCACCGGCACGGATTTGAATGGCAACGCCGTCTCGCTCACGACGCTCACCTCGGGCGGCGGCGCGTATTCCTTCACCGGCCTCCCGGCGGGCGTGTACACGATCACCGAGACGCAGCCCGCAGCCTACACGGACGGCGTGGAGACGGTCGGCACGAATTTCGGCGGCACAAAATCGAACGCGCTCGGCAGCGACACGATCAGCACTTTGACCATCGCCTCGCACACGAGTCTCACGGGTGCGGGCTACAATTTCGGCGAAGTGCTGCCGTCGAGCATCGTGGGTTCGGTGTATTCCGATGTGAACAACAACGGCACGCGCGACGGTGGCGAGATCGGCATCCAGAGCGTGCCCGTCCAACTCACCGGCACGGACGTGTACGGCCAGAGCGTGTCGCTGAGCGGCAGCACGGACAGCAACGGCAACTACGTCTTCAACAACGGCGGCGTCGGCCTGCGCCCCGGCACGTATGTCGTGACAGAAGTCACGCAGCCCGCCGCGTATCTCGACGGCAAGGACACCGCGGGAACTTCCGGCGGAAATGCGACGACGGTGAATGATCAAATCTCCGCGATCACGATTCCGCAGAACACGGCTGCGACGGCTTACAATTTCGGAGAACTGAATCCCGCGAGCCTCACGGGATTTGTCTATTACGACCCGAACAACGACGGCGCGAAGGAAGCGGGCGAACCCGGCATTCAGAATGTGACGGTCACGCTCACCGGCACGGACGACCTCGGCAACGCGTTCAATGTCTCGACGACGACCGACTCGAACGGCGCCTACACTTTCGCAAATCTCCGCCCGAGCAACGGCGCGGGCTACACGATCACCGAGACGCAGCCCGCGGCCTACCTCGACGGCAAGGACACGCTCGGCACCGGCCTCACTTCGCCGAACAGCGCGGGCACAGTCGGCGCGGACAAGTTCACCGGCGTCGCCATCGTGAATGTCGCGCCGGGCAACAATGCAGGCGCAAACTACAACTTCGGCGAAGTTCTCGCGGGCAGCGTGTCGGGCCGCGTCTTCAGCGACAACAACGACGACGGCACGCAAAACGGCGCGGACGCAGGCATCTCCGGCGTAACGGTGAAACTCACCGGCAGCGACGATCTCGGCAACGTCGTGAGCCTCACCACGACTACGAACGGCACCGGCGACTACACCTTCACCGGCTTGCGTCCGAGCGGCTCGGCGGGCTACACGATCACCGAGACGCAGCCCGCGGGCTACCTCGACGGAAAAGACACTGCGGGCTCGACTGGCGGCAACGTCGCCCTGCCGCCGAGCGACACGATCAGTGCCGTGCCGATCGTCTCGAACGCGAATTCCACCGGCAACAATTTCGCCGAACTCAATCCCGCGAACCTCTCCGGCACGGTGTATGTGGACTCGAACAACGACGGCATTCAGGAGGCCGGTGAAAATGGCATCAGCGGCGTGACGGTCACGCTCACGGGCACGAATGATCTCGGCCAGGCCGTGAGCGTCGTCACGACGACGAACGGCGCGGGCTCTTACAATTTCGCGAACGTCCGCCCCGGTAATTACACAATTACCGAGACGCAGCCCGCCGCGTATCTCGACGGCAAGGACGCGCTCGGCACCGGCCTGACCGGCGCAAACAATCCCGGCACGCTCGGCAACGACGTGGTCACGGGCATCGCGATTGTGGATGTCACGCCGGGCAACAACTCCGGCACGGGTTACAACTTTGGCGAACTCGTCCCCGCGAGCCTCGCGGGCTTTGTGTATTCGGATGCGAACAACGACGGCGTGAAACAGGGCGGCGAAGCCGGAATCGGCGGAGTGACGGTCACACTCACGGGCAAGGATGATCTCGGCAACTCCGTAAGTGTCACGACGACCACGGCGAATCTCACCGGCGCGTATTCGTTCACGAACCTGCGCCCGAGCGACGTGGCGGGCTATACGATCACGGAAACTCAACCCGCGGCTTTCCTCGACGGCAAGGACACGATCGGCACGCCCGGCGGGACGACTGCGAACGATCAGTTCAGCGGCATCAGCGTCGTGTCGGGCACGACCGGCGTGAACAACAACTTCGGCGAACTCACGCCAGCGAGCCTTTCGGGTTTCGTATATTCTGACGCGAACAACGACGGCGTGAAGCAGGCCGGCGAAAGCGGAATCGGCGGTACATTCGTCACGCTCACGGGCACTGATGATCTGGGCAATGTGGTCAACGTCACGACGACCACGGCGAATCTCACCGGCGCGTATTCATTCACGAACCTGCGGCCGAGCGACGCGGCGGGCTACACGATCACCGAGACGCAGCCTGCGGCGTTCCTCGACGGCAAGGACACCATCGGCACGCCGGGCGGCACTGTGGCGAATGATCAGTTCAGCGGCCTCAGTATCGTCGCGGGCACGGCGGGCGTGAACAACAACTTCGGCGAACTCGCGCCGTCCACACTGAGCGGCCGCGTGTTCAACGATGGAAACAACGACGGCATTCAGAACGGCACGGACGCTGCCATCCCCGGCGTCACCGTAGTGCTCACTGGCACGGACGATCTCGGAAACTCAGTCAGCACCACCACGACGACAAACGGCACGGGCGACTACTCGTTCGCGAACCTGCGGCCGGGAAATTACGTCATCACCGAGACGCAGCCTTCGGGCTTGCTCGACGGAAAAAATGTCGTCGGCACGCAGGGCGGCAACACGGTGAACAATCCGCTAAGCGACACGATCACCGCGATCAATCTCGCGACGAGCGGCATCACCGGGACCGGCAACAATTTCGCCGAACTGAATCCCGCGAGCCTCTCCGGCTACGTGTATCAGGATCTGAACAACAACGGCGTACGCGAGCCCGGCGAAAGCGGAATCCAGGGCGTGACCGTCACGCTCACCGGCACGGACGACCTCGGCAATACGGTCAACACCGTCGCGACCACTGGCACGAATGGCGCATACAATTTCACGAACCTGCGGCCCGGCATCTACCAAATCAGCGAGACGCAGCCGACCGGCTACACGAGCGGCATCAACGCCGTCGGTAACGGACTCAGCGCGCCGAATGCGGCGGGTACCGTGAGCGGCGACAACATCCAGGCGATCACGTTTGCGAATGTCGCGGCGGGCAACAACACGGGCATCGAATACGACTTCGGTGAAATTTTTGCGGCACAGCTTTCGAAGAGTGTCGTGAGCACGTCGGAGGCGTTCACGACCGGCAGCGCCGTGGCCGTCGGCGAGACGGTGCGGTACAGCATCGTCGCGGAAATTCCGCAGAGCACGCTGACCGATCTCGTTGTGAGCGATCTGCTCCCGAGTGGACTCACCTTCCTGAACAATGGAAATGTGCGCTACGCGTTCGTCGCCGCGAATGTCGGCGCGATCACCTCGACCGCGACGCCGGATGCACCGGCGGTGCTCACGGGCGGCCCGGCGTTCTTCACCGGTGATCAGACGACGGTCTCCTCCGTGACTCCGAGCGTGCAGCTCGGCGCGGCGAATGTTTCAAGCGACATCGCGAACACCGCACAGACTTTTGCGAGCGGCGGTGCGGTGTATTTCCACCTTGGCACGGTGCAAAATTCCGACGGCACTGCGGGCAGTGAGTTTGTCGTGATCCAGTTCGATGCGCTGGTGAACAACCAGACGAGCAACCAGGCCGGGACGACACTCGGCAACGGTGCTCAGGTCATTTTCGACAAGAACAACGACGGCGTGACGACGGCGGCGGACACACCGACGGTGACGCTCGCGCCCGCCGCAGGGCCGCAGGTCACGGTCGCGGAGGCAAACCTCACCATCAGTAAGACGACGCCCGCGCTGCCAAATCCCGTGGATGCGGGCGACACGATTTCCTACACGATTACCGTCACGAACAACGCGGCGGCGGTCTTCGGCGCGGCGAATGCGGCGGACGCGTTCAACGTGGGCGTGCAGGACATCCTCGACGCGATCCGCGTGGGCAACCCGACGGTGGAACTCACACTCGCGAATCCGGCGACGGACGTTTCCGTCGTCGCGCCCGGCTACGCGACGGTGACGAATAATTCGACGAACGCCGCGGTGAATCTCACGCTCAGCCAGTTGAAGGTCGGCGACAGCGCGACCATCACCGTGAACGCGCTGGTGAAGACAAACGCCGCGGCCGGTTCGACGATCTCGAACACGGCGACAGCGAGCTACACGAGCCTGCCGAATGCAACGGACACGCCCGGAGCCGCGGGTTCCGTGACCGGCGAGCGCACCGGTGGTGATGTGCCCGCGCCGACGGACAATTCCGCGCCGTCGAACAGCACGATCCTGAACAACTACGCGGTCGCAGCTTCGTCCGTGAACAAGACGGTCGCGACGCCGACGATCACGAAGACGCTCGTCTCCACGAGCGAAGCCGCGACGACGGGCAACAATGTCGCCGTTGGCGAAACGGTGACATACGCGCTGAATATCACGCTGCCCGAAGGCGTGACGCAGAGCGCGTCGGTCGTGGATTCGCTGCCGGCAGGACTGCAGTTCGTCTCGGCCACGGCAAACTTCGCGGGCTCCGGCGTGACACCGTTCATTTTGCCCGCACCGACCACCACTGGCGGCGTGACGACGGGCACGAATGTGACTTGGACGCTCGGCAATCTGACGAACGCGGCGGACAACAATCCCGCGAACAACACATTCCAGATTCTCGTCACCGCGCTGGTCGCGGACATCCCCGGCAACTCTGCCGGCACCACGCGCACCAATGATGCAAGCCTGGCTTACAACGACGGCACGAGCGGCATGAGGACTGTGGCGACGGTTCCCGCGAGCGACCCGACCGTCACCGTTGTCGAGCCCAAGCTCGTGATCACCAAGGCCGTGGACGACACGACGCCGGACATCAACCAGACGCTGCACTACACGCTCACGCTCACGAATCCCGCGGTCGCGAACGCCGCGGATGCGTTCAATATTTTCGTGCGCGACGCGATCCCCTCGGGCGTGACGCTCGATCCGTCGAGCATCCTGATCAATGGTGTGAGCATCCTTACTTCCCCGCTCGTCGAGGACGGCACGGGAAATTCGACCGGCAGCCTTTTGAATCTGAAGCTCACCACGCTCGGAGTCGGTCAGACGATCACGATCACCTACGCGGCGACGGTGAACAACACGCTCGCGAACGTCGGCACCACGCAGGACAACAACGCGCGCATTTACTGGGACAGCCTTGCGGCAAACGAAGGCCAGAACAGCGTGCTCAGCGGCACGCCGAACACGGGAAGCAACGAGCGTGATTACGGCGCGACGCCCGGCTACACCGAAGCCCCCACGCCCGGCGTGGACGACCCGGCGCAAGACACACAGCGCATCGTCGTGAACACGAACGCGATCACCGGCACGGCGTACGACGACAACAATGCGAACGGCGTTTTCGACGCTGGCGACACCGCGATCGGCGGCGTCACGCTCACGCTCACGGGCACGTCGGCGAGCGGGCTCCCGGTGAATGTCACGACAACGACTGCGAATGACGGCAGCTATTCGTTTGGAAATTTGCCGCCCGGCACGTATCTCATCACCGAGACGCAGCCTGCCGGATATGTGGACGGACTGGAGACGGCAGGCACTCCGACGACGACATTTGGCGGCACAAAATCCGACGCGCTGAACAGCAACACGATCAGCGCGATTGCGATCCCCGCGCAGTCGAACGCGACCGAGGGCAGCTACAATTTCGGCGAGACACTGCCGTCGTCGCTCGCGGGTTCGGTGTATCTCGACACGGACAACAACGGCATCCGCAGCGCTGGCGAAGTCGGCATTCCGAATGTGCCGATCACACTCACGGGCACGGATGTGTACGGACAGCCGATCACACTCACCGGCACGACGAATGGCAACGGCGACTACACCTTCACCGGCCTGCGGCCCAGCAACGGTGCGGGTTACACGGTCACGGAGAATGACAGCGCGATCGTCCCAGTGCCGTATCTCGACGGCAAGGACACGCCTGGCAGTCTCAATGGCGTGCTCGGCGGGACCGCTCCGAAATACGATGTGATCCAGTCTATCGTCGTGGCGCAGAACCAGAACGGAACGGCTTACAATTTCGGCGAACTCGTCCCCGCCTCGATCAGCGGCATCGTTTACAATGATCTGAACAACAACGGCAGCGTGGATCCCGGTGAGAACGGCATCCCGAACGCATCAGTCGTTCTGACCGGCACGGACGATCTGGGGGCTTCGGTGAATGTCTCGCTGACCACGCAGCCGGACGGAACGTTCAGCTTCGGCAACCTGCGGCCCGGCACGTACACGGTCACGGAGACGACGCCTGCCGGATTCCTCGACGGAAAGGACACAGTCGGCACGCTCGGCGGTGTCACAGGAGTGAACGACGTTTTCAGCGGCATCACGGTCAATGCCGGCGACGGCGGCACGAATTATCGTTTCGGCGAACTGACGCCGTCGTCCTTGAGCGCCGTGGTCTTCAGCGACTTGAACAACAACGGCACGCAGGATGCCGGGGAAGCCGGCATCGGCGGTGTGCCGGTGACACTGACTGGTACCGACGATCTGAACAACGCGGTCAGCATCCCGCTCACCACATTGGGCGACGGCACGGTCACCTTCACGAACCTGCGGCCCGGCACTTACACGATCAGCGAGACGCAGCCTCCCGCCTACCTCGATGGCAAAGACGGCACGGGCACGCTCGGCGGGAGCAATGCGGTGAACGATGTGATCAGCGGCATCGTTGTTGCGCCTGCGCAGAACGGGACGGGCAACCGGTTCGGCGAACTCCTGCCGTCATCGTTGAGCGGGCGCGTGTTCATTGACACGAACAACAACGGCGTTCTCGACGGCGGCGAAACGACGTTGGACGGCGTGACGGTGACGCTCACCGGCAAGGACGATCTTGGCAACAGCGTGAACCTCACGGCGACGACTGTGGGCGGCATTTACACGTTTAACGGCCTTCGCCCGAGCGACACATCGGGCTACACGGTCACCGAGACGCAGCCGCCCGGATTGCTCGATGGAAAGAATGCAGTCGGTACCTCCGGCGGTGTCACAGTGAATAATCCGTTGAGCGACGTGATTAGCAGCGTGGTGATCCAGAATGCAGACACGCACGCGAACGGATACGATTTTGGCGAGCTTCAGCCTGCGATGCTCAGCGGTGTCGTCTTCCAGGATTTCAATCTCGACGGAATCGAGAACGGGCCGGATTCGGGGCTTTCCGGCGTGACGGTGACGCTGAACGGCACCGACGATCTCGGCAACAGCGTCACTCTCACGCAACCGACGACTGCGACGGGGACATTCTCGTTCGGCGGTCTGCGGCCCGGCACTTACGCCATCACCGAGACCCAGCCTGCGGGCTACGATGAAGGCATTGACACGGTCGGAACCGCGGGCGGTTCAAACGCGGTGATTGATCGGTTCGGTGGAATCACCCTTGGCTCCGGCACCAACGGGACCGGCTACACATTCGCGGAAATCTTCCAGTTTGATCCGACGAAATCCATCGTCTCGACGAGCAATCCCGGCACGAGCGGGAACAATCTGAGCATCGGCGAAGTCGCGCGCTACCGCATCGTCGTCTCGCTGCCGGACGGCACGCTGCCGAGTCTTGTCCTCGAGGATCTGATGCCCGCGGGCCTTGTGTTCCTCAATGATGGCACTGCCGCCGTATCGCTCGTTTCGCAGAGCGGAAATGCAGTCACGTCCACCGCATTCGCCGGCCCCGGACTCGCGAGCACCAGCACCTCGTCGGCGCCGACATTCCTTCTGCCGGGTTCGGCGGTGTCGTCGAGTCTCGTCGCCGACGTGGACACGTACGGAAATGGCACCGACGTGTATTTCAAACTCGGCGACGTCAAGAACACCGAGGTGAACGTCCTAGGTGGCGAGTATGCGGTCATAGACTTCAACGCGCGCGTCGCAAACATCCCCGCGAACCGGCTCGGCTCGCCGCTCGACAACACGGTGCGCGTGCTCTTCGACCTCGACAACAACGGCACGCCCGACGTGCCGCCTGTGCCGATCGTTTCCGCTCCGGTGAAGGCGGCCGTCGCCGAGCCCGTGCTCTACATTGACAAGGAACTCACCGGCGGCTCCGCGACCCCGAAGGAGAACGATATCCTCACCTTCACCGTCACGATCGGTCACGCGACCGGCAGCGATGCGACCGCGTGGGAGACGGCATTCTCCGACTCACTGCCAAAGGGACTCGATTTGCAGGGCATCTCGACGAGTGCGAGTGGCGGCGCCGTGATCACCCGCGCCGCAGCGCAGGATGCGAATGGCAATCTCGGCGGTCAGTTCGACATTCCGGTCGGCGGAAAGATCACCATCACCTACACCGTGAAAGTGAACGTCAAACCCGCGCTCGGAGTCTCGCTCGTGAATGCGGCCGATGTGACGTGGACGAGCCTGCCCGGGGACTCCCAGTTCGAGCGGCATTCCGGCGACAGCCTCTACGGCGGCGGCGGGCTCCACGACTACGAGGCGCGCGATCGGGTGATAATCACGCCGTCGCTATTCGCGTTCGACACGTTCAATAATTTCTCCATCACAGGACAGGCGGCGGCACTCGACATGCCGGGTAACGGAATTGATGTCTATCGCGGGCCGCTTCTGCCGCTCGCGCCGATTTACAGTGGCGAGGCGGATCCCGGCTCGACGCTCGTCCTCACGCTCTACAATGCGAACGGCGAGAACATCGGCACGCAGAGCGTCGTCGTGGATTCCGGTGGCAACTGGATGGTGAGCTTCCCCAGCTCCACGATCCGCGACTACCCGAACAGCGTGCAGATCAGCCAGTCGGGCGCGTTCTACAGCCTCTCCGATCCGCACGGGCACAACATGCGCACCTACTTCTCGCCCGCGCTGAACGCCGGCCATTTCTTCTTCGAGGAGCTGCAGCAGCTTTCCGAGGGAAGCGCGGCCCCGCTGCTCGGCGACATCGGCACCAGGATGCCGATCTGGCTCGGCTCCGTGAAGTACAGCGGCGAACTGCTCAGCGCGATCGGTGCGCCCGGCGGATACTGAGCGGCGCGGTCTCCCCGCGGCTTATTTTCCCGCGGGGCCAAAGCCCGCTGCGGGCTCGCCGTCGTCGTTCAATTTTCCGCAGGTCCACAGCAGGCCGCGCGTGATGAGGCCGAGGTATTCCGGGGCGGACATCGTCGCATTTCCGTGGCCGAGCGTGGTGGTGAAGGTGCGCGTGCCCTCGTAGGTGTTCACCCAGATCACGTTGTGCTCCTGCTTCGTGTCCTCGCCGTATGCCTTTGCGAGCGGCACGCAGTTCGGCCACACAAATTCGTTTTTGTAGAGTTCGTCCTTCGCGTCAGGCCACTCGGCGGGGAAGCCTTTCATGACGGGATGCTCGGCCTTGAGCGTCTTCACGAGCAGGTCGCGGTTTTTCTCGTGGCTGCGCGAGGTGATGCCGATGGCCTTGCGCCACTCGTCCGTCGTGCCCATGCGGTAGCTGTGCGAGGAGCAGTGGAGGAAGACCGCGGGCACGCCGGCCTTGTGCGCGGCGGTGATGCCCTCGATGAATTTGTTGTCGTCCACGTAGCCGAAGCACTCGTTGTGGAGGATGACGTCGTAGCCTTTCCACCAGTCGGGTTTCTCGTAGATGCTCACGCGGTGCTTGCGTTCGTCGGAACCCTTCGGAGCGTCCTCCTGCACGATGGTCCACTCCACGTTCGCGCGTGCGGTGATGCCTTCGGAGAGGATTTGCTTCTGGTTCTTGTAGTCGTGGCAGCAACCGCCGCAGACCATGAGCGCGCGGAGCGGCTTCGGTGCGTCGGCGGCGTGGAGTGCGGGGAAAATCCCGGCGGCGGCGAGGAGGGCGAGAACGAGTAGGAGGCGCTTCATGCGGGCTTTTGTGAGCGGTGCGGCGCAGGGAGGCAATGGCGAATGGTGAATGGCAATGCGCGGTACCGCGCGTGCTTTCCACGACCGGATGTTCGTCCGCCTTTTGCCGAAACTCATCCCGCTCACGCTGCTCGCGTGGGGCGTGTGGTGGTTTGTGTCGAGCCGTCCGGTGCATCATCCGCCGGGCGTGCTCGTGCCGAAGGAGCCGGTGCAGAAGGACATTGGGCCGCGTCCGCTCGTGAAGGTTGAAAAATGGCAGTTGACGGCGATGGCGGAATATCACCTGCGCGGGATGGTGCTCGGCAGGAAGCGATACTACGGCGGCCAGCAGTCGGAACTCGTTCCCGTGGATGTCGCGGTGGGCTGGGGGCGGATGAGCGACCAGTCCGTCGTGGACCGGCTTTCGATTTCGATGGGCAACCGGTTCTATTTTTACGAGTGGCGGAATGAGCCGCCAATTCCGCAGGACGAGATCAAGGTGTCCTCCGCGAACAACCATGTGATCGCCGCGAACAGCGAAGTGCGAAAAGTGATCGCAAGCCTGCGTGTGGGACAGATCGTGACGATGCACGGCTATCTTGTGAACGCCGAAGGCCCCGACGGACGCTCGTGGCATTCATCGCTCACGCGCACAGACACGGGCAACGGCGCATGCGAACTTTTCTACGTTGAGAGCGCGCGTGCCGTGAATGAGCTGGCTGACGAGATGTGATGCGCTGTTGAAAGCGCGCCCGCCGGTCACTTCTTCAGAGCGGCCTCGGTGTCCGCGGCGGAACTTTTTCAGGTGCGGGGAATCATCCAAGTCAGGACGCGCGCCTGGAGCAAGACCAGCAGGCCGACGAGCGCGGCGAGCGCGAGGCTGTGCCAGAAGACCGCGCGCAGGATCGTGCCCGCGTCCGGCGCATCCGCCGCACCGCCGGTCGCGGTCTGCGCGACGACGATGCTTTGCGCATCAATCATCTTGCCCATCACGCCGCCGGAGCTGTTCGCCGCGCAGGTGAGAATGGGTGACACGCCGACCTGCCCGGCGGTGACCTTTTGCAAATTGCCGAAAAGGACATTCGATGAGGTGTCGCTGCCCGTGAGCGCGACGCCGAGCCAGCCGAGCAGCGGCGAGAAAAATGGGAACCACCAGCCTGTGCTCGCGAGCGCGAGGCCGAGCGTGCAATCGGTGCCCGCGAAGCGTGTCGTGTAACCAAGCGCAAGCATGATCGAGATGGTGAGCAGCGAGGTCCGCACGCGCCACAGGCAGCGTCCGTAGAGCCGTGCGAGCGCCGCGGGTTTTTGTCCGAGGAGCAGTCCGGCGACGATGCCTGCGAGCAGCAGCGCGGTGCCCGTCATCGCTAGGATGTTAAATTTGTAGATCGCCTTCTCCAGCTCCGGCGCGGCGACGACGGGCGGCATCTTTTGCACCGCGAGATGGAGGGCGGGGATTTCAAATTTCCACGGCGCGGTCGCGTTCAGCCATTTCTCGACGGGCGCGATTTTCCACACGGCGACGAAGACGGAGAGCATCACCCACGGCAGCCAGGCACGGATTGGGTTTCCGATTTCTGACTTCTGATTCCTGATTCCTGATTCGCCCTTCGGCCTCCAAAACCGGAGCAGCAAAATCAGCGCGCCCATCGCGACGAGTCCGGCGGCGATGTCCACCAGCTCGGGGCCGCGGAAATTTGAGATGTAAAACTGCACCGCGCCGAAGCTCGCGCCGCACACGAGGCACGCGGGCCACACTTCCATCATGCCGCGCCAGCCCCACTGCGCGGCGACGAGCCAGAACGGGACGATGAGCGAAAAAACCGTGAGGTGAAATCCGACCACCGCGCTGAGCGAACTCAGCGGAAGGCCGGTGACATCCGCGAGCGTGATGAGCGGGATGCCGAGCGAGCCGAACGCGACGGGCGCGGTGTTGCCGATGAGCGCGAGCTTCGCGGCTTCGAGCGGCTTGAAGCCGAGGCCGATCAACATCGCCCCGGTGATCGCGACCGGCGCGCCGAAGCCCGCGCAGCCCTCGATGAATGCGCCGAAGGAAAACGCGATGAGCAGCGCCTGGATGCGCCTGTCCCCGGCGAGTCCTGCGATCTGCTTTTTCAAAATCTCGAAGCCGCCCGAATCCACCGAAAGCTGGTAGATGAAGATCGCGTTCAGCACGATCCAGCCGATGGGAAACAGCCCGAACATCGCGCCGTAGCCCGCGGCCGCGGCAGTGAGATGCGCGGGCATCTTGAAAACAAAAATCGCCAGCACCGCCGCCGCGAGCAGCCCCGCGAGCGCGGCGATGTGCGCGCGCACATGCCACACGGCGAGGAGCCCGAGCAGCAGCACCACGGGGATCGCCGAGACGAGCGACGAGTAGAGGAGCGAATGGAGCGGGTCGTAGTTTTGTTGCCAGGACATGGGAGGGGATGACGAATGACGGATGGCGAATGATGAAGGCAAGCCGCGCGTGCGGGGATATCGCTGCGACGCCCCCGTCGCCAGCCAAGAATCACGCTTGCCGGGCACCTGCGACGAGGTGCGCACGCTGACGGTGAGGAGCGCGTTTGCGCACAGGGCCTGGTCCGCAGTTCGGATAATGGGCGGTGATCGGGGAGGCAACGGAGTCTTCCCAATCAAATCCACCACGGATTTGCCAAGGGACGCGCCGGATTTGGCCAAGGATGCGGCACCTCCGCCCGGTCACGACACGGCCCGCATCGGATCCTCCGAATGGGTGCCCGATGGCACAGTGGATTTGCCGGGAATCGCTGTGAAACGAATCCAGCCCGCGCCTGCGCTGCCCGATGCAGCCCCATCCGCGGCCAAAGCCACCCCATCCTTTCCCAGAGAATCCGCAGGATTGGCCAAGGACATCACTAGCCCAGGCAGAAGCGCCACACCGTTCATCAAAGACGCCGCGTCGTCAGTTAAAAATGCCCGGCCTAAAACTGGGAATAATCAGGAAAATGCCTGTTTGGCCGGCAAAACGCCTGTTTTCTGAAAAGAACCCGGCTTTGACCCGCCAGACAGAACGGACGACGGTAGGCACTCGCCACTTGCCGCACTGTCTCCGGCTCACTAGACGGCTCCCATGCCAACGCCGGGTTCGTCCGCACCCTCCGCCCCATCGGCGACTGTGCCGCCGCCCGCGCCATGGAAGTGGTGGAAGAAGGCGCTCCTCGGCTCGGCCGTCTGGGTCGCCCTCGCCATCGGCTCCGGCATCCTGCACACGGAGGTCTTTCTCCACGGCCAGGCCACCCCCGGGCAGGATGAACGAATCAGCGGAGCCTACGGGATGGTGTGCGGCTTCGGCGCGGCGTTGATTTGGACGCTGGCGTGGATGAGGGGGAGAAGGCGCAGGGGCTGAGAAACGCGGACGCCGTGTGGCATCCATGCACCGAAACTTCCCGGTGCGAATGGGGCGGACAAGCGGCAAGTACGTCCTGCGATTGTCGCTCGACCAGCAGCCGTCTTTCGGCTACACGAAGCCAATGTCGTCCCTGAATTACTCCCTTCCAGTCGGCCTAATCAGATGTTAGGCGTTTCCTCGCGCACCGTGCAATGAAGACCCTCCAATACCCACTTCCAGACTTCCTCAGTGACATATGCACTCGGGAGCAGTATATCGGCTGGCTCGATTCGCAGGCAACGCGCCATCGCAAACGAGACCGGCGACGCGGCAACGCAACTATCACACGCGAACAGGTCAAGCGTGCCGTTCACGCAGCAGTTATTCTATCCGCAGGACGCGATGCCTACACAGGCCAATTACTCGACTGGCATCGCATTAGCACTTACTCAAACGAGCTTTCAGCAGCCGACCGCCGAGCCTACAAGCGAGACTTTCATGCGCTTCCAACCGTTGACCATGTCGGAGACGGGCTTGGCGCTCCCGACTTCCGCATCTGTGCGTGGCGCACCAACGACTGCAAGAGCGACCTAACTCATCCCGAGTTTATCGAGTTGTGCCACTCCGTCATTTCACACCATGCTTTGCAATCGACCGGAAACGCCTAATCAGATGTTAGGCGCTATCCGCAATCCATGAAAACCGCCGGCTCTATTACACTGCTCTTCGTCGCAGCATTTGGGCTTTCGCTCTACGGTGCTTGGGCGATGCAGTGGGAGAGCGAGAATCAATTCCTTCATCGTCTTAATCCAATTCAACATTTCTGCGCCTTCCTCGCGGGTCCGGGCTATATTACCGCGCTGGGACTGCTCTGGCACAACGATGTGCCAGAGGATGCGCCTGACCCCTGGGCGGTGAGTTGGATTGTAGCGCCGGTGAGTGGAGTTATCTGGGGCAGTGCATTATCCGTGGTCTTTTCATTAGTTCGTTATGCCGCAAGAACTCTGTCACGCAACCGCGCCTAACCTCGTCACGTTGTCCGCAGAAATAGTGACTCTGCGGGAATGCGCTGCTACGCCGTGCGGACGCCGACGGTGAGCAGCACGTTCGCCCACAGCGCCTGGTCGGCGGTCTGGCTGGTGAGCACGTGGTCGGGGGACTCGACGGCCTTGTAGAAGTCCCACTTGGAATCGGCTCGATGGTGACCTCGGTGCGATCCGCACCCTTGCTCGCGCCGGCTTCGGCGGCGATGGTCGCAGTTCCTTCCACACGGGCGGCTCGCCGAATTTCGCATACGGATCATCGGCGGGGATGCCCATGGTGTTGATGGCGTCGAAGGGCAGCACGCTCATGAGCGCGCGGAGGACTTGCGCGACGGTGGGCACGCCGGGGATG
>CAIRYQ010000125.1 GCA_903882875.1 uncultured Spartobacteria bacterium | reverse complement strand
GCTCTCTCGCCGACCTGCGCTCCAAGCTCATGCGCTACATCCGCCAATACAATAAAACGGCAACCCCAATCAAATGGACTTACTCCAATCCCAAACAAAGAATCAAACCGTAGCTGATTCATGTGTTACGTTGCACTAGATACCCACATCAACCACATTGACACTGTTCAGGCGGGGATTTCGACAGGACTCATCGGCCTCAAGAATTTAAGCATGATTGGCCTTGGCCTTGGCGCTGTCCAAGTCGCAGTAATCGCGGGAGGATTACTCTACTTGAAGAAGCGGCACGATCAACTCAAAAAAGAAATCAAGAAGCTCGGCCGCAAAATGGAACTGCCAATTGAAGCGGAATTGGATGCTGGCGTGAATTACTTGGAATCTGCGGACCGTGCGAAAGAAATTACGAAGCGCACTTACGACTACAACAAAGCAATAGAGTCAGCACGTAAAGCAGGCCACTATTTCCGCAGCCTTGCGCTTAGTCAGGAGTTCAGCGGGGACAACTTCTCACTGATTCAGTTTTATTCCCGCAAGTATTTTCTAGCGCTATCCATTGAGCTTGGGAGCTTGCTCGCGCTTGGCGATACCGATTCAGTGAAAGCCTGCGTCGACAAGCAGGAAGACAACCTAAAGGCCGTAGCTTCAGCGGTATTTAAGAACACCATTGAGGAGAAGGTTGAGTCCTACCTTGCGCCCGAGCTACGGAACGTTGCTTCCCTCGAAAGCATTTCTGGCATTTTAGCGCAGGCACAGAATCTCGGTTGCATGTCTAGCGACATTAGAGTTACCCCGGCAGTGGTTTTCGAGACCAACCGTGTGAACATCTATTCCGGCCGTCGTCCCGGATTTTTGAGATGGGTTACAAAATCGGATCGCGAGGACGCCGCTCAAAAACTCCAAGCCGCCCAGGCAACATTCGAGGAGGTAACGCGCCTTCTTTCATGGCGCGAGGCTGTCGGATACCTCGCTACAAACGGACGTTCACCCACGGAGATTGCACGTGAGGTTCGTAGTTTTTGCGACACAGAACAGGAGCGCATAAAGAAAGAAGAAAAGCCGAACGCCTCGCCATCTTTCGTCGCGTATTCCGTATCACCAAATCACGCCTAATTTCTATGAAAGGGCCAAGGGGCGAGTGAGCCAATCTGAATCCTTTCCGGAGCAGATGCCGTTGACCGACAGGCGGAATTTTCTGTTTCCCACGCGCCATTTTCCACGTATCTCCGCCGCTCCCTCGGGATCAAACAACGACTCCAACATTCATCCACACCATGCCGAAACTTTTCATCCCAGGTCCCGTCGAGGTCTCCGAAAAAACCTTCCGCGCCATGTGCCGGCCGATGATCGGGCACCGCAGCGGTGACTTCAAAAAACTCTACGGCGGAATCCAGCCGCGGCTGAAGGAACTCTTCGGCACGACGCAGCCGGTGTTCCTCTCCACGTCGAGCGCGTGGGGCGTGATGGAGGGCGCGGTGCGCAATCTCGTGGGCACGGGCAAGGTGCTGAACTGCATGTGCGGGGCATTTTCGGACAAGTGGTTCGATGTGTCGAAGAAGTGCGGCAAGGAGGCGGTGGCGCTCCAGGTGGAATGGGGGCAGCCGGTGCGCGGCGAGCAAATCCGCGAGGCGCTGAAGGCGGGCGGATTCGATGCGGTGACGCTGATTCACAACGAGACCTCGACGGGCGTGATGTCGAACATCGAGGAGATCGCGGCGGTGATGCGGGAGTTCCCGGACGTGTGCCTGATCGTGGACACGGTGTCGTCGTTCAGCGTGGTGCCGATCCCGATGGATGCGCTGGGGATTGATGTGCTGCTCACGGGATCGCAGAAGGCGCTCGCGATGCCGCCGGGGCTCGCGCTTTTCTCCGCAAGCAAAAAGGCGATGGACAAGGCGGCGACGGTGAAGGGCAGCGGCTACTATTTTGATTTCGCAGAGTTCGCGAAGAACCAGCTCGAGGACATGACGCCGAGCACGCCGAGCATCAGCCACATCTACGCACTGGAATCGAAGCTCGAGGACATTTTCACCGAAGGCGTTGCCAAGCGCCACGCGCGGCACGCGGAGAACAACGCGATCGTGCATGAGTGGGTGCGCAAGCAGGGGCTGGATTTCTTCGCGCCGGAGGGCTTCCGCTCGAAGTCGCTGACGTGTATCGCGAACAACAAGGGCATTGATGTCGCGGAGCTGGCGAAGAAGGCGAAGGAGCGCGGGTTCATCATTGACGGCGGCTACGGCAAGCTGAAGGGGAAGACCTTCCGCCTTTCCAACATGGGCGACGAGACGCCGGCGACGATGCGCGAGCTGCTCGCGGCGCTCGACGCGTGTCTGGCGTAGCGTCGCCTACGGATATGCGATTCGTTGGATGTCCAACGGCAGAGCCGTCACAGTCCCCGCTTTGACAACAAGCCGCAAACCCGGCACGCTCGACGCCAGTGCCCAAGCCGCGCCGCGCCAAATCCAAATCTGCCCGGAAAAGGGATAGCGCACAGCTCGAATTTCCCGAGCAGTCCGCGCGTCGGCTCGCGGCGCGTGCGTCGGCGCGTGCGGAGCAGATCGCGGATGATGCCGAGGAGTCGGAGCGTCCGCGCCGGAGGCTGCGCGACCGGCTGTGGAATGCGCTCGCGGGTCTGAGTCTCGTGCCGTTCGTGTGGATTTTTACGGCGGCGCTTTTCAACACTTTCAGCAAGGCAAACCTGCGGCATGGGCGCGTGCCGTTCTGGAAGTCGCATGAGTTCGTGATGTTCGGCCTCGGCGCGGTGCTGTGGCTGCTGTGGACGTGCGTCTGTTTCCTGTTCTGGAAACGCCCGCGCCCGGTGCGCGCGTATGTGTTCGGCCACGAGGTGATGCACGGGCTGATGGCGCGGGTCTTCGGCGGGAGGATCAAGGAATTCCACGTGAGCGCGGACGGCGGCTACATCGTCACGAACAAATACAATTTCCTGATCGCGCTCGCGCCGTACCTGTGGCCGTTCTACTCGGTGCCGGTGCTCGCGGCGTGGGGCGTGTCGTACTTTGTGAACGGCGCCCCCTACCTGCGCGAATTTTTCCTCGCGGCGCTCGGGTTCACATGGATGTTCCATCTCACCTTCACGCTGTGGGTGCTGCCGCGCGGGCAGAGCGACCTGCTCGGGCCGGGGCGGATTTTTTCCATCGCGCTGATCTATCTCGTGAATGCGATGCTGCTCGGCGGCGCGCTGTTCGTCTTCGCGCCGGAGGTGAGCCTGCGCGCGTACGTGCGCGAGCTGTCGGCGAGCGCGCTGGCGTTTTACGAGTGGGTGGGAAATGTGTTCGCGCAGTGCGTGAATCTCATCGGGCGGTTGTGGGGAAACGCGTAGGGCGGGCGGATTTTGTTCTGCGCAGGCTGGACGTGGCACGGTTCCGGCTATGTCAAGGATGCAACCCGATGAAAACGCAACTCCACGACCGCAATACCGCCCGCCCGCTCGGCGGATCCGCCTGTGTGCGCGAGATGCCGGTGAGCGTGCTTCCGGGCAGCGCCATCGTGTCGGCCTCCGGAGGGAGGCTGCGTCCGCGGCTTCACGGCGCGGCTGTTCATTGTGGTGCGTTGAGACTTTGTTGATGTTGGTTGGGAAAAAGGTGGGCGGAGTCCGGGGGGGCTCCGTCCACCTCACCCGATCGGGTGAGGGAAACTTGGAAATTGGAACGCCAAAAAACTTTGCGGGCTGAACTCCTGTTCGGGATTGTCGCTTTAGTCCCACGTCGCCATGCCTGTCCCCCCGCTTCTTCAATTCGCACGAGCGTGTCTTTTTCTCGCGCTCACATTTTCCGCAAATGCCGAGGAGAAATCCGCGACAGGTCAGGCGCGTGTGACGCCGAAGGAATCCAAAGGCGGGCCGCGCTACGTGGAAAATTTTGCCGACGCATGGACGGACATCCCCGACACCTTCCGCGATTTGAAAATCCCCGAGTGGCCGGTGCCCACCGACTTGAAACGTTGGCAGGATACGGAGCGCCTCGCGATCCGCGCGACGCTCATACAGTGCCTCGGCGACATGCCCGCTCGCCCTTCGCCCTCGAAAGTGAAGGTGCTTTCCACCGAGGATCGCGGCGAGTTCATGTTGGAGCGGTTCGAGTTTCACAACGGCGTGGATATGGTGGTGCCCGGCATCCTCGCGATTCCGAAAAAGCGCACCGGCCGCGCGCCGGTCGTCATCGGTATGCACGGGCACAGCGGCTCGAAGGACGAGTATCTCCCGAATCCCGATCGCGAGCATTCGCCAGGCTGGATGCTCGTGCGGAATGGATACGTGGTTGCGGCGATTGACGGCTACTTCAACGGCGAGCGCGTCGGCAAAGGTCCGCGCGGCAAACGCGACAAGGCGGACGCGCAGGAACTCGAGCTTTTCAAACGCCATCTCTGGCAGGGCCACACGCTCTGGGGCCTGATGCTGCGCGACGAGCAATGCCTGCTCGACTACCTCGCGACGCGACCCGAGGTGGACATGACGCGCGTCGGCGCGACTGGCATGAGCATGGGCTGCACGCGCGCGTGGTGGCTCGCGGCGATTGACGAACGTGTCCACGCCATCGTCGGCGTCGCATGCTTCACGCGCTATGCGGAACTGCTCGCGCACCGTTCGTCGCACGGAATCTATTATTTCGTGCCCGGCATCCTGAAGCACTTCGACACCGAGGCCATCTATTCGCTCGTGGCACCGCGCCCGATGCTGATGCTCTCCGGGGATCAGGACTACAATGCGCCACCCGACGGCGTTGAAGTGTTGGAGCGGAAAATCGGCGCAGTGTACCAGCTTTACGGCAAGCCCCCGAATTTCCGCAGTGTGCTCTACAAGAACACCGGCCACGAATATCTCCCAGAGATGCACGAGGAGATGATCGCGTGGTTCAAGCGTGCGCTGCCAGTCAATCCATAGCCTATCGTGAAACCGCTCATCCCAATCCTCCTCATCTTCGCCGCTCCATTCACCGCATGTGCCGACGAAAATGAACTCGCCGCAAAGCTCGAAGCCCGGGGCATGAGAATCCGCAAGGACGCTGCGGGCAGCGTGAGCGAGATTTCATTTTCATCGAATGTCGCGATGACCCGCGAGGACTACGCGGTGTTCGGAAAATTCCCGAAGCTGCACAAACTCTGGATGAGTCCCGGCGGGCTCCGGCTCAATGACGAGACCATCGCTGCGATGGGTGTACTGACCGGCGTGGATTATTTTTTCGGCGGAAGCGCGCAGTTCACCGACGACGGACTGAAAGGTTTCGCCGGGTGGAAGGAGCTGAAATATTTCGGGCTCGACCACTGGTTCGGCCCGCCGGACTCGAAGGGATATTTTGGAAAAGGCCTGGTCCACCTCGCGGCGCTGCCAAAGCTCGAGGCGGTACGGCTCGGCGGATGCCGCGTGGACGACGAGGCGCCGAAAGCACTCGCGCAGATCAAGACGCTGCAAAAGGTGGACCTCTTCCACACCGCGCGCGTGACGGACGAGGGTGTGCGTGCGTTGCAGGTGCTGCCGCATTTGAAAATCATCATCCTCGGCCCGCAATTCACGCCGCGCATCACGGATCGCTCCCTCGAAATCCTCAGCCACATCCCGACGCTCGAAGAAATCAACATCACCGGCACATGGCTGACGTTCGACGGCGGCTTCACGCATCTCGCGAAACTGCCGAATTTGAAAACGCTGAAACTCAAGGACGTGCTGGCCGACGAGAAGGACATTGCGAAACTGAAGGCCGCGATGCCGAAGCTTGTCGTGGAGTGGAACCTGCCGAACGAGGCCGACACCGCGAAGCTGCGCACGACTTTCAAGGCATTCTGGGATGAACTGAAGCAGCCGGGAAAATGAATGGGACGGACGTGGGCGTTCGCGCTAGAAAGGAGGAGTGTCAGTGAAATTTCCGCTCCGCACTTTTTTCGCAGCCCCGCTTTTCTTCGCGATTCTCCACGGCGCTGACATCTCGCCCGCGCAGGCCGAATTTTTTGAAAACAAGATCCGGCCGCTTCTCGCCGAGCGATGCTACGAGTGCCACAGCGCGGAGAAAAAGCAGAAGGGAAACCTGCTGCTCGACACGAAGGAGGGCACGTTGAAGGGCGGTGACACAGGGCCGGCGATCGTCGCGGGTGATCCGGCGAAATCGCTGCTGATCAAGGCGGTGAAGTGGGCGGACAAGGACTTGCAGATGCCGCCGAAGAAGCAGCTCAGCGATGCGCAGATCGCGACGCTCGAAGAATGGATCAGGAAGGGCGCGCCCGATCCACGCGATGGAAAACGCGAGGTGACGCGCATCGGAAAACTCTTCGAGCAGGCGAAGACGCACTGGGCATTTCAGCCGCTTGGCAAGGCGGGGCCACCGCCGGTGAAGGACGTGGCGTGGGTGCGAAATGACGTGGACCGTTTCATCCTCGCAGGATTGGAAGGGAAGGGGATTCGACCGTCCGCGGAGGCGGATCGGAGGACGCTGATTCGGCGTGTGAGCTTTGATCTGATCGGCCTGCCGCCGTCGCCCGAGGAGGTGGAGTCATTCGCAAAAGATCCTTCGCCAGATGCGTACGAGCGCATCGTGGATCGGCTGCTTGCGAGCCCGCAATACGGCGAGCGATGGGGAAGGCACTGGCTGGATCTCGCGCGGTATGCGGACAGCAGCGGCATGCACAACGACCTCGATCGGCCGCACGCTTGGCGGTATCGCGATTACGTCATCTGCAGTTTCAATGACGACAAGCCGTACGCGCGTTTCATCGCCGAGCAGCTCGCGGGGGACGAAGTCGAGGGCACAAACGAAGACGCGCTCGTGGGCACGGGCTTTTGCCGGAATGGTCCGAGCAACGACGACAACATGGGCAACAACAAGGAGCAGTACCGGCTCGATGAACTCGACGACGTGATCTCCACGACGTCGTCGGTTTTTCTCGGACTCACGATGGGCTGCGCGCGTTGCCACGATCACAAATACGACCCGATCACTTCGGAGGATTATTACCGGCTGCTCGCGATCTTCAACGGCACGGAAAAACTCGGTGTGCCGAAGGAGCCGAAGGGCAAGGAGGAGGTCAACGTGCAGGCGCTCATCGAGACGGGCGCGAAAGTGCGGCCCACATTTTTCCTGCGCCGCGGAAGCCTGCAAAACCGCGGGCCCGAAGTTCAGCCCGGCGCACCCGCGGTGCTCGCGCCGCAGCCGATCCTATTTTCCGCACCGGCGGAAAATGCGAAGTCATCGGGACGCCGCCGCACGTTCGCCGAGTGGATCGGTGCGCCGGAAAATGCGCTCACCTGGCGCGTGCTGGCGAACCGCATCTGGCAGCATCATTTTGGAGAGGGAATCGTGGGCACTCCGAGCAACTTCGGCTTCAACGGCGCGCGTCCGAGCCATCCGGAGCTTCTCGATTTTCTCGCGGGCCAGCTCATCGCAAGCGGCGGCAGGATGAAGCCCGTGCACCGGCTCATCGTGCTCTCCGCGACGTATCGGCAGTCGTCGCACGGCACGGAATCCGGACGGCGTCTCGATCCGCAGAACACGCTTTTCTCGCGCATGAACATCCGGCGCATGGAGGCCGAGATTTTGCGCGACAGCATTCTCTCCGTGAGCGGCAAGCTGAACCCGCAGATGGGCGGTGCGGGAATCAAGCCGCGCATCCGTGCGGATCTGCTCACCGCGAGCCAGCGCAACAAATGGCCCGTGCTCGCCACCGAGGGGCCTGAGCAGTGGCGGCGCAGCGTTTACGTCTATGTGAAGCGCCAGTTGCTCATGCCGATGATGGAGCTGTTCGACGCGCCCGTGACGACGGAGAGCGCCGCGCGGCGCACCGAGAGCGTGGTACCGACTCAGGCGCTCGTGCTGATGAACGATGAGTTTGTCGAGGATCAGGCCGGCTTCCTCGCGGAGCGTGCAGCGGAGCAAGGCGGCGACCTCCCGAGTGTCGTCGGTCGCATCTACGCGCTGGCAATGTCGCGCCCGCCGGCGGATGCGCGCTTGCAGCAGGCGCTCGCCTTCGTGCAGTCGCGGGAAAATGGTTACGCTGGTGAAAAGGTGCAGCCTGCGCAGGCCCGCCATCGCGCGCTCACGGATCTCGCGCATGTGCTGTTCAACAGCAGCGAATTCATCCACATCGAATAATCCCACGCGCATGAATCTTCTCTCCCGCAGAAAAATGCTCCAGCTCACCGGCGGCGGTTTCGGTGCGCTCGCGCTGCGCTCCTTGCTCGGCGGTGATCAGCTTCTCGCGTCGGAGGCCTCGCGAAATCCGCTCGCGCCGCGTCCGCCGCATTTCGCGCCGAAGGCAAAGTCGGTCATCTTCCTTTTCATGTACGGCGGGCCGAGCCATGTGGATCTTTTCGATCCGAAGCCCGGGCTGATCGAATGGCACGGCAAGCCCATCCCGGTGTGGAAGCCCGAGGATGCGTTCATG
This sequence comes from uncultured Spartobacteria bacterium, assembly GCA_903882875.1. Taxonomy (GTDB): domain Bacteria; phylum Verrucomicrobiota; class Verrucomicrobiia; order Chthoniobacterales; family Chthoniobacteraceae; genus SXWH01. The sequence goes on along the minus strand of CAIRYQ010000125.1, from coordinate 38,050 downwards.
GGCCGCAAGACGGCGAATATCGCGATGCAAAGCTACTATCGCTTCGCGAAACATGGCGCGGCGGGAATAGACATGGCTGAGACTTTTCCGAATCTCGCGCGCCACGCCGACGACCTGTGTGTCATCCGCTCGATCCACGCGGAGAGCAACAATCACGGGCCCGCGCTTTTTCAGATGAACACGGGATTCACGCAGCCGGGGCGGCCCTCGATGGGCTCGTGGGTCACGTACGGGCTTGGCTCGGAGAGTGAAAATCTGCCGGCGTTTGTCGTGATGCTGGATCACCAGGGCGCGCCGGTGAATGGCGCGATGAACTGGTCGAACGGCTTCATGCCAGCGGCATTCCAGGGCGTGCCATTTCGCTCAGCCGGCGAGCCGATCGCCTATCTCACGCCGCCGAAAAATGTGACGGGCAGCCAGCAGCGCGCACGGCTCGATTTGCTGCGGCAATGGAACGAGGAATACGCCGCCGCGAATCCCGCGGAGAGCAGCCTCGCCGCGCGCATTTCGTCGTATGAGCTCGCCTTCCGCATGCAGATGAGCGCCTCGGAATGCACCGACCTCGCGCGCGAGCCCGAGTCCGTCCGCAAACTCTACGGCCTCGACAAACCCGTCACGCAGCACTTCGGCCGCAACTGCCTACTCGCACGTCGTCTCGTCGAGCGAGGGGTGCGCTTCGTACAGGTGTACAGCGGTGGCAACGATGGCCCGAAGGCGTGGGACGCACACGATGACCTGAAGAAAAATCACGATCTTCACTGCGCCGAGACCGATGGTCCCATCGCCGCGCTGCTCGATGATCTGAAATCCAGAGGCATGCTCGACACGACGCTAGTGGTGTGGGGCGGAGAGTTCGGCCGCTCGCCGGTCGCGGAAAATGGCAAGGGGCGCGATCATCATCCGAAAGGCTTCACGATGTGGATGGCGGGAGGTGGGATCAAAGGCGGCATGATCCACGGCGCGACCGATGAATTCGGCTACAACGCCGTCGAGAATCCGGTTTCCGTGCCCGATCTCCACGCGACAATTCTGCATCAACTCGGACTCGAACACGAGCGGCTCACGTACCGCCACACCGGCCGCAACTACCGTCTCACCGATGTGAGCGGCGAAGTGGTGAAGGCGCTGCTTGCATAGTGCGGAAGCGATGTGATCTCCGCGATTGCAAAAATCCGCACACGCGGCAAAAGCGCGGGCCTATGAAACGCCTCCCGCTCGCCCTCCTCTCACTGGTCTCCGTCCAGGCCTTCGCCGAAACGCTGAAGTACGAAAACGTCCAGAACTTTTTCGACAAGCTGCCCGGCGGAGAGCCGCAGGGCGCGTGTCACGGCGGCGTCGCGATTGACAAGGCGGGCAACCATTACGTCACCACGGACACGCCTCGCGGCATCCTCGTGTTTTCGCATGACGGAAAATTCCAGCGCGCGTGCGGGCCGAGCAAAATCCACTCGCTCGAAATCCGCGAAGAGGGCGGCACGGAGTTCATCTACGGGGCGCGGGGCAGGGAGCATGAGGTGGTGAAGCTGCGCCTCGACGGCACGCAGGAGTGGGCGCTGAAATACCCAGAGGAATCCGGCAAGTGCAAAGACGCGAGCGGCTTCAATCCCTGTGCGGTGACGGTCGGGCCGGACGGCTCCATTTTCGTCGCGGACGGCTACGGCTCGAACTTCATCTACAAGTTCGACAAGGATCGGAAGTTCGTGAAGGCGTTCGGTGGGCCGGGCGAGGAGGAGGGAAAATTCAAGACGTGCCACGGCATCGCCCTCGACACGCGCGGGGAAAAGCCGCTGCTCTTCGTCTGCAACCGCAACAACAACCGCGTCGAATACTGGGATCTCGACGGCAACTTCGTGAAGGTCATCCAGAAGGATCTCCGCATGCCCGCCGCCGTCCAAATTCGCGGCGAACTCGCGATCGTTCCCGAGTTGCAAGGCCGTGTGACCGTGCTCGACAAATCCGGCTCGATTGCTGCGCAGGTCGGCGACAATACGGACGCAAAGCAGCGTGCAAATTTCGGCCTCACGCAGGACAAATGGACGGACGGCATCACGAATTCCCCGCACGGTGGTTCGATTGACAAGGACGGAAACCTGATCGTCACCGAGTGGAGCGCCTTCGGCCGGCTGCACAAATTTCTGAAAAAGAACTGATGCGGTTCTACGGATTTCTCCGGGCCATCGGAAAGGCGCAGGCAGAGTAGGTGAGGTTTGCAATCTCGCGTGACGGGATCGCCGAAGGCGGCAGGATGGTGCCGGAGCAGATTGCAGTCGGCGCTCTGCGCGCCAGCCCGCCGCCTCGCTGCGCTCGCCCGCGCGAGGTTGCAAACCCCGCCTACTTTGCCTGCGCAGCGACGATCTCGATCTTCACTTCGCCAAGGTAGGTCTCGCCCGCGAGTCCGGTGGCGCGGGCTTCGATCGTCACCGGCATGTTGAACGGGCCGGGGCTGTCGCCGAAGCGGATCGCGATCGTGCCCTTGTCCGCTCCGGCAGGAATCTCGACCGGCTGTGCGGTGACTCCGGCGATGTGCTTCGGCGCGGCCAGTTCGATCCGGACGGGCCCTTTTCCGACCGAAGGCCCGCGCTGAATCGCGATAGGCACGCTCACCTGGGTGTCCGGCACCGCGCGCAGCGAGGAGAGTGCCGTCGAAATTCGCAGGAGGCCGGATGCGCCGACGGAGATCATCTGCTCATCGTTCTCGCCGGTCGTGTAGCTGATCACATGGTGGCTGCCGTCGAAGTCCGTCATCTCGCCGACGAGCATGATCTGGATGCGGCTGGTGTGGCCGAGTTCGACTTCGGCGGGATATTGTACGGTGAAATCAAACGCATTCGCCCCAGCCTTCACCGCGAGCGGCGCGGCGGTCACGCCTTGGAGCGTACGGATCTGCCGGTCGGAAAGGCTCACAGTCAGCGGGCCGTCGAAGCCACCGCGGTCGAGTTCGTAGTGTTTCGTCATCGTCGTCCCGCCGGGATGATCGTTGACGACAAGATATTCGCCGACGTGCTTGAACGGCACCGGAGGAACGACCGTGAGGCGCACTTGATCAATTTTCGGATCGCCGAATGTCGCGGGTACGGACGCCTGTTGCGTCACCGCCTTGCCGTCAATCTCAGTCGTGCCGCGGATCGTCACGCGCGCCGTCTGGATCGGAGTCTTCGGCGGCGCGATGAAGCGAAGTTCGGTGAATTTCTGTTTCGGCGTGATGATGTTGTTCTCGACGGTGACTCCGGCGGGAAGCCCTTCGATTTCGAGTTTCACATCCTTCGTGAGCGGCGCGGAGGAAACCAGATCCACGCGCAGGCCGGGCACTTTCGGGCCGCCTCTCTTTTTTGCCTTTGGATCGGTGGCATCCGGGGCATCTTCCGTCGAGCGGGTGACGTTGATCGCGTCGTTATTCAGCGTGAGTGCAAATTCCGCGGGCGAGACCGGTGTTGCGCGAAGGCGGTATGCGAAGTCCGGACCACCACGGCCTGCGAAGCGGTCGCTCACTTTCACGAAGTAGCGTCCGGCCTTCTGTGCGGTGAATACGAGCAGCGAATCCGCGCGGCCATCGGCGCGGTCGTCGTTCTTCGCGAGTTCCTTGCCGTCCGCGTCGCTGACAGTGAGCACGGAATCGAGACGGCTGCCGAGTTTCTCCGCGATGATTTCCAGAGTGACCGCAGCGCCCTTTTCCAGATCGATCGGCCACGAATCCACGTCACCGGGGTGATCGATCCTGCCATTGAGCATCGCGGGCAATGGCACCGCTGGCACATCGGCGGCGGGCGCGTCTTTCGGCTCGTGTTCGAGAATTTCCGGAAGGTCGTCCACATGTAGCGTCACGAGGGCGGAATGCTTGTCGTTGATCTGCACGCGCTGTGTTGCAGAATCGCCGACGGCTCCGGCGAGCGAAAGCGTCGCGGTCTTCACGCCGGTTTCGGAAGCGGTGAATTGCAGTTGCACCGTCTCGCCGCGGCGTCCGCCGATCGGGTAGAATGATTCGATCCGCGGGCCGGATTTCAGCGTGAGCCGGTACACGAAATTCTGTCCGCCGGCGAATCCCGCATCATGAATCGCGACCTGGTATTCGCCCGCCTCGGGCGCGGTGAACCACGCCGTCGGATCGCCGTCCTTCGCAGCTTTCCGGCGGACTCCGGCGACAGGCCGACCGTCGGGCGTCGTGACATCCAGCACGGCTTGCAGCGGATAGCCGAGGCGGGCGGATGCGACTTCGCACGTCACGGTCTCGCCTTTCTCCGCACGGAAGCGCCACAGGTCCACGTTCTCGCGGGGAAAAATGCGGCCATTGATCGTGACCGGCAGCGTGACGTTTTGCGGGATGGGCGCGCCGTCAATCTCCCTCTCCACGATCTCGGGCAGATCGCCGACGATGAATTTCATCGAGGGCACGACGCCTTGCGAAGTCCGGCAACTCCAGCGATGCACGCCGAGCGGCGCATCGCGATCAATGGTGAGTTCGCCCGCGTGATCCTTCGGGTAGTCGTCCTTTCGCTGCGACTCGGGCTTGAGGATCATCGGGCCTTCAAACCAGATCGTCTCCACCGCCTTCACGAGCGGCGAAGCGTGGATGCCGCCGCCTTCGATCGAAAACTCCGCGCCGCCGTGAAAATAAAAACCGCCGACGCGAAACTCGATCTTCGTCCCGTGCTGCCCGCCTGCCGGAAAAATGTAAGACGCGCCCGGCGGCTCGGCACGCGCGGTTAGGGCGAGCGCAGTCGCGCAAAGTGCAATTGCGGGGTGCCTCAACATCGGAGTCGAAGTGCGGTCAGATCAGTTCCTTGATGATGCGGCCCGAGTTCGTGAGCATCACCGGGCGTCCTTCGGGTGTCCGCATCTCGTCGTGTGGATTGATGCCGAGAGACTGGTAGATCGTCGCGAACATGTCCTCGGGGCCGTACGGATTTTCCGCGGGATCGGATGCGATTTGGTCGCTCTTTCCGATGACACGTCCGCCTTGGAGTCCGCCGCCGCCAATGGCGACGGTGAAGCAGCGGCTCCAATGGTCGCGCCCCGCGTCCTTGTTGATCGTCGGCGTGCGGCCGAATTCTCCCGTCACCACGACGAGCGTTTTCTTCAACATGCCGCGATCGCTCAGATCGCGGAAGAGCGCGGACATCGCCATGTCGAGTTTTGGGAGCAGGTCGTCCTTGAGCGTGGAAAAATTCGCCGAGTGCGTGTCCCAGTTTTGGTGCTCGACGGTCACGCAGCGCACGCCTGCCTCGACAAGCCGCCGCGCCATGAGGCACGACTGGCCGAGCGTCGTGCGGCCGTATTCGGCGCGGATTTTTTCGGGCTCCGCGTGGAGGTCGAACGCCTTCTTCGCGTCGCCCGAGGTCATGAGCGCGGTCGCGCGCTCGGAGAAGACGCCGAGCTGCGCTACGCCGGAATTCGCGCGCTGTTCGATGCTCCGCTGGAAGCGATCCACTTTTGCGAGAAGGCCGCGGCGATCTTCTAGTCGGCGCGCGTCCACGTTCAGCGGCGGCTGGAGATCGGGCACCTCGAAGGCGGGTGAATTTGGATCCGCTTCGATCACGAATGGCACGCTCTGCGGCCCGAGGTATGCGGAGCTTGCGCTCGGGTGCATCGTCGGCAGGCACATGTACGGCGGGATGCTGCCGCGCGGGCCGAGCTTGTTCGCGATGACGGAGCCGATGGACGGATGCTGGTTGTTCGGGAGGAGCCCGGCGTTGAATGCCGCGTTCGGGTGATAGCCCGTGAGCATGTAGTGGTCGGCCGGGCCGTGCCCTGCATTGCTGTGCGCGAAGGAACGGATGAGCGAAAACTTATCCATCACGCCAGCGATCTTCGGCATGTGCTCGCAGATCTGGATGCCGGGCACGTTCGTGCCGCGCGGCTTGAACGGCCCGCGGATGTTCTCCGGCGCGTCGGGCTTCATGTCGAACGTGTCAATCGTGCTGAGCCCGCCGCGGAGGAAAAGGAAGATGAGCGACGTGTCGTTGCGCGCGGCGTCGAGCGTGCCCGCGCGTGCGGCGGCGGCTTCGTTCGCGAGCACGCGGGCGAGGGGAAAATTCATGCCGAGCGCGGCAGCCGCGCCGATGCGCAGGAAGTCGCGCCGGGCAACGCCGTCGCAGAATGATTCGTGGTGTCGGTTCATAGTTTTGAGGTTCGTCGGGGTTCAGTGATTGAAGACAAATTCGAGCGAGTTCAGCATGGACCACGCGAGATCCTCGACTGCCTGCCGCCGCGTTTCGCGGTGCGCCGCGAGATGCCGGACTGCGTTGGATTTTTCCGCGTCCGTCGGGAGGCGGCTGAAAAATGAGAGGTAAAGCTCGTCGGCGAGCGCGGCATCGTCTGTCGTGCGCGTTGCGAGCCGTGCGATGTTCCCGCCCTCGTGCGCGAGCTTCGCCTGGATCGCGGGCGAATTCATAAGATGCAGCGCCTGTCCGACGCTCGCGCCCGTGGATCGCTCGCACTCGCACGCGGTCACGCGCGCGGGCCGCCCGAAAAGTTTCAGGAAATAGTGCTGCTGCTGGCTGTCCCAGAGCTGCACCGCACGGAATCCCACGGGCGTGCCCGCGAATTTTTCCGGCACACCGGTGGCGTCGCTGACCGAATCCATCAGCACCTCCGCTGGCAGGCGCCGGAAGACCGCGCGCGAAAAATTTTGCTCGTCATTCTCGTTCGTCTCATTCGGGTGCGAGGAAGTCTGGTAGGTGCGCGACGCCGTGATGAAACGGATGAGCGACTTCGGATTGAACCGGTAGTCCACGAGCTGCCGCGTGAGCGCCGCGAGCAGTTCCGGGTTGCTCGGCGGATTGCTCGCGCGAATGTCGTCCACGGGTTCGACGATGCCGCGTCCGAAAAAGTGCGCCCAGAAACGGTTCGCGAGGTTCCGCGCAAACCACGGATTTTCCGGTGCCACGAGCCACGTCGCTAGAGCCTGTCGCCTGTCGCCTTCGGAAGCCGTCTCCGGCATCGCCGTGCCGAGCGGATGCGCGTTCAGCAGCTCCTTCGTGCGCGGGTGGCGCACCTGCGGACTGCCTTCCGCGACGAGCGCCTCGTCGTCGCCGAGCTTCTTGGTTTTCACCTGCTCGAAAAACGCGCGCATCCCGTGGTAGTCGCGCTGCGTCCAGCGGTCATACGGATGTTGGTGGCACTCCGCGCAGGTGATGCGAATCCCGAGGAACACCTGCGACGTGCTTGCCGCCATCTCGCCGGATTTTTTCACCACCTTGTAAAAATATCCCGCGGGCTGCTCGCTGAGCGGCCCCTCGGCGGTGAGCAGTTCCTTTGCAAACTGATCGAGCGGCTTGTTCGCCGCGACCGAATCGCGCACCCACGAGAAATACGCGAACGCGCCGCGCTGCCCGAGCGCCTGCCGGTCCACACGCAGCAGGTCGGCCCATTTCATCGCCCAGAAATCCACATACTCCGGCATCTCCAGCAGCCGGTCCACGAGCCGCGCGCGTTTGCCTTCGTGCGTGTCCTGCAAAAATTCCCGCGCCTCGCCGCTCGTCGGCAGCCTACCGATCACGTCGAGAAAAACGCGTCGCAGGAATTCCGCGTCATCCGCGATCCCGGATGCGCGCAGGTTCATCCGCCGCAGGTTCTGATCCACGAGATCGTCAATCGCGTTGAACGCCTTTTCGCCACTGCCCGCGACCGGTGCGCCGGGGCGTGGGATGGTCGCATGAAAAATCCCCATCTGCCCGTGGAAACGCGCCATCACCGCGGCCTGGCCGACGGAATTGCCAGTCGCCACCGTACCGTTCTCATCCACGTCGGCGATGCCTGCGTTGTTCGAGAAAAAAACCGAGAGCCACGTCACGTCCTTTTCGCCGCCGTCCGAGTAGCTCGCGATCACGCGCAACGGCTGCCGTTGCGCGAAGCCGAGCACCTTCCGCTCGGGCTCGATGCGCACGCCGGTCACCTCGCCCTTGTCAGCGATCTTAAACGGCGCACCGCCGGCGATCCATTCGCGCAGCACGCGATATTCCGGCGAGTCCGCGCGCATCCGCGGCCCGCCCGCGTGCGGGACGGCGGCCACGGCCTTTTGCAGAAAGAGGCTCGCATCCGGCGCGCCGATCGAGATGCGACGTCCGCGCGACTGGAGTGTGATCGCGCGGTAGTCCTCGTCCGGATCGTTTCCAAAAATCGAGAGCTTGAATCCCTTTTGCCCTTCGGCCTTCCCGTGGCACGCCGAGCCGTTGCAGCCGAATCGGCTCATCAGCGGCACCACATCATGTGCAAAATCCAAGCCCGCCGGCGCTGCCGCATGCAGCGAGTCGGCTGCGAAAAAGAGGATGAGCAGTGATTTCAGCAAAGGCGTCAGGGATTTTGGAAAGCCCGCGGCTGCTGCGAAGCTGGAACCGCGGTGAAAACATAATCTCGCAGGCGCAAGTTCCTTATCACTTCGCGCACCCCTCGTGCCTGCGCCTCAGTTTGCACTCCGTTGCACGAATCACGTCTGCGGCGATCAGGAGAAGACGAGCTTGTCCGGGGCCGCTTGCCGTCGGCGGAAATCCGAGTGTGATCCTGCTTCGCCGCCAGTCCGTTCCGACCGCTTCGCGATGCGCGGAACTTTGCCGAAGTCTGGGTGAAACCGCCGCTACGGCTTTCGGATTCGTTCGGGCGAAAATTCCTCAGGCGGGATTTCCACGTCTCGTTCCCCGCGGGAGAGTTCGAGCGTGGTCAGCCGGGTTTTTCCGACGGTCTGCACGAAGGTGGTCATCGGTGCCCAGACTCCTTCGTGGCGCGTGGTTTTCTGCACGGTGAAACGTTTTGCAAGGCGATCGTCGCGGCCAAATTTCTCCATGCGCAAAGGCAGCAGCTTTTCCGGCGAAATCCACGACCGCACGAGCGAATAGGTGCCCGTCGCGCCACCGGTCGGGCGTGACTCGACGATCTTGCACGCATCTCCGCGGATGGATTCCTCGCCGGTGATTTTCTGCGAAGGCCAATGCCAGAATTCATCCGCGAGATCCTCGATGCTGAGATCGGAATCGAGATACGCGCGGCCGATGTTCGCCGCGGTGAGCGGTGTGATTTTGTCCGGCGGCTGGAAAATGAAGCCGCCCGCCACGCCGCGGTTTGTGCGCTCGATGCAGATCGCCTCGCCCTTGTGAGCGTCGGGCCACAGCACTTGGAAAAGCATCCGCGTCATTCCTGGGTCGCGTCTGATTCGGATGCGGATCTGCGCGGACGACTTCTGATCGGACTTGTCGTCCTCGACGGTGAGTTTTGCGCGGATGACCGCACCGCGGGTGTTCTGCGAGTCCAGCATCTTCGCGATCAAATCATCCGCCGTGCGATCCGATCCGCGCATTTTCATCGCGGGAAAAATCAGCGTGGCAACGAGCAAAATGGGAAGAAGGGCTTTCATTCGTGGCGCAATGCGTTGACCGGCGACATCCGCGAACCAATCCACGCCGGATACACTCCGCCCAGCGCGCCGAGCCCGAATGCGATGAGCATCGAGACTCCGAGGAGTTCCGGGGTGACTTCACCGACCAGCTTTCCGCGGATCCACGGCGTGGCCTCCAGGATTTTCACGCCGCCTATGCCGATCAGGCACCCGGCGATGCCGCCGATGAAACTGAGTGCGAGCGACTCCAAAAGAATCATGCGCAAAATTCTCCCACGCCGCCAGCCGATGGCAAGCAGCACGCCGATTTCGCGCAACCGTTCAAACACGCTCATGAGGATCGTGTTCATCACGCCGACCGCTCCGACCACCAGCGCGATGAAGGACGTGGCGAGGCTCATGGCCTTTGCGATCTGGATCGCCGCGCTGCTTTGCGCGACGGTGCCCGGATCAAATGCCGTCAGTCCCTTATACTTTGATTTGATCGAATCGCGAATCTGCGCCAGTTCGTGCGGCTTCGTGTCCGGGCTCATGCGGACGTCGAGGAAATTGACCATCCCTTCGCGCTCCGTGAGCGCCTGCATCGCGGGCAGCGGCATGATCGCCGCGCCGTTCTCCACGAGCGCGGAGCTGGAAAAAACTCCCGCGACGATGAACTCCACCGATTCGATCTGCACCTTGCCCCCTGCCTTCTTGCCGAGCATCTCCGCGGCGATGGAGCCGAGGAGCAGCTCATTTTTTGCCGCGGGCGCGGGCATGTGTCCCTGCACGAGATTCAGGTGCTCCCACAGCGAAGTGCCCGGCTCCCACCCGATCACGACGAGCGACGGCGAGTCCTCGACGCTGAACATGTCGCTCAGGATTCCCGCGACCTCGCGGATTTTCGGAATGGCCTTCAGCTCGTTCCCGATCCCTGCGGAAAAAGGCGAGGGCATCGCGCTGCGCGTGGTCGTCTTTGTCACGATGAGATCGGTGCCGCGCGCCTTGTAAACATTCGTCCAGCCTCGCTCGAAGCCCCACGCGAGGCTCGTGAGCGCGACGACCGCGCCGATGCCGATCGCGATGCCGATGATCGTCAGCAGGCTGCGCGAACGGCGGCGCATGAGGTTTTTCAAAATGAGCGTGAGGAATGACATGGCCGCTCAGGTCTTTGCCGGGTTGGAGGTCTCGCGGACGATGCGCCCGTCCAGCATGTGCAGCGTGCGCCGCGCGTGCGAGGCGACATTCGGATCGTGCGTGACGATGATCACCGTCACGTTGTTGCGCTGATGGATCTCGTGCAGCAACTCGATGATTTTTGCGGCGCTGGTGCTGTCGAGGTTGCCCGTCGGCTCGTCGGCGAGGAGCAGCCGCGGATTGTTCGCGAGGCTGCGCGCGATGGCGACGCGCTGCCGTTCGCCGCCGGAAAGCTTGGAAGGAAGATGGTTCGCGCGATCGGCGAGCCCCAGTGATGCGAGCAGCGACTGTGCGCGCTCACGCCGTTCGGATGCGCTCCACGGCATCTCAAACATCGGCACCTGCACATTCTCCACGGCGGTGAGCGTCGGGAGCAGGTGGAAGGACTGGAATACAAACCCGATGACGCGCGCACGGAACCGCTCCGGCTCGTCGAGCTTCCGAAGGTCCGTGCCGTCAATCGTGATGTTTCCGTCGAAGCCGTTGTCGAGCGCGCCGAGGATATGCAGCAGCGTGGATTTTCCTGATCCGCTCGGGCCCATGATCGAGACAAATTCACCCGGTGCGATGGTGAAGCTCACGCCGCGGAGCGCCTTCACGGTTCCGTTGTCGTACGATCGCTGCAAGTCGCGGGCTTCGATGAGCGGTGAGTCCATGTCGGTTAGGTCGGCGCAAGCGCGCGCTCTTTCTTCGCGCCTCGCGGGCGCGATTTTTTCAATGCCGTGGCCAACTGCGGGGCGAGCAAATCCACGAGCGGCGGAACCATGAGGTCGTAGTGGTTTCCATCAATCACACTCTCGCTGAATGCCCCGGTCGTGCAGTGCCGCCAACGATGGCCTTCGCCTTTTGTCTCCGTTCCGCACCACACGGAAAGTGGCGAGCTGACGACCGGCGGCGTGCAGCCGCCGAGCAGATCAGTGTGGATGAAAAACAGCGAAAGATACAGCTTCATCACCCTGTCCGGCAGCCCGGATGACACGTAGCCGCGCGTGTGGATCGCGCGGAGCACCTGTTCGACGCGCGCCTGCGGCGCCGAGCGGTGGATCTCGCTTTCCAGCTCCGCGGCGAACGCCGTCAGCTCATCGGGTTTGAGCGGCTTCAGCAGTCCGAGTTCGCGCGAGTAGGTTCCGTACATTTCGGCGATGTGACGGCGGAGGAATTCCTTTTTCATACAGCCCTCGCCGAGCCATCGGAAATCGGCGTCAACCAAAGCGATGAGCCCGACCGTCCTGCCGCGCTTTTCGAAAAGACGCGCGATCTCCATTGCCACAAAGCCGCCGAACGAAAACCCGAGCAGATGCACCGCGCCGCGAGGTTGCTGCTGCGCGATGACGCGCGCGTAGTCCTGTGCCATTTTGGAAATGGACGCGTGTTCGGCATTCCCTCCGGTGAACGCGCGGGACTGGATGCCAAACACCGGGAGTTCCGCAGGAAGCTGCCGCGCGAGATGCGTGTAAATGTTCGCAAGGCCGCCGGCGGGGTGGATGCAGAAAAGCGGCGGCGTGGATGCGCCCGCGCGCAGCGGCACGAGGCAGCCGGGCGACACGCGGGGTTCCGGCAACGGTTTCGCCTCGGCAGCCAGCGATTCAGCCGGGCCTGCGAGGCCTTCCAAAATCTGCACCGCCATTTTTGAAACGGCAGTGCCCGCGGCGAGACTGCCCGCGGGGAGCAAAACCCCGAAGCCGGTCTCGATGCGGTTCAGAAGTTCGACGCCCATGAGCGAATCGAGACCGAGTTCGTTGAGCGGCCGCTCGGTGTCGAGCTTCGATGCGGAAGTGCGTAGGACTTTCGCGAGTTGTTCCCTGAGCTGCGCCGTCACCGCGGAGAGCCGTCCGACGACGGGAAGCGAGAGGAGCTTCCCGCGGAAATTCATCCCGTCCTCCGGAACGTCGGAATTCCGAGCCTTCACGATTTCAGAGAAACGCGGGGATGTGCGGACATTCGGAAAACACTCGGAGAGGCGCTGCCAGTCCACCCGGCCCACGCCGAATTGCGCGCCGGTGCCCTGCATCAGTTTGCCGAGGATGCCGAGTGCCTGCGCGGGCGTGATGCAGCCGAGGCCGGTGCCTTCGAGGAGCGTGCCAACCTTCCTGTTGCGGGCGACGAATCCGACCTCGCCGAGCACGCCCCAGTTGATCGCGAGCCCCGGCAGGCCGCACGCGCGCCGGTGATGCGCGAGCGATTCGAGAAAACTGTTTGCGGCGACATAGGCCGACTGGCCGGGACTCCCGGCGATCGTGGCGATGGATGAAAACAGCACGAAGAAATCGAGCGGCAGTTGCGCGGAGGCGACGTGGAGATTCCACGCGCCGCTCACCTTCGGCGCCATCACGCGGCTGAATCGCGCTGCCGTCTGCTGCGAGAGCGCGCCGTCGTCGAGCACCATCGCGGCGTGCATGATCCCGCGCAGTGTTGGCAGCTTCTTTGAGATCGTCCGGAAGATGCGCGACACGTCGCGTGCATCCGACACATCGGCTTTCAGCACGAGCACGCTTCCGATTTTTTTCAGCGCGGTGACAGCGCGCCGTGCGTCGTCGCTTGTTGCTCCGTTGCGGCTCACGAGCACCACATGGCCCGCGCCATTTTTCAGAAGCCACTCCGCAGTCGCAAGGCCGAAGCCGCCGAGGCCGCCGGTGATCAGATAGCTCGCGTCCCTGCGAAAATGGATCGGCTTTGTGCGCGGCGCGGGGAGCGGGACGGCGCGGCAGTTTTCCATCGAGAGCACGATTTTTCCGATGTGCCGCGCCTGCGACATGTGGCGGAATGCGCTGACGACCTGCGATGCCTGAAACGTGCGGAACGGGAGCGGACGCAGTTTCCCCGAGGCAAACATCGGCATGAGCCGCCGAAGCATTGCGGCGACGAAGGGCGGGTCATCACGCATGATTTGCGCGAGGTCTATGACGAAGAACGAGATGTTGTTTCGGAACGCGCGGAGGCCGAGGCGCGCGTTTTGGTAGATGTCGCGCTTGCCGATTTCGAGGAACCGTCCGCCGGTCGCGAGAGTCGAAACACCCGCGGGAATCGCGTCGCCCGCGAGTGAATTCAGGACGATGTCCACGCCGCGCCCGCCGGTGATCGCGAGCACTTCGTCGGCAAAGGCCACCGAGCGGGAATCCATGACGTGTTGCACGCCGAGCGCGCGGAGCAGGCCGCGCTTCTCGGGGCTTCCCGCAGTCGCAAAAATCTCCGCGCCCGCGAGCCGCGCAATCTGCACCGCGGCGAGACCGACGCCGCCGGTCGCGGCCTGGATGAGCACACGATCGCCCTTTTTCATCCGCCCGAGATGGTGCAGCGCATACCACGCGGTCAGAAAAGTGATGGGGATCGTGGCCGCCTCGCCGAAGCGAATCCGCGCGGGCTTCCGCAACACGAGCGCGGCGGGCATCGTGAGATGCGAGGAAAAACAGCCGGGGCCGACGGCGAGCACTGCGTCGTCGACGCGGAGGTATTTCACATTCCGCCCGACGGCGGTGATCACGCCCGAGCATTCGTCGCCGAGCAGGGCATCGTCGTCGTTGTCGCCCGGGTAGATGCCGAGCGCCTTCATCACGTCGCGGAAATTCAGCGCCGCCGCGCGGACTTCGATCGTGACTTCATCGGGACCGGGCCTGCGTGTCTTGCGTTCGCGGAACGCGAGATGATCGAGTGCGCCGGGCGCATCAATTTCCACACGCCACGGCACCGTGCCTCTGCCGTGACCTGCGTGCGGCAGACTCGGATCAGCCTTCGTGCGTGTGATCCGGCTCGCGAAGCGCGCCGGGCCACGGAGCGCGATCTCATCCTCGCCGTCGTTCGCGAAAAGTTCGCCGAACAGGAAACGCGCCTCGTCGTCCGGCTGCTCCGGTGCGAGGTCAATCGTGCGGCAGCGGAATTTCGGATATTCATTCGCGATGACGCGCGCGAGCCCTTGCGCCGGGCTTTGGGCGACAGCGACCTTGTCCGCACGAAGCACTGCATGCGCGCCGCGGGTTACAACAAAAAGCTGCGGCAGCTCGACGGAGGATTCCGCCGTGATCGCCTGCACGAAATGCAGCAGCGAGTAGCAGCCTTCCGACTGCGCCTTCAGCAGCAGCGCCGGGGTGAGCGATGGCGGCATTGCAGAGTCCAAGCTCCAGAAATGCAGCACGCTGGAAATCGGGAACGCCCCACTCGCACGGACATCCGTGATCAGCCGCGCCATGTCTTCGTGCGACTCGGGATGGATCTCGAATGACGTGTCGGCGGCACGCCGGAAATTTGTGGCGGCATGAACCGTCACGACATCGTCGCCGCGTTCGCGGAGTGTTTGCAGCACTTTGTCCGCCGTGCCGGTGCGATCTGCGAAGACGAGCCATTTCCGCGGCTTCCCATTTTTGCGCAGGTCGAGCTGCGCTGGCGCTGCGTCTCGCGCGGTCGCGCGCGGCGCGGTGGCGAGGAAGATCGCCTGCCGGGATTTCATGGACTTGTTCCGGTCAGAGATCATCTGCGCGCCGACGAATCCGATCTCGCCGAGAAGTCGCAGCCACGCATCGCCGGAAACCAGCGGATACGATGGGCGCAAATCGGTGTCCGCAAACCGCCACCAGCCCTCGGTGAGCCCGAAGACAAGATCCGGCCAGCGCGCGGGGCGATCCACTTCGAGGAGCACGAGCAGGCCGCCGGGCGCGAGGAGCGAACGCACGTTTTCCAATGTCTTCCGCAGATCCGCCGTCGCATGAATCGCGTCCGACGCAAGGATCACGTCGAACGAGGCTGCCGAAAAATCCTGTTCGAGTGCCGATCTTTCGATGTCGAGGAGCTGGTATCGGACGAACGGGAAATGGAAAAACTTCTGCTCGGCCTTTGAGAAGAATGCATTCGAAAGATCGGAGAAGACGTATTCCGTGCGATCCACCGGAAGCCGTGGCAGGACGTGCGAAGTCATGCCGCCGGTGCCCGCGCCGATTTCAAGCACGCGCAGCGTCCTGCCCTCGGGCAGTTGCTTCGCGACTGCCGCGACGGTCTCGGCCACAAGCAGATTGCTTCCTCGGAACGAAACGGAATCCTGATAGAGATGCTCCGCTCCCACGAGCGATCCGTCCGGGAAAATCACCTTCAGCGGATCCGTTTCGCCGCGGAGAATTTCCGCGAGATTGTCCCCGCAGCTACGGATGAGCGAGAGTTCCGCGAGAGCACCGGGGAATTCACCGAGGACGCTTCCCCACGTGGAATCCGTGTCCGGAATCTTTTCCATCTTGCGCACTTTCCAGCCGTCGCGGGATCGGGCGAGCAAGCCGTCCGCTTCGAGAAAGGAAAGGAACCGCTCGAAGACTTGCCGGTGCCCCGGCGCGATGCGCAGCCGTTTCGCGAGCGACGCCACTTTCACGGATTCACCTGCGCGGAGGAGCCAGCGCAGTTTGCGGAATGCGTTGAGAATGTAGAACCGGCAGAGCTGATCGAGGCGGCCGTCGAGTTTGTTTCCGTCGCACTCGGCGACGGTCTGCAAGCGCAGGCGCGACGCCGTTTCTTCCACTTGCGCTGCGATCTTACGCAGCGGGATCGCGATCTCGGTGGGTGCGGGCACGGTTCCACCGATGGCGAGCGGGCGTGCCTTCCAGTGCGTCTCATACAGCAGATCATCGTTGCCGCCGGGCACGCCGGTTTTGCCGCGATGGATCGCCTGGCAGCGGAAGCCGGTGATATCCATCAGCACGCGCCCGTCTTCATCCAGAATGCGGATGTCACCGACGACTGCGCGGCTCCCGCTGAATGCGAGACGCGCATGGCACCAGAGCTTCGCGCCGGGGCTTGCGAAAAATCGCAGCCTCGCAATCTGCACAGGCAGGCAGAGCGGCTGGTGCGTACCTGCATCCGCGGCCGGCACTGCGAGCAGGAGCAGTTGAAAACAGGCATCAAGGATTGTGGGATGGATCTGATATTTTCCCGA
Source organism: uncultured Spartobacteria bacterium (assembly GCA_903882875.1). Taxonomy (GTDB): domain Bacteria; phylum Verrucomicrobiota; class Verrucomicrobiia; order Chthoniobacterales; family Chthoniobacteraceae; genus SXWH01. The sequence continues at coordinate 21,641 of CAIRYQ010000125.1, read as the reverse complement.
TTCCGCCTCGAGCGACGACGGCAGCCGGATGCGGCCGAGCACCTCGCCATCGCGCCGCCATGCGGCTTCGATGCAGCGGAACATCGGGCCATACGGCAGGCCGAGTCCACGGAAGCGATCGTAGATTTCATCGCTGCTCACCTGCTGCGCGTTCGCCACGTCCAGCGAACGCGGCGCGATGGGCTCCGGGATTTTCGCCTCGGGACACGCGCGGATTTTTCCGATGGAATTCACCGCCCATGTTTCGCCTCCCGTTCCGCTGCAACTCGAAATGGTGAACGTGGAATCCTGCCTGTGATGGCAGAGCTGGATGCGCGCTCCGGCGTCGCATTCCTTGATGACGAGCGCCTTTTGAAAATCAATCTCCTCGATCACGCTCGCGCTTCCGCCGAACAGGACGCGCGCCGCGCCGAGCGCCATCTCGACATAGCCGGCGGCGGGAAACACGACGTGCTCCTGCACGCGGTGATCCTTCAGGAATGGGGATGCGTTCAGATCGAGCGCGGTTTGCCACGTTGGGTCGGCGGCATCCACTTTCCGCACGAGGAACGGATGCGCGGGCGCGGCGAGCCGTGCCTCGCGGCTCTCGGCGATTTCATGCCAGTATCGTTCCTCGCGCCACGCGTAGGACGGCAGCCGCACCGCCGATGAGGACGGGTGCAGCGTCTTCCAATTCACATCGCAGCCGTGTGTGTGCAATGCGCCGAGCGCGCCGAGCATCGTCTCCTGCTCGGGTTCCTTCCGGCGCAGCGATGCGATCGCCGTGCCGTTCACCGAGCGGTGCGTCATGCACTCCTGTAGCGATCCGGTCAGTGCCGGGTGCGGGCTGATTTCGAGGAAAAGCGTGTGGCCTTTTTCAATCAGCGCATCAATCGCCGTGGCGAATCGCACGGGCATCCGCACATTCCGCCACCAGTAGCCCGCAGCGAAATCATCGCCCGCGCACTCGGCCCCGCTCACTGTCGAGAACAGCCGGAGCGATGCGGGTGCGGTCTCGACCTTGCCGAGCGAGCGGAGCAATTCGTCGCGCACGGGATCCATCTGGTGGCTGTGAAAGGCGTAGTTCACGCGCAGCAGCCGGGCGAAAACGGAACGCTGTTCGAGCTGCGTCGCGATGGTCTCGATCGCGGCGGACTCGCCGGATAGCGTGACGGATGCGGGGCTGTTCAGCGCGGCGATCGAGACGCGTCCGTCCCACGGTGCGATCACCTCCTCAGCCTGCTCCCACGTCAGTGCTGCCGCGAGCATTTTTCCGCGTTCGTGCGCGGCGTCCATGCAGCGGCCACGCTGGAAGATCACCCGCGCGCCCTCGCGCAGGCTGAGCACGCCTGCGAGGTGCGCGGCGGCGACCTCGCCAACGCTGTGTCCGACGGCGGCAGCGGGCCGGATTCCCCACGACTTCCAGAGCGCGGCGAGCGCGACTTGCAGAGCGAAAATCGCGGGCTGCGCGATCGCCGTCTCGTCCATGCGCGACTCCGCCTCGCCGCGCTTCATCTCCTCGATCAGCGACCAGTCACCGAACTCGCGCAGCAGCGCGTCGCACTCCTCGATCTTTGCGCGGAACACGGGCTCGCGCTCCAGCAGTTCGCGTCCCATCGCCCACCACTGCGGGCCCTGGCCAGAGAAAACAAACACCGGCGACTGCGGTGCAAAATCGTGTGCGGTCGAAAGTCCGGGCCGCGAGTCTCCCGCTGCACATGCGCTGAGTTTTTCCGCCATGCCCGCGCGCGATCCCGCTGCGACGCAGAGACGGAATGCGTGCCATGTGCGATGCGCGCCTGCCGTGAAGCAAATGTCGTGGAGGCTCGTCGCCGAGCCTTTGCCGCCATCGGAGAGGAATGCCGTGTATTTAGCCGCGAGTCCGCGAAGTGATTCTTCGCAGCGCGCGGAGAGCGCGAGCAGGTGCGCGCGATCCTTCGGGCCTCCGTTTTTTGAAATGCGGCGTCCTGCGGAAACGGGAGGTGCCTGGAGAATGGCATGCGCATTTGTGCCGCCGAAGCCGAATGAATTCACGCCCGCGATCGGCAGTTCCGTTCCGTCGGGAAACAGCTCCAGCTCCCGCACCACGCGGAGCTTCAGCTTTTCAAAATCAATGTGCGGATTTGGATTCCGGAAGTGCAGGCTCGGCGGAATCTGCCGGTGACGCAGTGCGAGCGCGGTCTTGATGATCCCGGCGATGCCCGCACCCGCCTCCATGTGGCCGATGTTGGTCTTCACCGATCCGATCGCGAGCGGTGTGCGCGGATCGCGTCCATCGCCGAGCGCGGTGCCGAGCGCGATGGCCTCGATCGGATCGCCGACGAGCGTGCCGGTGCCGTGCGCCTCGACGTATTGCACCTGCGACGGCGAGACACCGGCGGCGCGGCACGCCTCGCGCACGAGCGCCTCCTGCGCGGTCGCGCTCGGGAGTGTGATGCCGTTCGTGCGGCCGTCCTGGTTCGATGCCGTCCCGCGGACCACGGCGTAGATCGGATTGCCGTCCGCGAGCGCGGCGGAGAGCGGCTTCAGCAGCACGACTCCGCAACCTTCCGATCGCACGAAGCCATTGGCCGTCGCGTCGAACGCCTTGCAGCGGCCGTCCGGCGAAAGCATTCCGCTCCGGCTGAAACTGATGAACGGCGTCGCCGTGAGGATCGCATTCACGCCACCCGCAAATGCGATCGGGCATTCGCCTTTCCAGATGCTCGCGCAGGCGAGGTGGAGCGCGACGAGCGACGACGAGCACGCGGTATCCACGGCGACGCTCGGGCCGTGCAGGTTCAGGCAGTAGGAAATGCGATTCGCCGCGATGCTCACCGCGCCACCGGTGGCTGTGTACACGTCAATGCCGCTCTGATCGCCCATCGTGGACTGCAGCAGCGCGTAGTCGTAGGTCGAGATTCCCACGAACACTCCCGCCCCGGAACCGCGCACGGGATCGATCACCACGCCGCCGTCATCGGTCGCCTCCCACGCCGCCTGAAGCAGCATCCGCTGCTGTGGATCCATGCACTCCGCCTCGCGCGGCGAGACGCCGAAGAACCCCGCATCGAACCGATCGATCGCGCCCACGGTGCCAGCCCATCGCGAGATGGATTTTCCTTTTTGCCCGGCGCGCGGATCGAAAAATGTCTCCGCATTCCAGCGATCCGCCGGCACCTCCGACACCGCATCCACGCCGTCGGTGAGCAGTTTCCAGAACGCCTCCGGCCCGCGCGCGCCTCCTGGGAACCTGCAACCGATGCCGATGATGGCGATCGGTTCGTTAGGAAAATGGCGGATCATCTTTTCCACTCATGGTCAAAGAGCGCGTCGGATGCAAGGGAGGCTCGGCAACAATTCACGCGGAAGCGAGTGGAAGTGTTTGGCAGGACGCAGGCATGTTTGGCGCGACTTTTCCCCGCGCGCAAAATCGCACGCTCGCCAACGCCCGATGTTCCGCATAATCGCAGCGATGATCGGAGCGAAAGCATCCGACATCTCCCCATGCAATTCCTCGATCGCGAACGCTCCGTCGCCCGGCCCGGCTTCACGCGCTGGCTCGTGCCGCCCGCCGCGCTCGCGGTGCATCTTTGCATCGGCGAAATCTACGGATTCAGCGTCTTCAATGTCCCGCTCACGCGGCTGCTCGGCATCACGCAGTCCGCGCCCGGCGACTGGACGATCCCGCAGGTGAGCTGGCTGTATTCGACGGGGCTGATTTTGCTCGGGCTGTCCGCCGCGTTCTTCGGCAAGTGGGTCGAGAAAAATGGGCCGCGCAAGACGATGTTCGTGAGCGCGTGCTGCTGGGGCGGGGGATTCCTCGTCGCGAGCCTCGGCGTGAGGCTGCACCAGTTCTGGCTCGTGCTGCTCGGCTACGGAATCATCGGAGGAATCGGCCTGGGCCTCGGCTACATCTCGCCCGTCTCCACGCTCGTGAAATGGTTTCCCGACCGGCCCGGTATGGCGACGGGAATGGCGATCATGGGCTTCGGCGGAGGCGCGCTCATCGGTGCGCCGTTCGGCAGTGAACTGCTCCGGCATTTTGCGACGCCGCATTCCACGGGCGTGATGGAGGCATTCCTCGTGATGGGCGTGGCGTATTTTTGTTTCATGGTCTTCGGCTCGATGACCGTCCGCGTGCCGCCGCCCGGCTGGAAGCCCGAGGGCTTCGTCCCGCGCACCGTCGAGCAGGAACTCGTCACCACCGCAAATGTCACCGCCGACGAGGCGATCAAGACTCCGCAATTCTGGCTGCTGTGGGCGGTGCTCTGCCTGAATGTCACGGCGGGCATCGGCATCCTCGGGCAGGCGTCGAACATGTGCCAGAGCATGTTCGGCGTGCCGAAGACGGTCGGCGACGGCTTCGCGGGATTCCTCAGCATCTTCAATATGGGCGGCCGATTTTTCTGGTCGAGCACGAGCGACTACACCGGGCGCAAGCACGTTTACTTCATCTATTTTCTCCTCGGCGCAGTGCTCTACTGCCTCGTCCCGCTTACGCAGCGGATGGGAAATGTGGCGTTCTTCGTCGGCGTCACCGCGCTGATCATCTCGATGTACGGTGGCGGCTTCGCGACGATCCCCGCGTATCTGCGCGACATGTTCGGCACGATGCAGGTCGGCGCGATTCACGGGCGGCTCATCACCGCGTGGTCCATGGCCGCCGTTCTCGGCCCGCAGCTCGTCACCTACATTTCCGAGTATCAAAAGTCGCGCAACGTGCCGGTCGCACAGTCTTACAATTTCACGATGTACCTCATGGCCGCGCTGCTCGTCATCGGCGCGTGCTGCAATGCGTGCATCCGTGCCGTGGACAGCCGGCATCATTGGAAAGGCGACAAGCCGTCGTGATTTTTCTCCGCAAACGATGAGCACCAATCACGAACCCACCACCGGCGAAACCTCGCGGCAGTCCGATCAATCAAATCTCCCGATGCTCTGCATCGCATGGCTGGTCGTCGGCATCCCGCTTGGATGGGGAGTCGTGAAGTCCGTCGAGAAATCGCTGCCACTTTTCCAAGGGCGGCCTGCCGCCGCGCCCGCGCCGCCGTCGCCGGGATAGGCCGTTCGCAACGGACCATACAAGCTCGTGCATCTCGCCGCAGGCGCGGAGCAGCTTTACGATCTGGGTGTCGGCATCGCCGAAGCAAAAGACCTCGCAGGCGAAAGGCCCGACCTCGCCGAGCAACTCCGCAAGGGCCACGACGCGTGGAATGCCGAGATGATCGCGCCGCGCTGGGAAAGCCCTCGGCTTCCGGCGAAATAAGCTCCGGCTAAAGCGGAGGCAAAATAATCGTTCCCCGTGCTTCGGGGCGAACAGCGAAATGGGATTGGCAAACTTGGCTGTCTCGATAGACTTCCCGCCATGAGCACCGTGCTGGAAATCGAGTCTGCCGTAAAGAAACTGCCCATTCACGAGGTGCAGGAACTCGCCCAGTGGTTGCAGAATTACGTGGCCCGGCAGAGCGCCGCCGACAAAACACAGCCTTCCCCGGAGAAATGCAGGCTGCCCGGTTACGCCGCGCGCAGGCGGAGGATCGCGGGCGAGAAGGTGCTGCCGAACATGGTCACGCTGGGCCGTGAGCAGGATCGGTGGTGAAAACCTACGTGGATACCAGCGTCCGCGTCTCCCTTTACATCCCGGACGCGAACTCACCCCAGGCGGATGCGTGGCGGCAGGCCAATCCCGCTGCCATCGGCTTCACCGGCCTCCATCGCATCGAACTCCGAAATGCGTTGGGCCTTGCGGTATTCCAGCAGCGCCTGACATCCGCGGAGGCACAGGCCGCGTGGCAGGATGTGGAAACGGATCTCGCGGACGGGCTGCTGGCACCCATGCCGGATTCGTGGGACAAACTGATCCCGGAAGCGGAGAGCTTGGTGGAGAATCACACGCCGACGATTGGCAGCCGGAGTCTGGACATTCTGCATGTGGCGTTGGCGCTGGTTTCAGGGGCAACGGAGTTCTGCACATTTGACGCCCGCCAGCGCCGACTGGCCCAGTTTGCTGGCCTGAGCGTCAGGCCGTGAAAAGATGAACAACGATACTCAGTCCACGCCTTGTTCCCGTGATGGGTCATTGGAATCAGTTCAGGCCGAAATCTTTTTGAGCTGTGGACAGAACAAAACGGAACGCAGGTATGCTGCAGACGTGAAGACGAAGCTCAAAACACTTGGATTCCGAGTGTTTCTAGCGGCAGAGGTCGAAACTTACGAAGAGCTGTTGCAAGTCATCCACCCAAAGCTCCGTGATGCCGACTACTTTGTTTTCGTAGATTTCCGTCGTGAAAAAATCCAAAAGGGTAAGAAGAGCTTTTTCCGCGGGTCGCTGTATTCTCACCAAGAACTGGCGATTGCTAACTACCTGAATGTTGAGTTCGCTTCATTCAGAGAGGTCGGGGTGGAGCCTCATGCTGGAATCTCTTCCACGATCATGGGGAACGGAACATGGTTCAACGGCCGAGCCAAACTTGCGAGCAAAATTCATGAAGTGATAAGGGCAAAATGCGACGCCGGATTCTGGAGCAACACGAGTAAGAATCGTCTTGAACTGAAACTCATACCTGACGGCAAAGATGAGTTACAGAATGGCCAGAGGAGCCTCAAATGCTTCCAACTCGAAGTGAAGAACCTTCATCATCGGAAGCGTGCCACGAACTGCTATGCCTACATCGACAGGCTCGTGGTCAACGGAGCAATGCGGCAGCAAAAGCGATCCGAACTTAAATGGCGTGGCGTGCGGATGCCTGCGGTGACCATTTGGCCAAACGAAGAAGGGCAAGAATCAATGCGCGAACTCGATGCTTTCGTGATTGAAAGGGGCGATCCGAACACACTGCTCTTTGAAACCTTAACTGATGCGCCACAGTCGTCAGGGTTTGTTCCTGAGCCAATCGTGGGTAAGGCGGAAGTGGAAATCAGCTACGTGGTTTGTAGTGCTGAGTTTCCAGATGCCCGAGGAACGTTCCGATTCTCCTATGACGGCGATGAGACAATCAAAGTAGTTTGATGTCCCGCAATTCATCCATTCCATGAAACCCCTCCACCTCCTCGCCGCATTCCTCCTCGTCGCCTCCATTGCGCGTTCCGCCGAAAAGCCGAACGTCATCTTCCTCCTCGCCGACGACATCGGCTATGCGGACCTCTCGTGCTACGGCGCAAAGCATGCGAAGACTCCGAACCTCGACCGGCTCGCGGCGCAGGGGTGCCGGTTCACGGATGCGCATTCGCCGGCGTCCACCTGCACGCCCACGCGGCGCGCGTTTCTCACGGGCGTGTATTCGTGGCGGCAGCAGCCGGGGTCGAGCATCGCGCCGGGGGATGCGCCGCTGAGCATTCCCGTGGGCACGCCGACGGTCGCGTCCATCATGAAGCAGGCGGGCTACCGCACGGGCGTCGTGGGGAAATGGCACGTCGGGCTCGGGCCCGAGGGCGGGCCGGATTGGAACAATGACATCAAGCCCGGCCCGCTGGAGATCGGCTTTGATTCGTCGTTCATCATGGCCGCGACGGGCGACCGCGTGCCGACGGTGTATCTCGACGGCCACCGCGTCGTCGGCCTCGACCCGAAGGATCCCATCACCGTGAGCTACAAGATGAAAGTGGGCACCGATCCGACGGGCGCGGAAAATCCCGGGCTGCTGAAGCTCAAGCACACGCACGGCCACGACAACACCATCGTGAACGGCGTCGGCCGCATCGGCTGGATGACCGGCGGCAACGCCGCGCGCTGGCGCGATGAGGACATGGGCGACACCTTTTCCGGCAGGGCCGTGAAGTTCATCGAGGAGAGCAAGGACGCGCCATTTTTCCTCTACTACGCGACGCATAACATCCATGTGCCCCGCGTGCCGCACGAGCGGTTCAAGGGCACGAGCACCGTCGGCACGCGCGGCGATTCCATCCACGAACTCGACGCCGCAGTCGGCAAAGTGATGGCGAAGCTCGACGAGCTGAAGCTCACGGACAGGACGCTGTTCATCTTCACGAGCGACAACGGCGGCGTGATGGACGACGGCTACGAGGACGTCGGCAGCTTCGACTACAACCCGAACGCGCCGCTGAACGGACACAAGGGCAACGTCCTCGAAGGCGGCCACCGCGTGCCCTTCATCGCGCGCTGGCCCGGCAAAATCAAACCCGGCACCGAGAGCGCCGCGCTCATCGCGCACCTCGACATGCCCGCGACCTTCGCCGCGCTCACCGGCGTGAAAATCCCCGACGGCGGCTGCCGCGACAGCATCAACGTGCTGCCGGTGATCCTCGGCTCTGGCGAGGTGCAGAAGTCGCCGCGGGAAATTTTCATCGCGCACAATGGCGGCATCTACGGCCCCTTCGGCGTCCGCGCAGGAAACTGGAAGCTGAACACCGTCTTCCTCGGCGCTAACGGCAACATCGCACGGCGCAACGCCGCCCCGAACGGGAATAACGTGAAAGTGCAGCCCCCCGCCAGCGTCATGCAGCTTTTCGACCTCGCCACCGACCTCGGCGAGACGAAGAACCTCGCGACGGAGAAGCCGGAGAAGGTGAAGGAGATGATGGAACTGCTTGCGAAGCTCCGCGGGCTGTGAACCGGATTTGTGCTTGCTAGCGTGGGTTGCATTGCGACTCTTGGCACCCCTTTCCCTCACGATGATTGTTGCCTCCATCACGGCAGAAATCTCGACGCTGAAGAATGTCTCCAGCGGGCTGCGCAAATTTGCCGCGGCGGGCGCGCTTCATTTTCCTCCGGTGGCAATGACGGTGAATGGGAACGGCAGGCGGCGCGACTAAGACTCTTGCGCGCCGTGGCCGGTGAGACATCGCCAGCCGCGGCGCGTGGAAACCAAACAACAAACCAAAACAGAACAACGAATGAAGACAAAGAACCTCACCAAGGGCATCCTCGCCGGCGCAGCCCTCGCCGGACTTATCGCGGGCGGAACCTTCCGCGCCAGCGCCGCGCAGACGGGCAAGACCACCGGCGACAAGGCCGGCGTGCTCGCCGACGCGAAGGGCGAAACACACTCCTGCGCAGGCAAGAATTCCTGCAAGGGCAAGGGCGGCTGCAAGAGCGGCGACAACGGCTGCGCGCTGAAGAACTCCTGCAAGGGCAAGGGCGGCTGCGCAGTGAAGGACGGCAAGCCGGTCCACGGCAGCTAGTCAGCGGCATTTCGCGAGTCCCCGGTGTCCGAACCGCCGGGGACTCTGCGGAATGTGACTGGTGACTGGTGAAAAGTGACTGGTGGCGCGGGCCGGATGCCATTCACCATTCACTAGTCACCAGTCACATCTTTCATCCCACACATGCCCGCGAACCGCTTCAACGCTTTCACCGATTACGGCATCGGGATCGGCCTGCGCATTCCGCACTATGATCACATCATGGAGAGGAAGCCGGTCGTGGACTGGTTCGAGATCATCTCGGAAAACTACATGGTGGACGGCGGGCGCCCGCTCGCGGCGCTGGACAGGATTCTGGAGCAATACCGCGTCGTGCAGCATGGCGTTTCGATGTATTTCGGCAACGCCGCGCGGCCCAACCGCGAGCATTTGAAAAAGCTGAAGGCACTCACGAAGCGCACGCAGACGCCGTGGCTCAGCGATCATCTCTGCTGGGGCAGCGTGGACGGGCATTACACGCACGATCTGCTGCCGATGCCCTACACGCGGGAGGCTGTGGAATGGACGGCGCGGAACATCCGCGAGGTGCAGGATACGCTCGGCATTCCTGTCGCGGTGGAGAATGTGAGCAGCTACGCGGAGTTTCACGCGTCGGAGATGACCGAGTGGGAATTCCTGAATGAAGTCGTCGAGCGCGCCGACTGCGGAATCCTGCTCGACGTGAACAACATTTACGTTTCCTCGAAAAACCACGGCTTTGATCCGTACGAGTATCTCGCCGCCGTACCCGCGCACCGCGTCGCGCAGATCCACATCGCGGGGCACACGAAGTTCAAAAAGTATCTCCTCGATACGCACGATCATCCCGTGCTCGATCCCGTGTGGAAGCTGTACGCGCATGCCATCCGACGCGCGGGCCGCACCGCGACGCTGCTCGAATGGGATGATCGCATCCCGAGCTTCGACGAAGTCCACACCGAGGCGCTGAAAGCCAACCGCCATCTTCCCCATGCCGAAATCCTCGCGGCGTAAACCGGCCTCCGGGCTCGAAGCATTGCAGCGCGCGATCACCGGCGCGCTGATGAAGCCGCTCAACGCGGACGAAAGCATGACGCTGGCGAACCGCACGGTGGCGGAGAAATTCATCAGGCCCAATGACCGACTCACTGCATTCGAGCGGCTGCAGATTTACAACCAGCAATACTGGTGGCGGCTGCTCGGCGCGCTCGCGGAGGATTTCCGCGGACTGCGCGCCGTGCTCGGCGAGCGGAAATTCGACCGGCTCGCGAATGCATATCTCGAAGCGCATCCGTCCACCTCGTGGACGCTGCGCAACATCGGCTCGAAGCTCACCGCATTCATCGAGGCAAACCCGAAGCTCACGCACCCGCGCAGCGCGCTCGCCATTGATGTCGCGCGAGTCGAGTGGGCGCGCGTGCTCGCCTTCGACGAGCCTTCGCAAAAGATCATCTCGCCGGAAAAAATGGCACGCACCGCACCGGAACGTCTGCGCCTCGCGCTCCAGCCCTACATTGTCCTGCTGGAGCTTTCGCATCCCGTGGACGACTTCATGAGCAAGCTCAAGCGCGCCGAATTCTCCGCCTTAAGCAACGCCGTCTCGTCCTCGGAAAAAAAGCGCGCACGGACGTTCGCCGTGCGCCGCAGCCGCAAGCCCGTCTTCCTCACCGTGCATCGCGTGGACAACTCGGTCTATTTCAAGCGCCACGACCCCGAGGCCCACGCGCTCCTGCTCGCGCTGCGCGGCGGCGCGACGCTCGGCGCGGCGTGCGAGACTGCATTCACCGGCAGCAAGGACTCGCCGGGGAAGTGCGTTGCAAAAATCCGCGAATGGTTCTCGCGCTGGGCGGAGTTCGGCTGGTTTTGCGAGCCTCCGAGGAAATGAGCGGAAACGGGCCGGTGCAGCTACGGCACGTCAGAATCGCGCGGCAAGGCAACGGCTGCTGAACCAAGTCGCCGGTGCGTTCAGCGCAATGGAGCCGGCAATCTTTTCAGGTTGCGGGTGAAAAAATCCGTCCCTCAGTTTTTTCATCTGAGCGGGTCTTCCATGCAGCAAGCAGCACCCTTTTTCCAATACCCATGCTCACGATCAACGGACATCCGAACGGACGATTCTGCGACGGCGTCGCGCGCCGTGACTTTTTGCGCATCGGCGGGCTCGCGCTGGGCGGGCTTTCGCTGCCGCAGATTTTGCGTGCGGAATCCGCGAGCGGCGCGAAGAAATCGCACAAGGCGGTGATCATGATTTTCCTGCCGGGCGGGCCTTCGCATCAGGACATTTTCGATTTGAAAATGGATGCGCCGAGCGAGGTGCGCGGGGAGTTCAAGCCGATCGGGACGAATGTGCCGGGAATCCAAATCACGGAGCATTTGCCGAAGCTCGCGAAGATGATGGATCGTTGCACGCTCATCCGCTCGATGAGCGACTGCGACACGCGGCACGATGCCTTCCAGTGCCTCACGGGGCGCGAGTTGAAAAATCAGCCGCAGGGTGGATGGCCGTCTTTTGGTTCCGTCGTGGCGAAGGTGAAGGGCGCGCTCGATCCGTCGGTGCCGCCTTTCGTCGGGCTCGCTCCGAAAATGGGGCATATGGAATGGGCGCGCACGGGCGAGCCGGGTTTCCTCGGCGTGAAGCACGCGCCCTTCGAGCCGAACAGGGGCAGCGGCATGGACGACATGACGCTGAACGGCGTGACGCTGGACCGTCTTGCGGACCGCCGCTCGCTGCTGATGAATTTCGACCGTTTCCGCCGCGACATTGATCGCAGCGGCGCGATGGATGGCATGGATGCGTTCAATCAGCAGGCGTTCGGCGTGCTCACGTCGTCGAAGCTGCTTGATGCGCTCGACATTTCGAAGGAGGACACGCGCATCCGCGAGAGCTACGGCAAGGGCGATCCGAAGAACCGCGACGACGGCGGGCCGAAGCTCATGGAGCATTTCCTCGCGGCGCGGCGGCTCGTCGAGGCCGGTGCGCGTTGTGTGACGGTGGCGTTCAGTCGCTGGGATCATCACGGGCAAAATTTCAACGCGCTGCGGCAGGACTTGCCGATGCTCGATCAGGGGCTCACGGCACTGCTCACGGATCTGCGCCAGCGCGGATTGGAGAAGGATGTGTCGGTCGTGGTGTGGGGCGAATTTGGCCGCACGCCGACGATCAACAAGGACGCGGGCCGCGACCACTGGCCGCGCGTTTCGTGCGCGTTGCTCGCGGGCGGCGGGATGCGCCACGGGCAGGTCATCGGCGCGACGGATCGCCTCGGCGGCGAGGCGACGGAGCGGCCTGTAAAATTCGGCGAAGTCTTCGCGACGCTCTACGGCAATCTCGGAATTGATGTCGCGAAGACGACCGTGGACGACCTCAGCGGGCGCCCGCAATACCTCGTCGAGCCCGGCTGTGTGCCGATGAAGGAACTGATTTGATTCGCAGCGAAAACGAACCACCCCGGAACAAAAACCACCCCACAACATGCTTACCATCCTCGGAAAAAAACAGTCGTTCTGCGACGGCGTCTCGCGTCGCAATTTCCTCCAAATCGGCGCCCTCGGCCTCGGCGGTCTCGCGCTGCCGGATCTGCTGCGTGCGGAGTCGCAGGCGGGCCGCAGCGTCTCGGCGCAGAAGGCGATCATCATGATTTACCTGCCGGGCGGGCCGTCGCATCAGGACATGTACGACATCAAGGAGGAGGCGCCGCGTGAATTCCGCGGTGAGTTCAATGCGATCCCGACTTGCGTGCCGGGCGTCCGCATTTGCGAGCACATGCCGCAGCTTGCGCGGAATTTCGACAAGTTTGCGGTCATCCGATCGATCACGGATTCGGCGAGCGATCACAGTTCGTTTCAGCCGTTGACCGGGCATTCGCGCAAGGACGCGGTGCAGCCGTCCGGCGGATGGCCGAGCGCAGGCGCGGTCATCGGGAAGCTCCAGGGCAGCGGTCGCAGCGGCATTCCGGCTTACGTCGGGCTGAATGGATCGGATCCCAAAGGCGGCGCTGGCGGCGGTTTCCTCGGCGCGTCGTACGGAGCATTTTCGCCGAGCGGAAAAGGCCGGGGCGACATGGTGCTGAACGGCGTCACGCTCGATCGGCTCGAGGATCGCAAGTCGTTGCTCGAAGGCGTGGACCGTTTCCGCCGCGAGGCGGACACGAGCGGGCAGATGAACGGTATGGACGCGTTCAACCAGGAGGCGTTCAGCGTCGTGACCTCGAACAAGCTCGTGAAGGCGCTCGACGTGAACGCCGAGGACAAAAAGGTCGCCGAGGCATACAAGACACGCGGCGATCGCAATCTGAACGACTTCCTTGTCGCACGCCGGATCGTCGAGGCGGGCGCGCGTTTTGTGACGTTGAATTTTGGGGGTTGGGACACGCATTCAAAAAATTTCGAGACGCTCAAGAAGCAGCTTCCCGTGCTCGATCAGGGCGTGACGGCGCTCGTGCGCGACCTGCACGACCGCGGTATGGAAAAGGACGTGACGGTCGTGGTGTGGGGCGAATTTGGCCGCACGCCGCGCGTGAATGGAAACGCGGGCCGCGACCACTGGCCGCGTGTTTCCAGCGTGCTGCTCGCCGGCGGAGGGATGAAGACCGGCCAGGTGATCGGCGCGACGGATCGCACCGGCGGCGAGGCCGCGGATCGCCCGACGCGCTTCGGTGAAGTCTTTGCGACGCTCTATCACAACATGGGAATTGACGCTGCGAAGCTGACCATCCCTGACCTCGCGGGTCGTCCGCAGTACATCGTCGATCCCGGCTGCACTCCGATGAAGGAACTCGTCTGACGATGCCCTCGCTCGCCGATTTTTTCCGCCGCCTGCAATGCCTCGCAGACGGCGCCCTGCCAATGCCCGAACTGATCTGAACCTATGAAACGACCCTCCATCCTCCTCGCCTGCATCCTCTCGTTCGCAGCCGGCGCGTACGCGAAGCCCGCGGCATTGCAAGTCGAAGCCACCGGTGAGCCGGAGCTCATGCTGCGCGGCAAGGACGCGCGCCAGCAACTCCTCGTCACCGCGAAGCTCGACGACGGCGCGCTGCGCGACTTCACGCACAAGGTGAACTACGCCGCCTCGCCTGCGGGCATCGTGAAAGTGGACTCAGACGGAGTCGTGACGCCGCTTGCGGACGGCATGGCGACGGTCACCGCGGATGTCGAGGGCGTGTCGGCATCGCTGCCGGTGAAAGTCGAGAAGGCCGCGACCGTCGAGCCGATCAATTTTCCGAACCAGATCGTCCCCATTTTCACGAAGGCGAGCTGCAACTCCGGCGGATGCCACGGCAAGGCGAGCGGGCAAAATGGATTCAAGCTCTCGCTCCTCGGCTTCGAGCCGATGGAGGACTACGAGCATCTCGTGAAGGAAGCGCGCGGACGCCGCGTCTTCCCTGCGGCGCCGGACAACAGCCTGCTGCTGATGAAGGGCATCGGCTCGACTCCGCACGGCGGCGGGCGGCGCATTGATCAGGATTCCGACGACTACCGCCTGCTCGTGCGCTGGATCGCGCAGGGCATGCCTTACGGCAAGGACACGGATCCGAAACTCGAATCCGTCGAGGTGCTGCCGAAGGTGCGCACGATGGCGTTGAACGGCGAGCAGCAGCTCGTCGTGCTCGCGCATTTTACGGACGGCTCGGTGCATGACGTGACGCGCAGCGCGCTCTACGAGCCGAACGACAAGAGCATGGCGAAGACGGAGGAGGACGGACGCGTGACGATGCTGGATCAGCCTGGCGATGTCGGCGTGATGGTTCGTTACCAGGGCAAGGTCTCGGTCTTCCGCGCGACGGTGCCGCTCGGACAAAAAGTGGAGAACCTTCCGAAGCCCGTGAACTTCGTGGACGAGATCGTCTTTGCAAAACTCCGCAGCATCGGCATGCCGCCGTCGCCGGACTCCGACGACGCGACCTTCCTCCGCCGCGTGAGCCTCGACATCGCGGGCCGCGTGCCGTCGCTCGATGAGACGCGCAAATTTGTCGCCGACGCCGATCCCGCGAAGCGCGACAAGCTGATTGATTCGCTGCTCGACAGTGCGGAATACGCGGACTTTTTCGCGAACAAATGGAGCGCGCTGCTGCGCAACAAGCGTTCGAAGCCGACGGACGCGCGCGGCAATTTCGCGTTTCACTCGTGGATTCGCGACGCGATGAAGGCGAACAAGCCATATGACCAGTTCGTGCGCGAGATCGTCGCGGCGAGCGGCGAGATCGAGGAGAATCCGCCGGTCGCGTGGTATCGCCAGGTGAAGGATCCGCAGCAGCAGCTCGAGGACACGGCGCAGCTTTTCCTCGGCATGAGGCTCCAGTGCGCGCAGTGCCATCACCACCCGTACGAAAAGTGGAGCCAGCAGGACTACTACAGTTTCTCGGCGTTCTTCTCGCAGGTCGGGCGCAAGCCCTCGGCGGTGAAGGAGAATGAGATGATTTTCCACAAGCGCGGCGTGGCGACGGCGGTGAACAAGAAGACCAAACAGCCTGTGAAGCCCGCCGGTCTCGGCGCGGTGCCGCAGGAAATCGCCGCCGACGAAGACCCGCGCATCGTGCTCGCGGACTGGATGAGCGACAAGGCGAACCCGTTCTTCGCAAAGGCGCTCGTGAACCGCTACTGGAAGCACTTCTTCAACCGCGGCATCGTCGAGCCCGAGGACGACATGCGCGAGACGAACCCGCCGTCGAACCCCGAACTGCTCGACGCGCTCGCGGCGCATTTTGTGAAGAGCGGCTACGACATGAAGGGGCTCATCCGCGAGATGACGCGCTCGCGTGCGTATCAGTTCAGCGCGATGCCGAATGAGTTCAACAAGAACGACCGGCAGAATTTTTCGCGCTACTATCCGCGCCGCCTGCCCGCCGAGGTTCTCTATGATGCCGTGAACCAGCTCACGAATGCTCCGAGCAGTTTCGCAGGCCTGCCTGCGGGCACGCGTGCGATTTCGCTGCCGGACAACAGCTTCAATGCCGGCTCGTATTTCCTCGTCGTCTTCGGCCGCCCCGAGTCGTCGAGCGCCTGCGAGTGCGAGCGCACGCAGGAGGCGAGCCTCGCGCAGTGCCTGCACCTTCTCAACGCGAAGGACATTCAGGACAAACTGTCGTCGAACAGCGGACGCTCGGCGCAGCTCGCCGCAGATCCGCGTCCCGATGACCAGAAGCTGGGCGACCTCTACCAGCTCGCGTATTCGCGCCAGCCGGACTCCGCGGAACTCACGCTCGCGAAGGCGCACCTCGACAAGCCCCGCAAGGACGCCGAGGGCAAGCCTCTCGATCCGATTGCTGCGAAGCGCCAAGGCTACGAAGATGTCCTGTGGGCGATCCTGAACACGAAGGAATTCCTCTTCAATCACTGAGCCGTGGTCAGCAATTCCCCTGTACGGCCAGCTTGCCGCAGCGCGATTCGCTCCCGACTGCTTCTCGCAATCGCCTTTATCTGCACAGCGATCACGGTGCGCAGCGTGGCAGAACTGCCGGTCCCGCTGCTGAATTCCGTCACGCCGATGGGCGGGAAAATCGGAACGGAAACAGAGATCACGATCGCCGGTGCCGATCTGGACGAGGCGGATGCGCTGCACTTTTCCCACCCAGGGATCACTGCGACGCTGAAATCACCGAATCACTTTGCCGTGAAAATCGCGCCGGAGGTTCCGGTCGGAAATTACGATGTGCGTGTGGTCGGGAAACTCGGCGTCTCGAACCCGCGTGCGTTCGTCGCGGGCGACCGTCCTGAGATCACGGGCACGAAGGCGCATGACAAGGCCGAGGCTGCGGTTCAGATGCCGATGGGCAGTGTCTTCAATGGCAATGTGACCGCCGCCGCGTCGGATTTTTTCAAATTCCCGGCAAAGAAGGGTGAACGCGTGATCATCGTCTGCGCCACGAAGGAAATTGATTCGCGCATGAGCCCGGTGCTCGCGGTGCTCGATGCCGCCGGACGCGAGATCGAATCCGCGCGCAAGGGCGGCGTGCTCGATTTCACCGCGCCGTCCGACGGGCAGTTCTTCGCGACGGTTCACGACCTCACCTTTGCCGGTGGCCCGGATTATTTTTACCGGCTCACGATTTCCAAAGGCCCGCATGTGGAATTCATTTTCCCGCCCGCAGGCGCTCCGGGGAGCAAGGCCGCTTTCACCATTTACGGACGCGGGCTGCCCGGCGGAAAACCTGCGAATCTCTCTGGCGGCGACAAGAAGCCGCTGGAAAAACTTGATGTCGAAATCGCTCTGCCCACGGTGGACGATGCGGCGCACAAGCGGTTCTCACGCCCTATGTCGGCTGTGGACGACGGCATTTTTTACTCCGTCAAATCCGCGGACGGCTCGTCGAATCCCGTCTTCATCGGCTTTTCCACCGAGCCACTGAGCAGGGAAGTCGAGCCGAACAACAAGCCGGGGCAGGCGCAGAAAATCTCCGTGCCGTGCGAGGTGGCCGGGCAGTTTTACCCGGCGGCGGACGTGGACTGCTACGCGTTCGACGCGAAGAAGGGCGACGTGTACTGGCTTGAAGTTTATTCCCATCGCACCGGCCGCACGACGAGCCCGTTCCTGCTCGTGCAGCGTGAGGGCACGGACATCAAGGAAGTGTATGCCTCGGACGCGGACCCCGGCGGGAAGAAATTCAGCACGCTGAGCAACGATCCCGCGTTCCGTTTCCAAGCGAAGGATGACGGCACGTACCGCGTCTCCGTGAGCGATCTTTTCGGCGCGACGCGCAGCAATCCCGCGAGCACTTACCGCCTCGTGATCCGCAAGGAGACGCCGGACTTCCGTCTGGTCGCCGTCGTGGAGCCGCCCGCGAACGCGGCGAACAAGAACGACCGCGCCGCCGCGCCGCGCGGCGTGATGCTGCGATCCGGCGAGACGACTGCCGTGAGGGTGATCGCAATTCGCCGCGATGGATTCAACGGGGCGATCGAACTCAGTGCGACGAATCTCCCGGAAGGCGTGAAATGCGTGCCGATGAAGATTGCCGATGGAAAAACCGAGGGCGTTCTGCTGCTCACCGCGGGCGACAAGCCTGCAAAAAATTGCTCGGCGATCCAGATAGTCGGAAAGGCGAAGATCGGCGACGGCGAAGTGCAGCGCGAGGCTTCCGGCGGCGCCGTCGTCTGGACTGTGGCCGACTACAACATTGATGCCGTGCCCTCGCGGCTCACCGCCGATTTTTCCATCGCCGTGAACGGGGCCGAGGCCGCGCCGATCCGCATCGAGTCCGCCGAGGACAAAGTGTGGCAGGCGGCGAAGGATGCGAAGCTCGACATTCCGCTGGTGATCAAGCGCAGCGGCGAATTCAAGGAGGCGCTGAAGCTCAAGGCTGCGGGCATCGCCGCCGTGGATGCGGTGAAGGAAATTGACGTGGACGCAAAGGCCTCGACCGCGACCGTCTCGCTCGATCTCAAGGCGCTGAAAATCCCCGCAGGCGAGCACACGATCTTTCTCTCCACGCAGACCAAGGGCAAATACCGCGGCAAGGATGTCGCGACGACGATCTACTCCGCGCCTATCCGCATCGCGATCCAATGAAACGCATCCTCCTCGCATCCATCGCCGCATTTACCGGAGCGCAAGCCGCACCGATCGAGATCGCGCCGCTCGACCGCAAAACGCCCGTGGACTTCGAGCGCGAAGTCGCACCCTTCCTGCGCGACAACTGCTTCTCGTGCCATTGCAAGACGACTACGAAGGGCGGCCTGAACATGGAGACGGCGGAGCTGATGATCAAAGGCGGCGATACCGGCCCCGCGCTCAAGGCCGGCAAGGGCGCGGAGAGCCTGCTGCTTCAGGCCGCGGCGCATCAGGACGACGACCTGAAAATGCCGCCGCGCGACAACAAGGCGAAGGCTAAAAATTTAACACCACCGCAGCTCGCACTGCTCAAGCTCTGGATCGATCAGGGCGCGAAGGCGTCCGAGAAGAGCGAGCGCGTGCTGCAGTGGCAGCCGGTGCCCGAGGGCGTGAATGCAATCTTCGCAGTCGCGATGACACCGGACGGACAGTTCGCCGCATGTGCGCGGGCAAACCGGATTTCATTCTACCACGTCCCTTCCGGGCGCGCGCTGTCTTCCGAGATCGCGCACAACGACCAGATCAACGCGCTCGCGTCGAGCCCGGACGGATCGCTGATCGCATCCGGCGCATACCGCGAGGTGAAGCTCTGGAAGCGCACGGGCGAGACGCAGAAATTCCAGATCGCGGATGCGGGCACGACGGTCGCCGTGAGCCCCGATGGAAAATGGATCGCGACGGGCAAAGAGGACGGCAGCGTGAAGCTGTTCACTTTTCCCGATGGCAAGCCCGGCCCGACGATCGCCGCCGCAAAGGGTGCCGTTCGCGCGCTCAGGTTTTCCGCCGACAGCGCGAAGCTCGTGTGCGGCTCCGCGGACAAATCGCTCACGCTTTGGAACGTCGCCGATGGCAAGCAAGTTGCGACGGTCACAACTCCGACCGAGGTCAATGCCGTCGCGTGGCTCGGCGAAAAAATCGCATCGGGTGGAGCCGATGGCATCATCCGCGTCTGGGACGCTTCGCTCGCGAATCCGAAGGAGTTGGCCGGACACAAGGGCGCGGTGACGGCTCTCGATTCGACGCCGACGCAGCTAGTTTCCGGTGGGGCCGATGGCAGCGTGCAACTGTGGGACACCGAGAAAGGAAAGAGCACCGTGCAGGCGAAGCACGGGGCCGCGGTGACCGCCGTCGCGATTCGTGCCGATGGAAAGCGCATCGCTTCGGCGGGTGCAAACAATCTCGCGAAACTCTGGGACTCCGCGGGCAAGCCTGTCGCGGAATTGCGCGGCGACCGGTTTGCGGTGGAAGTTGCTCAGGCCCGTGATCGCGCGGTTCAGGTCGCGACCGGCACCGTCGCCTTCCGCAAGGCCGCCGAGCAGAACACGGACAAGCAACTCAAGGCCTCGCAGGATCGCATCAAGAAAGCCGTCGAAGCGGTGCCGGTGAAGAAGCAGGAAATCGAGCCGAAGCAAAAGGCTCTCGTTGCCACGAAAGAGGCGAAGGCCGCAGGCGACAAGGTGCTGGCAGCCGCCGACGACGATCTGAAGAAGGCCACGGAAGCCGCCGACGCCGCGGAGAAAGCCGCCGCGCAGGCGAAGACCGCTGCGGAGGACGTCAAGACCAAGTCGCCCACGGATCAGCCTGCGATTGAAAAGGCGAACGCCGAACTCGCTGCGAAGAACAAGGACGCCGAGAAAGCGAAGGCCGAGCGCGATCAGAAAACCGTGAAGCGCAAGGAAGCCGCCGACAAACTCGAACCGCTCGACAAGGCGCTTGCCGCTGCCGACGACGCGGTGAAAAAGGCGGAGACCGCCGTGACCGTCGCTGAGTCGGAGATCAAGCTCGCAAAGGAAGAGGAGCAAAAACTGACCGCGGCGCTCGCCGAAGCTAAGACTGACGTGACTGCCGCCGAAGCTGCGAAGAAAAAGGCAGACGACGAATTCCAAGCCGCGAAGAAGGCGGCGACCGACACCGAGAAACCGATTTTCGCGATCACATTTTCCGCGGACGGACAGACGCTTGCGACTGCGGGCGAAGACATGGCCATCCACACGTGGAACGGCGAGACCGGCGCGGCATTCACCGTCGTGAAAGCCGCGAAGGCACCCGTGAAGTCGCTCGCCATCGCGCCAGGCGGGGAAATCATCGCCGCTGCGCAGGATTCCGCGGTGACCGCGTGGGACATGAATACCGGATGGAAGCTCGATCGCACGATCGGCGCGAGCACGGGTAAGTCGCCGTTCACGGATCGTGTCGAGTCGCTCGCATTTTCGCCGGATGGAAAATTTCTCGCCATCGGGGGTGGCGAGCCTTCGCGCGGCGGTGAGATCAAAATATGGGATCTCCAGAGCGGAAAGTTTTCACGCGAATTTCCAATCACCCACAGCGACGCGGTGCTTGCGCTCGAATTTTCCGCCGACGGAAAATTTCTCGCATCCGGTGCGGCGGACAAGCTTGCGAAGGTCACTGATCTCGCATCGGGCAAGATCGTGAAATCATTTGAGGGCCACACGCATCACATCCTCGGCATCTCGTGGAGCCTCGACGGACGCACGCTCGCGACCTCCGGAGCGGACAATGTCGTGAAGGTCTGGGATTTCACGACCGGCGATCGGAAGAAAAATGTCGAAGGCTACGAAAAGGAGGTCACCTCGGTGCATTTCGTCGGCGCGGCGGAGCAGATGATCACGAGTTCCGGTGACAACAAGATCCGGCTCGTGGGCGCGGACGGCAAAGATGTGCGGAGTTTTCCCGACGTCGCGGATTTCATGCAGTCCGCCGCCGTGAGCGCGGATGGCAAGACGGTCGTCGCCGGCGGGCAGGACGGCGTCCTGCGCGTGTGGAATGCCGCGGATGGAAAGTCCGTGGTGACTTTCGCGAAGTAGCAGTTTCCTCGCTACTGAATGTTCGCCATGCGGTAGCCGAAGCCGCGGACGGTCTCGAGGTGGGAGCCTGCCTTGCCGAGTTTTTCGCGGAGGCGGCGGACGTGGGTGTCCACGGTGCGGGTGTCAATGACGCTGTCGTAGCTCCACACGTCGCTGAGGAGGACGTCGCGGCTCTGGACGCGGCCGCG
>CAIRYQ010000124.1 GCA_903882875.1 uncultured Spartobacteria bacterium | reverse complement strand
CGCCCTCCGTCGCATCAATCAGCGCAGGCTCAGAGGTGCCCATCCGTGCCGAGAGGATGCCGTTCTTCCATTCCACCAGATCCAACTCGAAAGCGTAGCAGCGGCCCCTTTCCACACCGACTGGGAACGCCACAGGGTCTTGCACGTCCCGAGGCATCCGTCGCGTGATCTTAGCGAAGCGGAAGCCATCATCGCGCGGCAGCTCGACGAAGTAGTTGATCAGCCAAGTGGCAATCGTGAGTTTGCTTTTCTTATCCACCTGTTCAGACTGCTTCACGTCCGCAGCCCGCAGTCCACCCACGAGCATCAAGTGACCGGTGCAGATTTTGAACAACAGGTCCTTGCCGTTCATCGCACTGCATTTTTGAGGCGTGTCCCTGAACGGCGCTCCCTCGCTCGAATCAATCAGCGCAGGCCCCGCAGTTCCCATCCGAGCCGAGAGAATGCCGTTCTTCCACTCAAGCAGATCGATCTCGAAGGCGTAGCAGCGACCTTTCTCAACACCGACCGGGAACACCGCGGGGTCTTGAACATCCCGAGGCATCCGTCTCGTGATTTTAGCGCGGCGGAGCCCGTCACCGCGCGGCAGCTCGACGAAGTAGTTGATCATCCAGGTGGTCATTGCGAGACCGCTCTTCTTGTCCACCTGCCCCGATTCCTTCACATCCGCAGCCCTCAGCTCGCCCACGAGCATCACATGACCGGTGCAGACTTTCCACAGCAGTTCCGTGCCGTTCATTGTGCAGCCCCCTTCCCTTCAACCACTGAACTCACCATCGCACCGATTGCCCGCCTCAGTTCCGCTGACAGATGAGGCCACGCCGCGACAATCTCGGCTAGGTCCCCGAGGGATTTGATGGGAAGTGTCCCCTCCGGTGTCCCCTCATTCGTAAGCGCCTGATTCTCAGCAGTAGTGTTGCAGGTTCGAACCCTGCAGCGCGCACCATTCCATTATTCACGAGGAAAACACACCGGATGGCAGTCGCCGTTTTTGGCAAAGTCATGCCGATTTTCATACCTCGTCCATCGAAATTCACCGATGTTTTCTGGCGTATCACTGATGTGCATTTCGACGATTGCGCGCTCACGACTACGAGAAGTTTCCCCGGCTACGCGCAGCAGATATTTTTCGCGGGCAGAAAAATTCTTCGCGCCAAAAGCCCGCTGCTAACGTCGGCACCGCACGGAAATCAAAATCTCACAACGCCAAAATCGGGCATCCAGTGTTCACCGAAGTTAACCGATTTCACCGATGTCCACACGCCCGGAATCTGCGGTTTTCAGCCATGTCGCGACCACGCTCGCCAAATCAGGATGCGAATGAGGGCATTCTAGAGCGTTGGGTTTTTCAAGGTCGGCTGGGGCGGATCACGTTTCCAGTGCAGCCGGTGTTTTCAGCAATCCAGACTTTCGTTTCAATGATCGAATCAAGAATCACACGATCCCCACGTTGATGACCAGCAGGCTCAATCTGCCGATTCCAAACCGTGTGATCACTTCTTGGATTTCCCGCGGGATGAATGAACCGGTGGCGAACACCGTGAGAAATTCTGCCCAGCGTTTCTTCATCAGCAGTCCCACTCTCTCGGTCAGAAGAAGTCCCGCGTAAAGCGAATGTGAGCCCGCCGATTTGCCTGAGCTGCCTGTCCTCCACGAGAGGCAGTTTTTCAAGCAGTGCAGCAATGCGACGATTCTCGTGATCAAACCGCAGCATGTTGACCCAGTGCTCAACGACCAGCCTGCCGATCTTGTTCCTGTCATACCGAAGCGATCCATAAATGACCAGCCATAGAGCTACATTCCCAACCACCGCATCAACAGCATCGCGATGATGCCGCCGACGGCGAGTTCGATGCCTGTCTTGATGCCCAACGGATCGAATTTTGGATGAGAGGAGAATCTTTTCATGCTCATCCTCGAATGCCCGCTTGATCTTCAAACGCAGTGAACGCGTCCCGATTCAAACTTCGCTCCGCTGCCTCCCAATGCCCTTCGGCAAAACCATCAGGACATCCTTCCTCTTCGTAAATCTGATGCGCAACAACGGCGATTTCCTCGTGCGTCGGTTTGAGGCTGGAGTCCGATTCCTCGATTGACTTGGCCTCCACTTGAACGAATCGCTTTTTGGGGTTCATGTGTGCCTGAATCGGAGTGCGTTCGGGATGTGGCTGTGCGGTTATTTGCATTTCTTTGTCGCCCATCACAAACCGCACGATCGAGCGCCGAGCACGAGGCGTGACTGCAAGCGCGCGGCATCCTGCGCAGCATGAAAACCGCCGCTGAAGCGCCCAAGAGCGCCTCCGCAGGGCAGGCAGGGTTCGGCTTTTGCAACGGGGCGGCCTGCTTTCCCCGCGCTCACACCGCCTCCCTCCCGCCAATTTGCGCCATTTAGTTTTCATCCCTGCCCGCCATGCGCGAACAACGCTTTTCGCTGAGGTCTCATTTAATGTTTTTTTGGGGCGTTGTCTTTTTCGCATGGCCGCCTCCGCCATCATCGCCTTCCTCGGTGCCCCAAACAACGCTGCGAACATATTCAAGGCAGCCTTGGAGACACGCGACAAAATCAAACTTGGCGAACTTCATTTCAAATTCACCGAAGCCCTGCTTGATTTGAAGACGCATCAGTTGGGAGCGACGGAGTTCCATCAGGCGCTTGCCGCAAGGAATGAATCCCTCAAAAATCAGATAGCAGCATACCAGCGGAGGGATCAGGAAAGCGAGCGTTACCAACTTCATGAACCGCAGCCAGGGATTCGTGTTTGCACGCTGAATCCAGAGCACGCAACTGGTCAGCCTGCGCATTGGTTTTGTGCCGCATGCTATGCTGACGGAAAAAATCCATGCTCTAACCACAGCGGTTTTCCCCGCGATGAATCGCCGGGCTATTTTCGCCATGATTTCCCGCAGCGTTGTCAAGCAACCGGGTAGGCATGAGAGAATAGCCCCGTTCTTTGCCTTCGTGTCCTTCGCGCCCTTGGTAGTGAAACCCAAATCTGGCGCGGAGTATTTGCGGCCCAGGATTTGCGCGGACATCAGGCCGGCGGGAATTCCCATTGCGCGGGGCGCACTCCGCAGGGCACGTTGCGAACATGAAACGCAACCCCCAAGGAGACCGCGCCTGCCTCGCGGCGATTGCGCGCAAGGCGATGATCGATCGGAAGCTGGAGCCGGATTTTCCCCCGGCGGCACTGCAGCAACTCGCGGGCATCCACGGCCCCGCAGGTGCGACGGACGGCGTGCGCGATCTGCGCGGGCTGCTGTGGGCCTCGATTGATAATGATGATTCGCGCGACCTCGATCAGCTCACGGTCGCGGAGCCGCTCGCAGGCGGTCGCACGCGCATCCTCGTCGCGGTGGCGGATGTGGACGCGGTGGTGACGAAGGACACGGCGCTCGATCGGCACGCGGTTCACAACACGACATCCGTGTACACGCCCGCGACGATTTTTCCGATGCTGCCCGAGACGCTTTCCACGAATCTCACGTCGCTGAACGAGGATCAGGATCGCATCGCGATGGTGGCCGACATGATTTTCGATGCGGATGCCACGCTCGTGGAATCGGAACTGTATCGCGCGCAGGTCCACAATCGCGCGAAGCTAGCCTACCGCAGCGTCGCCGCGTGGCTCGATGGCACCGGCCCCGCGCCGAAACGCGTGCAGGAAACTCCGGGGCTCGATGAAAACCTGCGCCTGCAGGATCGCATGGCGCAAAAGCTCGCGGAAGTGCGGCACCGGCACGGCGCGCTGAGCCTGGAGACGATCGAGGCGCGCGCGGTTTTTGAAAAGGACGCCGTGACCGGACTGGTCGTGGACGGGAAGAACCGCGCGAAGCAGCTCATCGAGGATTTCATGATCGCGGCGAACGGCGTGACCGCGGCATTCCTCGACTCACGCAAGCTGCCGTCGCTGCGCCGCGTGCTGCGTTCACCCGAGCGATGGGAGCGCATCATGCGCGTCGCGGATGGATACGGCGTGCATCTCCCCGGCGAACCAAATGCGGCGGCGCTCGAGGATTTCTTGTTCCAGCGACGCAAGGCGGACCCGACAAAATTTCCCGACCTCTCGCTCACCATCGTGAAGCTCATCGGCCGCGGCGAATATGCCGTGGACATTCCCGGCAGCACCGCGCCCGGCCATTTCGGACTCGCAGTCCGCGACTACTCGCACTCCACTGCGCCGAACCGCCGCTTCCCCGATGTGATCACTCAGCGGCTGCTGAAGGCCGCGCTCGCCGGCGCTCCCCTGCCCTACTCGAACACGGAACTCCACGACCTCGCCGAACACTGCACGGAGAAAGAGGACGATGCATCGCGAGTCGAGCGGCAGGTGCGGAAATCCGCGGCAGCCCTGATGCTCTCGGATAGGATCGGCGAGCACTTTGATGCAATCATCACCGGTGCCGGGGAAAACGGAACGTGGGTGCGCGTATTTGAACCGCCCGTGGAAGGACGGCTCGATGGTGTAGTGAGCCTCGATGTCGGCGACCGCATGCGCGTGAGGCTCGTGAGCACGGATGTGCAGCGCGGCTTCATTGACTTCATCCGCGACTGACACGCTGGAAAACAGGATAGCCCAGCCTATCTCTTCGGGCGCTTTAGCACATCGGCGTGTAGTGTGACTTGAATCAGCTTTGTGCTTGGCGCAGGCCGCCGGGGACTGTAACCGGCGTGCCATGCTTACCGCGCCCATCAGCGTGCCCCGTAGCCGGCCTCCTCTCTCAGACGCCGATCTCCGCCCGAGCCGTATATGCACTGCCGGAAGCCAGTGTAGATTCTTGCCACAATTACGATTCGCCTCGCCGGAACTGCCGAAAATTCTGAGCCTCGTCTTAGGGATGCTTTGGCTGCCATCCATGGCATGGGCTGAAGTGCTCTCGATTGAGAACAAGGGCATGCTGATCCCCGCGTGCAGCCTAGACGGGGAAACGCGTGGCGATGATGTGGCGCCGGGGAATTGCAACTGCGCCCAAGTCAGCCGGAACCGGTGGGTCATCGTCTATCAGACCCGGAGTTGGTGGGGCGTTGATGACGAGCGGAGCATCATCTATCAGATTCGCAAGGATGCGCCTGACGGCCCTGTCGTCAAAGAAGGCTTTTTGTCCCAGGCTATCAAGGACTGGGATCCGCTTCACGACGGCAACAGGAACCTCCGCCAGCATGGGCATCCCGTTATCTATGGCGTGCCCAAGGGGGCTATGATTGATGGAAAGCCTGCGCCAAACGCGAATCTTTTTGTGGTGAACTGGCGTGTGGTCGCGATCGCCTATGATGCGGAGGCCAAAAAGATCATCCACCGCAACACCACTCTCCACGACAAGACACAGGGTGTCGAATGGATGCAGTTTCGGCTGAATGAAACCGAAGACAACCTCGTGATTGCGCAGCCGCGGACATTGTTCCGGCAAAAGGGGTTTGAAACCGGCGCGTCGGTTTGCAGCGCGCAGGCCGGGTATATGAATCAGACTTTCACCGGCCCGGTTCCCTTCAATCACGCATGCACCGAATGGGCTGTCGTCGACCATTTCGACCATTCGCGTCTCGCGGCGGTCAAGGTGGCATTCAATGCCTCCAGAAATCTTTACGAGTTTGTTGAAACCGGCCCATTGACTCCCGCAGACAATCGGAAGCTGATCGAAGCAAGCTTGGCGCGAGTGGGGAACCGCTGGGTCGTGGCCGGACGCAACGCGTCAAATCCACCGGGCATTTGGTGGGGCCAGACCGACGACCCGTTCAAGGAGATGCCGGTGCTGGCGGCGGACAAGACTGTCGCGTCCAATTCACCGTTCACCTTTTTCATGTGCGGCGATGGAACTCCGCGCCTCTTCACCGGTGACGTGCAGGCTTCCCCGTATCATAATGGCCGTTGTCCGCTTTACATGTGGGACGTGTCAGTGAAGCCGGACGGGGTTTCTTTCGCAAATCGCCAGGTGGTCTTCGATGCGTTCAAGGCAGGATTGAAATTTCGTCAGGCCGTCCAGCCCCGCGTTGATTTTGGCGCATTGTTTCCGGCGCATGGGAAAACACAGATCTTGGCCTACCGCGTGTTTCCACGCTCATACAATTTCAAATACGAGAACCGCGACATCCCTCCCATTGATGCGGAAGAAAAGCCGCGTTGCGGGCTCTATTACACGGTCCTGCATTACGACAAGGCACCTCCGGCACCGTGGAAATTCGGGGATTCCGAATAAGCTAAACTCAGGAAATGATACAGGTTTCCCCATTACCTATCCGACGGGTTGACGGAGTCTTTTCCCAAACCTTTTGTGACTCGGCGACAACCAGGCATTCGGTAAGGGCATCGTACATATACTGCCTCGATGAAAGGCCGTCGTTTCGCCTCAGCCTTGGCGTCTTCTTCCAAGAACGATTTCGAGTTCGTATCTCCTCCGCCAATCTCAATTTGCCAGTTCAAGCATGGCCCAACCAGGTAAACCAACTTATTAGTCTGCGTCACGGCGCCGTCATTGCCAACGTGGTAGCAATGCCGTTCCACGCTGGCGCTGGCACCCATGCCCCGGTTCAGCAATAAGGCTGTAAAGGCAACATCGAAACCGTTGTCGGCTTTCTTAGCTACAGCATCGAACGACATGGGCGCATCAAACAGGCGGGCGGCATTTAGACCGATGTTGTCATCGGCATTCTTACCCTTTCGCACTTCAAAACGGTGCTGTTCGTAGATTTTCAGCACATCCTGAAACGCTTCCAAGCTGTCAATCCGATTGCCCCAGACCAGAAGCTCGACGAGTTCCCTTGCCTCTTCCGGAGTTGAAACAGAGGGAAAGGCCTCGCTCGTGTTCACCAACGTCAGTTCTTCGATCCCTTTCTTCAAGGCCACTTTGATCTGACCGCCTTGTTCGTAGGGTTCCAATTTCGGGCAAAAGAGCTGAACCCCTTTTCCGGCGCGGAGATGTTGAGGGACAAAGTTACGCATCGTATCGGTGAGATCCGCCCCCATACACAAAGCCGCGGAACACAGAATCACACCGAGAGCGACGAATTTGCGGTTCATACGGCTCGACTCTGGCGGCGTGCCTGCTGACTTGCAAGAATCTGCATTCGCGTCCGGCAAAAAGTGGACGCCCATACTGGACAAATCCGCACCAGCCTTATCGCTCGTTTTTCGTGCTTTTTGCACCGAGATGATCGCGGAGAAATCCCACCAAGTCGCGATAGCCCGCCACTGTCTGCGCCATGGTATCGGCATCCGGATAATCCTCCTGGGTCTTGAGCACGCATTCCATTCCCAGCGCATCCATCTTTTCCTTCAGCTTCACTCCAAAGATGGCATGATGAATGCCCTCTCCGGGCTTCGCGTCGGCGGCAATGACCTTGGTTTTCGTCCCCGCGTAAATCAGGAACACTGGGGGATCGTCCCGCGTCAGCAAATTGATCGGCGATGCTTGCTCAAACACTTGGTGCGCTCTCGGAGTGTCCAACTCACCCGGTGGAAGGCCGAAGAACCCGATGGCGTCGGGATGCTCGGCCGTCCGCGCGCCGATCCATTCCCGGATGCTCCGCAAATCGTAGCTCGTCTGCGCCTGCAACACCGCCACGCAATTGAGCCGGGTGGATTCCCTAAGAATCGGGTCGGCATTCTTCGGGTCGGCAAAGTCATCATGCATCCCCAGCCACAGCGCGGTCCCCGCACCAGCCGAACTGCCCGAACCCGCAATGCGTTTCGGGTCAATGTTGTAATCGGCCGAGTGAGCACGCAGGAACTGTATTGCCCGCGCGCAATCCATGAAGTGATCGGGAAAATGCACTTCCGGGGACAACCGGTACCCGATCGAGGCCACAGAGATCCCGGCCTGAAGGCACCCCACGATCAACGACGGATGGATCTTCGTCGTGTCGCCCGCGCGAAAACCGCCGCCATGGATGAAGACGACCAGCGGAGTCCGCTCACGGGATTCCGCCTTCCACAGGTCAATCACTTGAAGCTCATGCGGGCCATAGTGAACACCCCGCACGGTGGCATTCGGTTTCTCCGGAGACTTCGTAGTTTGCGTTCCGGCTGGCGCAGGCTTCTGACCACTGACAGCCGGCACCCGGCCCGAGTTTGGTGCAGCGCGCAATTTCTTCGCACGATCAAGGTATGCCTGTTCTTCCGGCGACAACGTCTGCCCCGCCTGACCCCGCTGGTAGAGCGCCTTGGCCTTCTGCCAATCAACGTCCTTCCCGTCATCGGCCGCGAGCGCCGCCGTTATCAGCAACGCAAGCAGGCCAGACGGCAGGTTCCAGAGAATGAGGCGGTATCTCATATTCATCACTGTGTGGTTTCGGAGGCTTTCGCGGACGAGGTTACATGACCCGTGACCCACGATTGCACACGTCCTTTGAGGAGAAGTGCTTGATGCGATCGTTCTTGAGCACCTTCACGTAGAAGGACTCCACCTCGACATCAATCGCCGTCTTGCCGCCTCTCAGATCTTCAGCCGCGGCGCGTCGTTCCACATGTCCTCGATGCGGTAGTGCGCGCGCTTTTCCGGATGGAAAATATGGACGACCACATCGCCGTAATCGGCGATGACCCACTGGCTGAACGGGAAGCCGTCCGTGCCGAGTGGACGTCGCTTGTGCTCCTTCTTCAGCCGGTCTTCGATTTCATTTGCGATGGCCTTGAGCTGCGGCTCGGACGCGCCGGTGCAGACGACAAAAAAATCCGTGAACGATGAGAGCTTGCGCAGATCCAGCACGATGATGTCCTCCGCTTTCTTGTCGGCGGCGATGCTGGCGCAGAGCTTTGCGAGTTTGTCTGATTTAATGGGATTCTCCTTGGTAAAGTCTGTGCGTCTCTATGATTTCGCGCACGGCTTCGGGCACGAGATAGCGGATGCTGCGCCGCTGTGCAACGCGCTTGCGCACCTCGGTCGCCGAAATGTCCACGCGGCGCTGGATGACGGGCATCTCGCGGAGCAGCGCGGAAACTCCGGTATCAATCGCGACATAGACTTTGTCGGCCCCGTGCGAAGGGTAGGCATCGCGTCCGAACACGACAAACTTCACCATCGCACGCAGCTCCTCGTAGCGCCGCCAGGTATGCAGTTCGCGCACATTGTCCTCGCCGATGAGGCAGAAAAACTCGTCGTGAGGAAATTTCACGCGCCAGGCCTCGACGGTGTCCACGGTGAAGCTCGGCCCCTCCCGCTTCGTCTCCGAGTCATCGCATTCAAAACGCGGCTCACCGGCAATCGCCGCACGCACCATCGCGAGCCGCACCGCCGGCGGCGCGGGCGTGCGCTCGAGCTTGTGCGGCGACTGCGCGGCGGGGATGAAGACGATGCGGTCGAGCGCAAGCCGCTCCATCGCCTCGCGCGCGAGGATGAGATGCCCGTGGTGAATCGGATCAAAGCTGCCGCCGTAGAGTGCCGTGCGCATCGTGTCTAGTACAGCAGAAACGCCTGCCGCGCGGATCGGAATCGCTCGGCGACCGACTGCCAGCCCGCGATGATTGCCGCGGCGTTCACGCCCTTCTCGATCTGCGTGCGGAGGCTCGTGCTGCCGTAGATTTTCCACAGGATGTTGTCCGCATCGTGGTAGCGCGCGAAAATGCTGCCGCGCGAAAACTTCTGCGCCGCGCAGAGGAGCTGGATGTTCACCGCGGCGAGGTTCACCGCGCTTTCCGCGCTGAGGTTCAGCCGCGCGCCGGCGAATTCCCCCCGCGAATACGGCTCCGCGCTTTGTAGGCCGCACGAACGCAGCTCGCGCACAAACGCGGCGGGATCGAGCCCGCACTTTCCCGCGCACTGAAATGGCGCATCGGTGCCGATGCCCACATCAAGCGCCGCGCCTTCGAGCGATCCAAAAATGCTCGTCGCCGCGTAATACGGCACCGAGGTCGCGCGCGGGATGTTCGGCGAAGTCTGCACCCAGCGCAGGCCCGTGCGGCTCCAAGTCATGTCGCGGCTCCAGCCCTGCATCGGCACGACGGTGAGCTGACAGCGCGGCCCGGCCCAGCCGTGCGCGTTCGCCATTTTCGCAAGCTCGCCGACGGTCATGCCGTGTAAGTACGGCACGGGAAGCTGGCCGACGAAACTCTTCCATTTTTCCTCGATGCCCGGCCCCTCGACGCGCTGGCCGCCGAGCGGATTCGGGCGATCCAGCACGACGAACGGAATCTTCTGCTCGCCGCACGCCTCCATGCACTTCGCCATCGTGGAGACATAAGTGTAGCTGCGCACGCCGATGTCCTGCATGTCGTACACGAGCACATCAATGCCGCGCAGCATCTCCGGCGTCGGCTTGCGCGTCGGCCCATATAGCGAATGCACCGTGAGCCCCGTCGCCGCGTCCTTGCGCGTCGCGACGTATTTCCCCGCGCCCACGGTTCCA
Organism: uncultured Spartobacteria bacterium; assembly: GCA_903882875.1. Classification (GTDB taxonomy): domain Bacteria; phylum Verrucomicrobiota; class Verrucomicrobiia; order Chthoniobacterales; family Chthoniobacteraceae; genus SXWH01. The sequence goes on along the minus strand of CAIRYQ010000124.1, from coordinate 106,632 downwards.
TCAATGCCGTGTTCCGGCGAGTACAGCGCGACGAGCTGCACGCCGGGCGCCTTTTTCAAAATGAGCCGTGTCTTCGTGCCCGCGGAATCCACGCCGGTCTGGTTCGTCACGAGCCCGACGCGCTTGCCCGCGAGCGGCGCGAAGCCCTGCGCCTTGAGGACATCAATGCCGAGATCCACCGCCGCACGGAGCGGCAGCGTCGCGAGAAAAAAAGCGAGAGTGATAATGCGAAACATCGCGCGCATCCTAAGCGCATGAAGGCTTCGGCGTCGAGACGTTCACCGAAAGCACTGCGGATCTCGCGAGGCTGACCGCCGCGCTTGAGAAGCCGAACGGCATGAAATTCCTCCTCCGACATCGCGCACCCTGCTCGCGATGGATACGCCTGCATGTACCTGAAAGATTGCGCTTCCATCCGGCACGCCAGCGAATGAGCATCGGGCGAAATCCAAAAACAAACCCTCATCATGTCCTCCAAATCCCGCCGTGAATTCGTCCAACTCGCACTCTCCGCGCTCCCCGCGGCCGGCCTCCTGAGCATCCCCGCGCGCCTCGGCGCTGCCGATGCGAAACCCGACTCGAAAGTCGCCGGCGTGCAGCTCGGGCTGAATGTCCCGTACAGCTTCGGAGGCAAAACGATGAACGAGGACGAAATCCTCAAGAACTGCGTGCAGCTCGGATTGAGCGGGGTGGAATTGCGCACGCAGCCGGTCGAGGCGTTTCTCAACGCGCCCAAGGACAAGACCATCAGCGAATGGCGCAAGTCCGCGCCGATGGATCGCGCGAAGGAATTCCGCAAGAAGTGGAACGACGCGGGCGTGCTGATCGAAATCGTGAAGGTGGACGGCCTTTTCAAAATGTCCGACGAGGAGCTGGACTACGCGTTCACACTCGCGAAGACGCTCGGCGGTCGCGCGATTTCGACCGAGATTTCGCATGCGGAAGCGGAGCTGAAACGCGTCGGACAATTTGCCGACAAGCATCAGTTTTTGGTCGGCTACCACGGCCATGCGACGACCGGGCCGAAGGATTGGGAGAAGGCATTCGAACTCGCGAAATTCAACGGCGCGAATGTGGACATCGGGCACTTCATCGCGGGTGACTTTGGCTCGCCCGTGCCTTTCATCACAAAGTATCACGACCGCGTGACGCACGTTCACATCAAGGATCGCAAGGTCCACAACGGCGGGAACACGCCGTTCGGCGAAGGCGACACGCCGATCAAGGACGTGCTGCGCCTCATCCGCGACAACAAGTGGAACATTCAGGCCACGATCGAATTTGAATACAAAGTGCCCGCCGATTCCGACCGCATGAAGGAGCTCGCACGCGCGATCCGATTCTGCCGCGACGCGCTCGCGTAACGCGACCGGTCCCCTCGCCTACCGCTCGTCCGACGGCGGCGGATGCGCCTCACATTTTGTCAGCGACGGCGCGCGAAACCGCGCCATGCGCGCAAGCAGCGTGTCGGCGTCGGTCTCGACGAGCAGCGATTCAAGATGCGCGTCGCGCATGAAATTTTCCGCCGTCGCGTGCCGCAGAAAAACGAGCAGGTGATCGTAGAAGCCCGCGACATTCAGCAGGCCGACCGGCTTGTCGTGAAAGCCGAGCTGGAGCCAGGTGAAGGTCTCGAACAATTCCTCCAGCGTGCCGATGCCGCCGGGCAGCGCGATGAAGCCGTCGCTGAGATCGGCCATGAGCTGCTTGCGCTCGTGCATCGAGGCGGTGACGTGCAGTTTCGTCACGCCGGTGTGGCCAAGTTCCTTGTCCATGAGCGCCGACGGGATCACTCCGATCACCTCGCCTCCCGCGCGCAGCGTCGCATCCGCGATGATGCCCATGAGTCCGACATTCCCGCCTCCGTACACGAGGCCGATGCCGCGCGCTGCGAGCAATGCGCCGAGGTTTTCCCCGGCCTCGCGATGGCTCGGATCCTTGCCCGGCGACGAGCCGCAATAGACGCACACGCGCCTCATTTCGCCCGCTTGTCCTCGGCGAAACGAAACGGCGAGCGACCCGTGATATCCGAGCTGACGAAGCTCGGGCACCAGTATTTCTCGACGTGGCCGACCATGAGATCCGTGCCGGTGAAGTGATCCACGCCGGGCGGTCGCTCGGGATTGTACATCGTGTCGGTCATGTCGCGCATGAGCACGACGTTCTTGCCGAGATACGCCTGCTGCCGGATCGCGAACGGACGCCCGAGCACGCACATGTTCAGATGCACGCCACAGAGGATCACGTTCTCGATGCCACGTTCCTGCAACAGATTCCAAGTCTCCTGCCCGTTGTCAGTAAGCGCGTCGCCGGAGAAAATTTCAATCGTCGCGATCTGGCGCTTCCACGGCGGGATGATCTCGCATTTTTTCCCGACGCACGAGCAGCCCATGTCCGAATCGTCAATCGGCAGCGGCCCCTCATGCTTGCCATCCGTCCAGCACCACGCGGTGCCCCAGCGTTCGGCGGTCGCGAGCGGCACGGGCGTCTTCGCGAAGGGCGCGGACTGCGCGAGTTTCCGCGCCGGCGTGTCCTTGTAAAAATCGGTGACGCTGCTCGGCGCATGGATGATGAAGACGCCCTTCGCGCGCGCGATTTTCAGCATGTCGTTCATCGGCCCGGCCATCTCCGCGACGCGGCGCGCTGCGGACTTGCACCAGTGATCGTCCCACATGTCGCAGACGATGAGCACGGTTTTCTTCGCGTCCCATTGCACCGGTTTTTCGATCGGGACGAATGAACCGTCGGGCTGCTTGGACTGCGAGCGCAGCGTGAGCTTCAGCGGCTCGGCGGCGGAGAGCGTGGAGGTCATGACGGCGAGGAGCAGGAGGGATCGCAACATGCGCTATCGTGATAGCTGCGGAGGGCGGCACGTCGAGTTTGCAAAACGGGAGACTGGGGCGGCGCGATCTCCGGGTCAGAGTTGCGTGCCGTCCAGAAATGGCTGGCCGTCTGCGAAACGGATGATGTTCGTGGAAGTCACCCGCGCGATCTCGCTGAGCGCCTCGTGCGTGAGGAATGCCTGGTGTGAAGTGATGAGCACGTTTGGAAAAACGAGCAGCCGCGAGAGTTCATCGTCCTGCAAAACTTCGCCGGAGAGGTCCTCGAAAAAGATGCCTTCTTCCTCCTCGTACACATCCAGCGCGACGCCGCCGAGATGTCCGGCCTTCAGCGCATCAATGACCGCGCTCGTGTCAATGAGCTTCCCGCGGCTCGTATTGATGAGATGCGCGCCGGGCTTCATGCGCCCGATGGACTTTTCATTGATCAGGTAGTGGCTCTGCGGCGTGAGCGGGAGGTGGAGCGAGACCACGTCGCTGTGCTCGAGAAGGCCGTGAAAACTCGTGTAGGTGATCCCTCGCTTTTCCGCCCACTCCGCGGAGGGAAATGGATCGAACGCCAGAATCCGCGTACCGAAACCCGCGAAGATCTCCGCGGTGATCCGGCCGATGCGCCCGGTGCCGACGATGCCCACGGTCTTGCCGTGAAGATCGAATCCCACCAGGCCGCTCAGGGAAAAATTCAGATCCCGCACGCGGTTGTAGGCGCGATGAATTTTCCGGTTTAGCGTGAGCAGCAGCGCCACCGTATGCTCGGCGACCGCATGCGGCGAATACGCAGGGACGCGCACGACTGGAATGCCGCATTCCTTCGCGGCTGCGAGATCCACGTTGTTGAAGCCGGCACAGCGGAGCGCGATCAGCTTCACGCCCGCCTCGCCCAGGGCCTCGATGCACGGACGGTCCACCCGGTCATTTACGAAGATGCACACCGCCGCCGTTCCACGGGCCGTCGGAACCGTTTCCGCACTGAGCCGGAAATCATGGAAGCGCCAAAGCACCCCCTGCCCTTCCGGAGCGGTGCCGAAATACTTCCGATCGTAAGTCCTCGTGTCGTAGAAGGCGGCAGTGAGCATCGCGTGAGTCGGCCCTACTTCTCAAAGCAGCGCGACTAAACTTTTGGCCCGGCGGCTTTCACCTCAGGCGAAGCGCCGTCCTCGAATTTCTTGAAGTTCGCGACGAAGAGCCCTGCTAGCTTTTTCGCCGTCGCGGCGAAAGCCACCTTGTCGGCCCACGAATGCTCGGGGATGAGCATCTCGGCAGGCACGTGCGGCACCTCGGTGACTACGTTGATTCCGAAAATCGGATCGGGCTTGGTCGGTACGCTCACGAGTGTGCCAGCGTGGATGGCGTCAATGATCGCGCGCGTGAACTTCAGCTTGACGCGCGAGCCGATGCCGTGACTGCCGCCGCTCCAGCCGGTGTTGATGAGCCAGACGTTGACCTTGTGCGCCTTCAATTTCTCCGCGAGCAGCTCGGCATATTTGGCCGGATGCCAGACGAGGAACGGCGCGCCGAAGCACGCGCTGAAGGTGGCCGACGGCTCGGTGACGCCCATCTCGGTGCCTGCGACCTTTGCGGTGTAGCCGGAGATGAAGTGATACATCGCCTGCTCCGGCGTGAGTTTCGACACGGGCGGGAGGACGCCGAAGGCATCGCATGTTAGGAAGATGATGTCGGTCGGGTGACCAGCGACGCACGGCACCTTCGCGTTCTTGATGAATTCGATCGGATACGCACCGCGCGTGTTCTGCGTGATGCTCGTATCGTGGAAGTCCACATGGTGTCCCTCGTCGTCGAACACGACATTCTCCAGCACGCTGCCGAAGCGGAGCGCATGGAAGATGTCCGGCTCGTTTTCGGGAGTGAGGTCAATCGCCTTTGCGTAGCAGCCGCCCTCGATGTTGAAGATGCCGTCGTCGCCCCACACGTGCTCGTCGTCGCCGATGAGCCGGCGCTTCGGGTCGGCAGAAAGCGTGGTCTTGCCCGTACCGGAGAGGCCGAAGAGCACGGAGGAAGCTGTGGTGTGCGCGTCCGCTGTGGCGGAGCAGTGCATGGAGAGCAGACCCTGCTTCGGCATGAGGTAATTCATGATGGTGAAGACGCCCTTCTTCATTTCGCCCGCGTATTCGGTGCCAAGGATGACCATCTGCTTTTCCTCGAAGGACAGATCGATCGAGGTCTTCGACGTCATGCCCTGCGTGAGCCGGTTCGCGGGGAAGCGGCCCGCGTTGAAGATCACATAGTCCGGCTCGCCGAACGATGCGAGTTCCTCGATCGTCGGGCGGATGAGCATCGTGTGCATGAAGAGCGCATGATACGGGCGCGAGCAGACGATGCGGATTTTCAGCCGGTGCCGCGGATGCCAGCCGGCGAATGCGTCAATGACGTAGAGCCGCTCGCAGGTGTTGAGGTAGTCAATGGCGCGCTCGCGGTTCAGGTGAAAGGCGCGCTCGTCCATTGGGAGGTTCACCGGTCCCCACCAGACGTCCTTTTCGGAGTCGGCGTGTTTGACGATGCGCTTGTCCTGCGGCGAGCGTCCGGTCTTCGCGCCCGAGTAGGCGATGAGTGCGCCGGAGTCGGCGATTGAGGATCCGGCCTCGTAGCGGATTGCGTGTTCGTAGAGATGCGCAGGCGAGAAGTTGCGGTGGACGGTTGCCACCGTGATGCCGTAAGGCGAGAGATCGAGTTCGTGGATGTTGGTGCTCATAGGTCAGTCAGTTTTTTGTGATATTGATGTTGCGTCAGCCGCGTCCGTGAAGCTCTCCGCCGATTGCCAATCTTCCGACGCCCCTTGCTGGTTTTGGACGCGTCAAAAATTATAGATATAGGTCAGCCGGATGATTCGTTCGTAAGGCCGGGGATTTGCGATCGGAAAGTCCACGCCCGCCATGACGATGTGGCGGTGCGCGAACGTCGCACGCACGCCAGGGGTGATGGTGACAATGGTCTGGCCGCGGTCTTTTCCGTCGAGATTGGTCTTCCCGTAGGCTTCGACAAATGTGCTGGCATTCCCAAAGAAACTGTCCGCGCCTGTCCAAGTCTTGGCGAGGGAGACTGCATAGTTCAGGTCATTGCGAACCGCCCCGGATTTCGTCGGGCCGGCGACTGTTTCCTCCTGCACATGGTAATAAAGCCCCACGCGGTTCAGCCCGAGCGGCGAAAGATTCCGCCACCCGGTGAGGGTCAGACTCGTCACGGTAGTCTTTCCCCCAATGTCGTGATTTGGCAGCGCGACTCTCAGTGTGGTGGCCAGCGAACTCACGGCCGTGTCCACCAACTGAAGTCGGACAAAGGCCCCGGCGGTTGCGCCCGCGAGATCCGAACCCGCGCGTGAGTCCAACCAGTTGTAATAGCCGACCAGCCCGAGTTCGAAGCGCCGGTTGAACGCATATTCGAGCGTGCCTGTGAAAGCATCGGTGCCCCGCACCTCGTTGGCCCTGAAATTCCGCTGGTATGCGTAGTCCAGCCGGAAGACATCCGTCAGGAAGTTTGTCTGCGCGCGGAGCAGAGCCATGTCCGGGGTGTCGTCGGCGCGCGATCTGCGCGTCCAAGCCTCGTCCCAGCCCGCGGAAAGGAGGTTCGACACCGTGAGGTCTCCGAGTTCCGGCTTCTTGGCCGCGACAGATGGAGCCGTGTTATCCCCACCCAGCGCGGAAAGCGCGGTGGCCAGCAATGCCGGCAGCAAGCGGATGGTATGATGCAGGATCGTTTTTCCCTGATGCGAGACGCGCACACTGCGAGTCCCGTCTTTGGTCCCTGTTGTTGTTTTCATATTCAAAAATGCGGCATGGCCGCCGCGCGATCAGCGTGCGAAAAACACCACGAGAATCTGCGCCACGAGAATGCGCAGCAGCATGGTGAGCGGATACACCGTGGCATAGGCGACGGACGGTGCGTCCGAGTTGTTGATCGCGTTCGCAAATGCGAGCGCCGGCGGATCCGTCATGCTGCCGGAAAGCAGTCCGCACAGATTCATGAAATTCAGCTTCATGAATGCGCGCCCGATCCACGCGGCGAGCAGCAGCGGCACGAGAGTGATGACCGCGCCGCACGCCATCCACAGCAGTCCCTGGCTGGTGAAGAGCACCTCGAAAAAATGCGCGCCCGCCTTCAATCCGGCGCATGCGAGGAAAAGCGTGATGCCGAGTTCGCGCAGCGCGAGATTCGCGTTCTGCGGCATGTACCAGATCATGCTTCCGAGGCGCCGCATCCGGCTCAGCACGATCGCTACGACGAGCGGACCACCAGCCAGTCCGAGCCGCACCGGCGTCGGCATGTTGGCGAACGAAAACGGATATAGCCCGAGCAGGACGCCGAGCCCGATGCCGATGAACATCGGCATGAAGTTCGTGCGGTTCATGTCCTTGATCGAATTGCCGAGCACGGATGCCACTTTCGCGATGTCCGCCTCCTTGCCCACGACTTGCAGTTTGTCGCCAAACTGCAGGCGGAGCGCGGGCACGGCAGTCAGTTCCACATCGGCGCGCATCACGCGCGTCACAGTCACGCCGTATTGCTGCGTGAGTTCCAGCTCCCGGATCGTTTTGCCGAGGACTTCTTTGCGCGTCACCACGAAGCGGTCAAACGTCACCGGCCCCGGCGTCTCCATCAGATCCTCCGTACTCTCCACCCCCATGATCAGGCAGAGTTCGCGGAGATTCGTGAGCGTGCCGACTGCGAGCACGATGTCACCTTCGTGGAGCGCCGTATCCGCATTCGCGACACTCACCTCGCTCTCACCCGCGTATTTGATTCGGGAAATGATCACGCCCAGCATGTCCTTGCTCGGGATTTCGTGGAGCCGCAAGCCGACCATGTTCGGATTGCGCACGCGGATGCACATGCGCTGGACGGGCTCGCTGCCCGCGTCCTGCTCCAGCGCGAATGCCTTGGCCTCTTTCGCCGGATCGATCCGCGAGATCGTCCGCACGAGCACCATCGCGAGGATGATGCCGACGATTCCGAAAGGATACGCGACCGCATAGCCCAATGCCGGGAGACTCGCCTGCGTCGCCGTCATTCCGGGCACCTGCTTCAGCGCCTCCTGCGCCGCGCCGAGCGATGGCGTGTTCGTCGTAGCGCCGGAAAAAATTCCCACCGCCGCAGCCATGTCAATGTGCAGCAAACGCGAACTCAGGATCGTCAGAACCGCTCCGAAGAGCACGATGCCCACCGCCAGCAAATTCAACGGAAGCCCCTGCCGCCTCAGCGAAGTGAGAAAGCCCGGCCCCACTTGGATCCCGATCGTGTACACAAACAGGATCAGCCCGAAGTCGCGGACGAAGCCGAGCGTCTCAGCAGGCAGGGTGATCTGGTAGTGGCCGAAAAAGATTCCCGCGAAGAGCACCCCGGCCACACCGAGGCGCACGCCCCGCACTTTGACATGCCCGATTGCCAGCCCGAACACTGCCACTGCCGCCAAAACAAGGACGGCGTACGCAACGGGCTGTTTGGCTGCGAAATCATTCATCGGTCGTGCTCCCCGGCGCTTTCACGCACTCGTCCGCCTCGTGAGTGTTACGACGTTTTGTTTCATAATGTCCCCTGTTGTTTCCCTGCGTGAGGAACCGTGCAGGAATCCACGCGGCTTAGCTACACCTCTCTTGTGCGCTCATGCCCGGGGATTGCGAACGCACTGCGCGTTCCGAAACACAATGCTCACATACGGCTACTGCAGCACTGCCTTCGCAATCTCCGATGAGGGCAGATTCCACGCCTTCCATCTCGCCACGTATTCGTCGCGCGGCAGAAGCACGAAATGCGGCTTCGCATCTGCGCGCAGCCAGCGGATGAGCGCGGTGAGATTGGGTTCGCTCATCACAGTGCAGCCGACGCTCGGCTTATGCGGCGCACGGCGGAGGTGGAGGAAAATCGCGCTGCCATTTCCGGGCACGGGCGGATCAGAATTATGCCGCAGCTCGACGAGCCAGCGGTATGCGAAATCGCCGAGCCTCATGCGCTGCTTCGCATACCATGGCGGCGGATTTTTCGGATCCACGACGACGTGGCGGTTGTAGTCGGGGCTTGTGGCATCATCAATCCACGCATCCGCGGCCGTGACGGTGTGAAACGGATAGTCGCTCCCCTCCGGCAACGCGCGATCGTATGTGTAGATTGTGCCGAATCGAAAGACTCCGGCCGGCGAACGCCCGTCGTTCTCCACCTTGCGCAACCCTTTTTCTTCCTGTCCGTGGACGCCCGAGCCCCACGCGAGGCCGCGCTTGCCGTAGAGCACCGTCCACGGTTTGCCCACGGCCTTCCACTCGCCGCCCACGCGCTCGAAACACTGCGCACTGCCCTCGAACGCATCCCAAGACGGCGCGGTCGCCACGATGAGCTGCCGCACACCGTCGAACTCCGCTGCGTTCACATCGCAGAAAAATGCCGCCACCAGCAGGACGAAGCAACGGCCCATCACAGCGATGCCCGGAAGAAAGCGTGCAAGTGTGAGTGCGGAAGATTTTCCTTCGCGGGCGCGCACCGTGCTTTCCACTGCGCAGCCCATGTCTCGCCCAGCCCGCTTGCTTTCGGTTTTCGTCATCATGTTCACGACTTTCGTGGCGTACTGGCCGGCGATGCGCAACAGCTTCGTGTGGGACGACACCGCGCTCGTGCTGCGCGACCCGACCATCCGCTCGTGGCGTCTCGCGCCGGAGGCCTTCCGCGAGTTCCTTTTCCTCGACGCGACGGCGAGCAATTTCTACCGGCCCGTGCAGCGGCTCACGTTCATGGCCGATTACGCGCTGTGGGGCATTGCGCGTCCGGAAGGCACCAGGACGGCGGCGAAAACCGGCGCGCCCGACACCGGGGACTCCGCAGATCTCACGGCAGTGCAAAGCGCGGCGCAACCCGGCTGGCATTTCTCCAGCGTGCTCGCACACGCACTCGCCGCGCTCGCGCTGTGGTGGCTGCTCGGCGTGTGGTTCGGCGCAAATGCCGGATGGTGGCCGCTCGCGGGCGCAATCGCTTGGGCGCTGCACCCGGTGCACACGAGCGCGGTCACTTACGTGAGCGGACGCGCGGATTCGCTTGCGGCGATTTTCATTTTTTCCGGCCTCGCGCTCGTTGCAAAGGCCCATGCCCGCGGCGCGTTCGTGCCCGGAGATCGTCCCGCCGCGCGTGCGCTCATCATCGCCGCACTGTGCGCGTTGCTCGCGCTGCTTTCGAAGGAAAGCGGTGTGGCGCTGCTGGCCGTGTGGCTCGTGTGGGTGCTTGTCCGCGCCCCTCGCGATCCGCGCGGCTGGCTGTCGTGGCTGGCCGCCGCGGTGATCTCGTGCGGGGCATATTTTGCATTGCGGACGACGGCGGCGCAGACACCGCCGCCCTCGTCCGGCGAAGGCACGCCGTGGAAGGCGCGGCCGATCCTCGTCGCACGCGCGCTCGCGGAATATGCGACCCTTTTCATCGCCCCGCACTCGCTGCACATGGAGCGCGATGTCTCGACGAGACCGGTCGGCGACGATGCCGCAAACTTGCGCAACGGACGGCTGCGCGAAGCACAGACACTCGCCGGACTCTGCATCGCCGCCGCGCTCGCGTGGTGGTGGCGTCGCGCTCGGAAATTCGCACCGGATGCCGCGCTCGCACTCGCGTGTGCGGCGGTGACGTGGCTGCCTGTGAGCAATGTCTTCGCGCTGAATGCGACCATTGCCGAGCACTGGATCTACGTGCCGAGCGCATTTCTCATCGCAGCGATTCTTTTCACCGCACGCGCACTCGCGCAAGAGCATCCGAAAATGCTTGCCGCACTCGGTGCCTTCGCTGCGCTGTGGCTTGCCTTCCTCGCCGTCCAGACGTGGCGACAGCAGGGCTATTGGCGCGACCAACGCACATTTGTCACCGAGACCGCCGCGCGGGCGGGCGGCGGCGCGCGGATGATGATCAATCTCGGCCAGCTCGCGATGCAGGACGGGAAGACCGCCGAAGGACTCGCGCTTTTCCGCGAGGCGCTCGCAAAGGAGCCGCGGCTCGACATCGCGCGCTTCAACATCGCCATCGCCTCCTACGTGAAGAAGGACTTCGACACCGCGCTCGCCGAACTCGCCGTCGTGGAAAAATCACCGCTGTTTGCAGCCGATGCGATGGTGCTGGAAGCCCGCATCCTCCAGGCGCGCACCGGCAAGCCGCAGCTCAATCTCCTCGGAAACGCCGCGAGCATCGCGGGACGCAACTGGTCCGTCGCACGGATGTATCCGCTAACGCTCGCAGCCAACGGTCGCGCGGACAAAGCCTACGAGGACATCCTGCGCCAGCTCACGGGCCACCCGTACCGTGCGGAATCGTGGCGTCTCCTCGGGCAAATCGCCGAACAGATCGGCGACAGGAAAATCGCCGCGCGTGCGTACGGCGAGGCCGCGGACCGCGATGTGCGCGACGACGTGAGCCGCGCGAAACTCGGCGAGCTGCGCCCGTCAAACTGACACTCACGGCAGGAAACCGTTCGACATCGCGGGGTGCGGTGCTTACGCAAAATTCCGATGTTTCAAAAAACCGACAGTGCGCTCGTCATCGCCGGACACGGCTCGACGCTGAATCCCGACTCGAGCACGCCAACGTGGAAACTCGCGGAGGAAATCCGCGGGCGCGGCATTTTCGGCGAAGTACACTGTGCGTTCTGGAAGGAGGAGCCGAGCCTGCGTCAGATACTGCACTGCGTGGATCGCGAGGACGTGTATGTCGTGCCGAATTTCATCAGCGAGGGCTACTTCACAAAGTCGGTGATTCCCCGTGAACTCGGCCTCGGCGAAGGCCCGACGCGCATCGGCCGACACCTGGTAAAATATTGTGATCCGGTCGGAAATCATCCGCGCATGGCTGAGCTGCTGCTGAAGCGTGCCGCCGAGATCGCGCCCGGAGTGCCGCCGGAAAAGACGAGCCTTTTCATCGTCGGCCACGGCACGGATTTGAATGAAAACTCCGCCGTCGCCGCGAAGCGTGAAGTGGATCGCATCGCCGCACTCGGGCGCTACCGCGAGGTGCTGAACGCCTACATGGAGGAAGCTCCGCTCATCGCGGAATGGGACAGGCTCGCGACGAGCCCGAATGTCGTCGTGGTGCCGTTCTTTATCGCGGACGGGCTGCACAGCTACGAGGACATCCCGGTGCTCCTCGGCATCGCGACTGAATCGCCCGGCGCGGCGAGCGCGGATCGCTCATCGGTCTTTGCGAAAAATCCGTACCGGCTCCGTGGACGCACGCTCTACTACGCGAGTTCGATCGGCACGGAGGCGGGTTTTGCGGATGTGATTCTTGACCAGGTGGCGGCTTTCGATGCACGCCACACCGCGTGATGCGCGACACGACACAGGAACTCGAACGCTGGCTGCACGCCGGCGGGAAATTCGTCGGGCAGATTATTGTCATGCACACGGAAGGCGGCTGGGAACTGCGGCACGCCGATGACGCGCGGCGCGGCGAACTCGCGGCGTTTTCGAAATGGGAGGATGCTCGCTCGCTCGCAAATTTCGACGACACCGGCGCGTATCGCGCGCTGAAGACCGCGCCGAACCTGCGCCACGGCTGGCGGCTCGTGCTGCCGGACGCGCAGGCGGTGCGACTCGCGCTCGATTATTTTTACCCGGCGATGATCGGCGTGTGGCTCGCGCACGGGCGCGGCGAAATCATGCCGGTGGAATTCCACGACACGCTCGCGCGGCAGACCGGGATGTATCGCATCACGCAGAAGCTCACACATGAGCAGGCGCAGCGGCTGATCGCAAAGCAGTGCCGCACGAACGGCGGCTGCCTGAAGACGATCCTCTGGCAGATCAGCGGGGACGTCGCCGTGCCGCTGCTGCCGCCGGAGAAATTCCGCGCCGGTGCGACGCCTGTGGATTCGATGCCGCTCCTCTGCCACGAAGGGTGCAATTTCCTCGTCGCCGCCGCACGCAAGATGGTGAAGGACGAATCCCCTGCCCCATGATTCTCCGCGCGCGCATGGTCGTCCCGGTGAGCGGCGCTCCGATTCCGGACGGTGCGGTCGTCGTTCACGGAAACACGATCACGGCAGTCGGCACTTTCGCGGAAATCCGCGCGGAGCATTCGGGCGAGGTGACGGATCTCGGCGAGCGCCTGCTGATGCCGGGCCTCGTGAACGCGCACTGCCATCTCGACTACACGATGCTGCGGCGTGCGATTCAGCCGCAGCGGAGTTTCACGGAATGGGTCGGGCGAATCAACGCGCTCAAGCGCAGCCTCGGGCCGGATGATTACCGTGCCGCAATAGTGCGCGGATTTGCCGAATCAAGACGCTGGGGCACGACGAGCATTGCAAACATCGAGTCGTTCGCGGAGCTGATGTTGGACATGCCGGCGAGTCCGCTGCGGACGTGGTGGTTCCTGGAGATGATTGATGTGCGGCATCAGGTGCCGAGCGAGGAAGTGTCGAGCGGGATGCTCGCGTTTTTTGAGCCATGCGATGCACGGCGTGGCGGCTTCGGGCTGAGTCCGCACGCCCCCTACACGGCATCCGGCCCGCTGTATGAAAGCGTGAGCGAGTCCGCGGCAAAGCTCGACATGCCGGTGATGACGCACGTCGCGGAATCGCGCGAGGAGTGGGAGATGTTCCGCCACGGGCGCGGCGAACTTTACGAGTTCATGCTGCGCGTCGGACGCTGGATGGAGGACTGCCAGCACGGGAACACGCCGCTGCGGCACCTGTTTCATCACACGCCCTTTGGCGCGCGCTGGATCCTCGCGCACATGAATGAACTCGACGACTCGGACTTCACGCTGCTCGCGAGCATCCCACGCCACGAGCGCCCGAGCATCGTCCACTGCCCCGGCAGCCACCGCTATTTCCGGCACGCCCCGTTCCGCCTCGCGAAGCTGCTTGAGCTGCGCATGAACATCTGCCTCGGCACGGACAGCCTCGCGAGCACGCATTCGCTCTCGATGTTCGACGAGATGCGCATCCTCGCCGACCGTGAACAGTGGCTGAACCCGGCGGACGTCGTCGCGATGGCCACGCTGCATGGCGCACGCGCGCTGAACCTCAACGCGGGAAAAATCGAGCCGGGCGCGCTCGCGGACTTGATTGCGATCCCCCACGATGCAACCATGCGCGACGTCCACGCTGCGGTGATCGCAAACCGACAGCCCGTCGCGTGGATGATGATTGATGGCCAGATACTCGCTCACTGACGCGCTCCTCATTTTCTCCGCCGTGCTGCTGCTCGGCGGAGCCGCACCCTGCGCGACAAAGAAAGGGACGCCGTCCAAGCCCGCGCAAAAGGCAACACCGACGCCGACACCCACGCCCCTCGCATCCGGCGAACTTCCGCTCGCTGCGAAATCCGCAATCCTCCTCGATGCGAAAACCGGCGACGTGCTCTACGAAAAGGCGCCGGACGATCTGCAATACCCCGCGAGCGCCACGAAAATCCTCACCGCGCTCCTCGTGCTTGAAGCGGGCAATCTCGACCAGAAGCTCACCGTCCAGCTCGAGGACACAAAAGTCGAGCCGAGCGCGCTCGAATTCAAGCCCGGCGAGGAATACACGCGGCGAGACCTCCTTTTTGTGCTGCTGCTGAAAAGCGCAAACGACGTGGCGCTCGCGCTCGCACGCGACAATGCGGGGAGCGTGAAGGAGTTCGCAGAAAAGATGAACAAACGCGCGGAGGCGCTCGGCGCTAAGGCGTCGCACTTCACGAATCCGCACGGACTGCACGACCCGCGTCACTTCACGACGGCACGCGATCTCGCGCTGATTGCGCGCTTCGCCATGCAACAGCCGCTCTTCCGCGAGATCGTGGCGACGCCGGAATTCGGCATCATGCGCGGCGACGAAAAGGTGCTGATGAAAAATCACAACAAGCTGCTCGGGATGTTCGCAGGCTGCATCGGCGTGAAGACGGGCTACACGCGCGCGTCGCAGCAGGTGCTCGTGAGCTGCGCGATCCGCGGGGGCTGCGAAGCCATCTCCGTGATCATGCACAGCGACAAGCCGGGCATCTGGAACGACTCGAAGACACTGCTTGAGCACGCATTTGAAAAGCTCGGCGCCGGTCCGCCGCCACCACCTCCCGCGCCCGCTGCCAAGCCTTCGCCCGATCCGGCTGGGACCGGGATCAAAAAATAGCGCCTCCGCAGCGTGTCGCGTCGCAGGCGCGAACGGGGCACGACATTCCCTTGCAGCACGGGGCATGTCCCCCTACAAGCTCCGCTCCGCTTTTCAAACGATGAACATCCACGAGTACCAAGCCCGCGAACTTTTCGGAAAATTTGGCGTCGCCACCCAGCCGGGGCGTGTCGCCAGCACTGAAGAAGAGGCGGAAGCAATCGCCACCGAACTCGCCAAACCCACCGTCGTGAAGGCGCAGATCCACGCGGGCGGACGCGGCAAGGGAACTTTCAAGAACGGCTTCAAGGGCGGCGTGCATCTCGCGAGTTCGCCGGCGGAGGCGCGGGACTTTGCCTCGAAGATGCTCGGCCAGACGCTCGTGACGCATCAGACCGGGCCGGAGGGAAAACTCGTCGGCAAGGTCTTCGTAGGCGAAGCGGTGGACATCGCGAAGGAACTTTATTTCGCCATTCTCCAAGATCGCGCGACAAGCGGCTACACAATCATCGCGAGCACCGAGGGCGGCGTGAACATCGAGGAAGTCGCCGAACACACGCCGGAGAAAATCGCGCGCGAGCACATTCACCCGACGCTCGGTTTCCAGTCGTATCAGGGCCGCAAGCTCGCCGCCGCGCTCGGCCTGCGCGGGCCGCTGATGACACAGGCGGTGAAACTTTTCGCGAACCTCTTCAAACTTTTCCTCAGCGCCGACTGCTCGATGGTGGAGATCAACCCGCTCGTGATCACCACCGACGGACGCCTCATGGCGCTCGATGCGAAATTCAACTTCGACGACAATGCGCTCTTCCGTCACCCCGAGATCGTCGCGATGCGCGACAAGTCCGAGGAAGACCCGCGCGAAGTTGCCGCGAGCGAATTCAATCTCAACTACATCGGCCTCGACGGAAACATCGCCTGCCTCGTGAACGGCGCGGGCCTCGCGATGGCGACGATGGACATCATCCAGCACTACGGCGGCAAGCCGGCGAACTTCCTCGACGTCGGCGGCGGTGCCTCGAAGGAGCAGGTCACGGCGGCATTCAAAATCATCCTCAGCGACGCCGCCGTGCAGGGCATCCTCGTGAACATCTTCGGCGGCATCATGGACTGCGACATCATCGCGAACGGTGTCATCGCCGCCGCGAAGGAAGTGAGCATCAAAATCCCGCTCGTCGTCCGACTCGAAGGCAACAATGTCGCCGCCGGAAAGAAGACGCTGTCCACCAGCGGCCTCGCAATCCTCAGTGCTGACACGCTCGACGACGCGGCGCAAAAAATCGTCGCGGCACTCAAAAAGTCCTGACGCATGATCGGCATCCGCGAAATCGCATTCACCGGCATTCCAGTGACCGACATCGCCCGCGCGAGAGCCTTTTACGAAGGCTCGCTCGGACTCAAGCCGACGATGGAATCGGCCGGCGGCAAATGGATCGAATACGACATCGGTGCGGCGACCTTGGGAATTGGAAGCTACGGCGAGACATGGCAGCCGTCGCCGCAGGGAACGTGCGTCGCGCTGGAGGTGGATGACGTGGACGCCGCGATCGCGCATTTGAAATCCGGCGGTGTGACGGTATTCATGGAGCCGATGGATTCGCCGGTCTGCCGCTTCGGGATGATCTGCGATCCCGACGGCAACAAGATCATCATTCACAAGCGCAACTGCGCACACAGCTAGTTTTCATCCTTCTTCCTTCGCACTTCATCCTTTTTCCACATGGCCATCCTCGTCACACCACAAACTCGCATCCTCGTCCAAGGCATCACGGGCGACTTCGGCTCGCGTCACGCGAAGCTCTCACTCGACTACGGCACGCAACTCGTAGCCGGCGTCACTCCGGGAAAAGGAGGGCAAGTTTTTGAACACAACGGACACAAGGTTCCTGTCTTCGACACCGTCGCCGAAGCCGCGAAGCAAACTGGCGCGACTGTGAGCGTCATCTTCGTCCCGCCGCCATTCGCGGCTGATGCGATTCTCGAAAGCGTGGACGCGGGACTCGATCTCGCCGTCGCGATCACGGAGGGCATCCCCGTGAACGACATGGTTCGCGCAAAGGCCGCGATGGTCGGCAGCAAGACGCGGCTCATCGGGCCGAACTGCCCCGGTCTCGTCACGCCCGGCGCGGGCAAGGATTCGCACGGCGGGTGCCGCATCGGCATCGCGCCCGGCTACATTCACAAGCGCGGAAATGTCGGCGTCGTCTCGCGCAGTGGCACGCTCACGTATGAGGCCGTGTGGCAGCTCACTTCGCGCGGCTACGGGCAGACGACGTGCGTCGGCATCGGCGGCGATCCGGTGAACGGCACTTCGCACCTCGACGTGCTGAAGATGTTCAACGAAGACCCCGAGACCGAGGCCATCATCATGATCGGCGAAATCGGCGGCGAAGCCGAGGAGCAGGCCGCGGCTTGGGTGAAAGCGAACTGCAAGAAGCCCGTCGCCGCATTCATCGCCGGAGCGAGCGCGCCTCCCGGACGCCGCATGGGCCACGCGGGCGCGATCGTGAGCGGAGGAAAAGGAACCGCCGCTGCGAAAATCGCCGCGCTCAAGGATGCCGGCATCGCCGTCGCCGTCACGCCGAGCGCGATGGCGGACACGCTGCTGCGGCACTGGGGCAAGGCGTAGTTTCCCGCAATCGGATCTGATGCACGCTCCATCCGTGCGCGTGTTTCACTTGCAGTTGCCATCGTGCAGCGAACGCTCGGACGGATGGGTCTCCTTTGCGCTCCGAGCCCCAAGGAAATCCAAGTGTCATTTTTAGAGAAAAGTGGACGCATCATGAAATCATGATGCGTCAATTTGTTATTGTATCTCCTTGATTCCCATGCTTATTTTCCTCACCAAAATATGCACCCACTCGAAAAGCTGCTCCGCAAACGCATCGTCATCATTGACGGCGCGATGGGTACGACCATCCGCACGTACGGGATGAAGGAGGCGGACATTCGCGGCGACCGTTTCCTCGATTCGAAAAAGGATCTACTGAACAACGGCGATCTCTTTTCGATCACGCAGGGAGCGATGATCGGCGACATCCACCGGCGCTTCCTCGAAGCGGGTGCGGACATCATCGAGACGAACACTTTCTCGGCGACGAGCATCGGGCAGAGCGAATTTTTTGTGGACGATCCGCGCGAATTTGGCGGGCGGAAAGACCCGGAGTTTTACCAGACGATCATCGGGGACAAATTCCTGAACGACCTCGCGTGGGAGATCAACGAGACCTCCGCGCGACAGTGCCGCGAATGGGCTGACCGTGTGGGGAGCAAGGACGGGAAGCAGCGTTTCGTCGCGGGCGCGATCGGGCCGCTGACGGTGTCACTTTCCAATTCGCCTGACGCGGACGACGCTGGCTTCCGCGTCTGCACATTTGATCAAGTGAAGGCGGCCTACAAAGTGCAGATCCGCGCGCTCATCGCTGGCGGATCGGATTTTCTGCTGGTGGAGACGATCTTCGATTCGCTGAACGCGAAAGCCGCAACAGTCGCGATTCAAGAAGTGTTCGATGAGGAGAAGGTGCGGCTGCCGGTTTCGTTTTCCGCCGCAGTCGGACGTGGCGGTGAGACGATGATTTCGGCGCAGACGGTCGAGGCATTTTGGAATGCGGTGGCGCATGTGAAGCCGCTCTCGATCGGGCTGAACTGCTCGCTCGGACCGGACCTCATGCGGCCATTTCTCGAAGAGCTTTCGCAAAAGGCGGGCACGGCGATTTCGTGCTACCCAAATGCGGGATTGCCGAATCCGCTTTCTCCAACGGGCTTTGATCTGAAACCCGAGGACATGGGGCGCTATCTTGGTGAGTTCGCCGAGAGCGGGCTGCTGAACATCGCGGGCGGCTGCTGCGGCAACACGCCCGAACACATCGCCGCGATCGCGAAGGCACTCGAAAGCCGCCACCCGCGCGGACTCGCGCCGCGCGAGCCGGGCACGGAGCGGCTCGGCGGCATCTCGACGCCCGTCGAAACGAAGCCGCTGCGGCTCTCCGGCTCGCAGCCGTTCACGCAGCGGATCGGGCAATTCATGATGATCGGCGAGCGCACGAACGTCGCGGGGTCGCCGAAATTTGCGAAGCTGATCAAGGAGAACAAATACGAGGAGGCCGTCGCCGTCGCGCGGCAGCAGGTCGAGAACGGCGCGAACATCATAGACATCTGCATGGACGAAGGGATGATTGACGGTGTCGCGGCGATGTCGCGATTCCTGCAACTCCTCGGCAGCGAGCCGGACGTGGCGAAGGTGCCGTTCATGGTGGACTCGTCGAAGTGGGAGGTCATCGAGGCCGGACTGAAATGCCTGCAGGGAAAAGGCATCGTGAATTCCATCTCGATGAAGGGCGGCGTGGACGCGTTCCGCGAGCAGGCGCGCACGGTGCTGCGCTACGGCGCGGCGGTCGTGGTGATGGCGTTCGACGAGCAGGGACAGGCGGCAACTTACGCGGAGAAAATCCGCATCTGCGAGCGCGCGTACCGCATCCTCGTGGACGAGGTCGGCTTCCCGTCGGAGGACATTATTTTCGATCCGAACATCCTCACCGTCGGCACCGGCATCGAGGAGCACAACAACTACGCGGTGGATTTCATCGAGGCCACGCGCTGGATCAAGGCAAACCTACCGAACGCGAAAGTGAGCGGCGGTGTGTCGAACGTGTCGTTCGGTTTTCGCGGCAACAATCCCGTGCGCGAGGCGATGCACAGCGCGTTCCTTTACCACGCGATCCGCGCGGGCATGGACATGGGCATCGTGAATGCGGGGATGCTCGAAGTGTACGAGGAGATCGAGCCGGAACTGAAGGAACTCGTCGAGGACGTGCTGCTGAATCGCCGCCCCGATGCGACGGAGCGGCTCGTGACGCACGGCGAAAAACTCAAGGCCGCCAGCGCCGGCACGACCGCGAGCGACAAGAAGGTCGAGGAGGAATGGCGCAAGGGCACCGTCGAGGAACGCCTTTCGCACGCGCTGGTGCGCGGCATTGATCTCCACATTGATGCGGACACCGAGGAGGCGCTCGCGAAATACGGCAAACCTCTCACCGTCATCGAAGGCCCGCTCATGGACGGCATGAGCATCGTCGGCGATCTGTTCGGCGCTGGGAAAATGTTCCTGCCGCAGGTCGTGAAATCCGCGCGCGTAATGAAGAAATCCGTCGCATATCTCACGCCGTTCATGGAAGCGGAAAAGGCCGCGATGGCCGCGCGCGGCGAAGCCGTGAAGGCGCAGGGCAAGGTGCTGCTCGCGACCGTGAAGGGCGACGTGCATGACATCGGCAAGAACATCGTCGGCGTCGTGCTCGCGTGTAACAACTATGAGGTCACCGACATGGGCGTGATGGTCGCGTGCGACAAGATTTTGGATAAGGCCGTCGAGATCGGCGCGGACATCATCGGGCTCAGCGGGCTGATCACGCCTTCGCTCGACGAGATGACGCACGTCGCGAAGGAAATGAAACGCCGCGGCAACAAACAGCCGCTGCTCATCGGCGGCGCGACGACTTCGCGCGCGCATACCGCGGTGAAAATCTCGCCGCACTACGACGGCCCCGTCGTGCATGTGCTCGACGCGAGCCGCGCGGTGCCCGTCGTGAGTTCGCTGTTGAGCACCGATGGCCGCGCGGATTTTGTCGCGAAGAACTCAACTGATCAGGAGGCGCTTCGTCAGCAGCACGCCGGCAGCGCGGCGAAACTCGTGAGCATCGAGGAAGCGCGGCTGAAGGCGCCGAAACTCGACTTCGGCGATCTGCCGCAGCCGGAGTTTTCCGGAGTGCGCGTGCTGGAAAATTTCCCGCTCGCCGAGCTGCGTCCGTTCATTGACTGGACACCGTTTTTCCATACTTGGGAACTGCGCGGCGTGTATCCGAAAATCCTCGATCACGAGAAATACGGCGAACAGGCACGCAAGATTTTCGCCGATGCGAATGCGATGCTCGACCGTTTCATCGCCGACGGCTCGCTCACTGCGCGCGCCGTTTACGGTTTCTTCCCGGCGAACCGCACCGGCGACGATCTCATCGTGTGGACCGATGAGACGCGCACCGCCGAGCGCACGCGCCTGCATCACCTCCGCCAGCAGGTCGCGAAGGAAAACGCCGACCCGTACCGCTGCCTCGCCGACTTCGTAGCCGCTGACGGAAGGAAGTGGGCTGATCTTCCCACCGGCGCTCAATCCGAGACCGATCACGCGACGAACGAGAGTGCCCGCCTCCTGCCGTCGGCGGCTACGGATCACATCGCCGCGTTCGCCGTCACGACCGGCATCGGCCTTGATGAACTCGTGAAAAAATTCAAGGCCGACAACGACGACTACAACGCCATCATGGCCGAGGCCGTCGCCGACCGGCTCGCCGAAGCGTTCGCCGAATGCCTGCACAAGCGCGTGCGCAACGAATGGGGTTACAGGAAAAATGAACAGCTCTCGAACGACGATCTCATCCACGAAAAATACCGCGGCATCCGTCCCGCGCCCGGCTACCCGGCGTGCCCCGATCACACAGAAAAGCGCACGCTTTGGACGCTGCTCGATGCGGAGAAAAACGCGGGCATCAAGCTCACCGAGAACTTTGCGATGTGGCCCGGCAGCAGCGTGAGCGGCTTCTACTTCGCACATCCAGAGTCCCGCTATTTCGCAGTCGGCAAACTCGGCGCGGATCAAGTCGCCGACTACGCGAAGCGCAAAGGCATGACGCTTGCCGAGACAGAGCGCTGGCTCGGGCCGTGGCTGAACTACACTCCCAGCTCATAGTGGCGAATGGACGACACGTTGATTGTTCTGAACGCTCGCCATTGGGCCGGTTTCTGCTACTAGGCTGCAATCGTGCAGCCGCCGTTTGCATTGTCATCCGAAGATTTTGCCCGCTTTGAGGAGGAAGGTTTCCTCGCGATTCAGGGGCTGGCTGCGCCCGCTGAAATCGCGCGCGTGCGTGAGATTTACGACCGGCTCTTCGCGGAAAAGGCCGGCCACGAACGCGGACTCCACCTCGACATGGTCAGCCCCGACGACAGTGCCGCTGCCGTGCCGCGGCTCACGCAGTTGCTGAATCCGCCCGAGTTTGCGCCGGAGCTGCTGGAAACGGACTTTCGGAAAAATGCGCTCGCCGTCGCGCGGCAACTGCTCGGTGCGGACGCGGAGCCGTGGTTCGAACACGCCATCTGCAAGCCCGCCCGACACGGCGCGGCGACGCCGTGGCATCAGGACGAGGCACACCGAAACGATCTAGGAGTCACCTACCGGCAGATCAGCATCTGGATGCCGCTGCAGGAGGCGACGATTGAAAATGGCTGCATGCGCTACATCTCCGGCAGCAACCGCGGCCCGGTGCTCACTCATCGTTCGCCGCACAACGATCCCCGGATCATGGCCCTCGAGTGTGCCGATGAATTTGACGCAACGCGGGAAACCTTTGTGCCGCTGAACGCCGGCGATGCGGTCGTTCACGACTCCCGCACGCTGCACGGTGCAAACGCAAACCGGACCGACGCGCCGCGGCGTGCCTACATCATGGCATTCCGCGGAGCCGTGCATTCCGCGCCAGAATTCCGCGGCTACCCTTGGAATCTTGAAAAGCGCACCGCGGCGGATGCTCGTGCAAAGGCATGGAGCGAACGGGGCGGATTGCTCGGCCGCACCGCACGCGCGATCGGCGGCGCGCTTGGGCGCTTCTTCCGCCGTGTGCGGCGAAAAGCCGGGAGCTTGATTCGCGGCAAGGAATAGCAGGCTGCTGAAACAGCATCCCATGAGCGGCAACGATTGAGATTGAGGCGGCCGACTCTCGAAACCGTCTCAGGCACACTCGCAGACGATGCGGAAGCCCACATCATTGGCGAGATAGGATGGTTCATTGGATGCTCTCGCCGTCGCGCGGAGGCTGGACATGCGCGATTTCCACGAGCCTCCGCGATACACACGCTGCCGGCCATTTTCCGGCCCGCGCGGATTCAGGATCTCTTTGCCCTTGTACGGTGCGTAGGGATCCAGACACCACTCGAAGACATTCCCCGAGATATCCTCCACGCCGAACGGACTCGCGCCACGCGGGTAGCTCCCGACCGGGGCAGTCTGCGCGAAGCCATCGTTCACCGCGGGATCGCGCCACGGGAAATTCGTGCTCGCATCGGCGAAGTTCGCGACATTCCCGGCATTGTTCCATGTGCCCCACGGGAAGAGCCGCCCGTCACCGCCGCGCGCGCTGTATTCCCACTCCGCCTCCGTCGGCAAGCGGTAGGTCTTGCGCTCGCGCTTGCCGAGCCACTGGCAGAATGCCACCGCATCGTTCCAACTCACGTAGAGCACGGGGTGCCTGCCGTCCGCCCACGGCGCACGCTTCGCCTTGTGGGTCGGATCGAACATCTCATACTGCTCGTTCGTGACCGGCAGGCGGGCCATATAGAAACATGTGAGGACGACCGGCGTCACCGGCCCTTCGTTCGGCTGCGCACCCGCGGCATCGCTGCCCATTGCAAAGCGCCCGCTCGGGATGAGGAACATTTCCACACCGATGGGGCTGGTGAAATTCGGGAACTTCTGGCGCTCGTTGGCGAGGGCCGCCGGGGAAATGTTGACGTCAATCTGCGGTTCCTTTTTTGCCGCCGGTGCGGGCGGGCGGTTCGCCACCGGAGCCGCCGCTTTTGCCACGACCGCAGCCCTCGCCGGCACTGGCGGAGAGACGTGCGCCTGCGTGCGGTTGTGCGCCACCGGGGCCGACTTTACGGCAGGCGTCATCGGTGCGCCTGCCATCATGTCGAGATACTCGTCTATGAGATCCTCCGCCTGCCCGCCCGTGAGCCCGAGGCTTTCCCCTAGATTGCACATCGCATCGCGCTGGTCGTCGGTCATCTCGTCGCCATCGAGGCAGAGGCGCGACATTTTCAAAATGCGGCGGAACTCATCGGACGGGCTGCTAGAGGCGGCCGGTGCTGCGACATCCGCAAGGGCGGGCACTGGCACCGGTGTCGGTGTCGGTGCCGGCTCAGGCTCAGGCGGTGGATCCACGACACGGGCTGCACCCTTGTTCTCCAGCCCCACCGCGACGGCCATATCAATGTCCTCCTGCGAGAGCCCGAGCGCCTGTCCGGCGATGCTGAGCTTTTCCTCACTCTCCTTGCTGAGGCGCTTGTCGGCGAGCGTAAAATCCAGGAGCTTCTGGAATTCATCGAGCGCATTCCCGAGCAGTTTGGTATGCAGCTCGGCATTGATGCGTGCGCGCTCCTTGGGATCGAGCAGCTTCGTGCGGGCCTCGGCCAGAAATTGCGGAGCATCGTCGAGCCCGCCGCGCAGCATCTGCGAGAGCGGGTTGCTCGGCTGGTTTTTCAGCGGCAGCTTTTTCTGCCACCAGACGAGAATCCGGCGGCAGTGATCCTCGATCACCTCCGCAGTCGCGTTCGAGGAAAAATCAAGGCACAGACGTGCGTAGAGATCCGGCGAATTGTAATTCTTCCAATCGGACCACCTGCTCGGATTGTCGGGAATCGGATTTGGGAGTGCCATGACTGTGGGCTCAGACAGGGACTGGTATCCGGCTCTAAGTGATGGTCAGCGAGGACAGATCCGCGGTGGCGATTCCGATCTCATTTTCCGCCAGGCCGGTATTCCGCGAGATGGAGACCCGGCTCGTGCGACCGTACGCCTCGACGACCACCTCGAGCACCTGGTTCTCATTGTAGCGGTAAGTGAGTTCCACCGGCGATCCTTTCGGCAGAAATGGAGGAAGCTCGATGTCGCAGATGCCCAGCGGCGTGCATTCGCCCGGCACCGTGCTCTCGCCCTCGACGACGCGCACGATCGCGTTCTTCATGTTCGCCTTCGCCGTGCCGAAGGAATTCTTCATGTCGGCGGGCACCGGCGTCATCTTCGCGATCATCGGGAAGACGTATTCCTCCACCTTGTCGTCGTCCCACAGCACCACGCCGAGCGTGTGGGTCGTGATGTTCGTCACTTTGATCAGCGAGCCGTCCGCCGCCGAGAACTGGTCGCGCACCTCCTGCGCGATCGTGTGCGTACCGCTCTCGTCCTCCTGGCGCAGCATTGAGAGCATCGCCTGAATGGCAGCGCCCATCGCCACGGCCTCATCGGGGCTCACATCATCCGCAGTGGGGCGCCCCGAAAGCTCCGTGATCATCTGCCGCACGGAAGGCACGCGCGTCATGCCCCCGGTGAGAAGCACGCGGTCAATCTGCTCCCACTGCATGTTTGCCTCCTGCATCACGATCTCGCAGATCGCCTTCGTCTTCTCCAGCAGGTGCCGGCTGCGCTCCTCGAACATCTCGCGGGTAAGATCGATCTTCACGCTGCGTCCGTTGTAATTGTGAACCAGCGTCGTCCGCGCGCGTGTGGAAAGCTGCACCTTCGCAGTCAGCGCACGGTTGTAGAGATCCTGATAGCTCTGCAAATCGAGCAGCGGATTCTCCCCGTGCTGCTTGTCAAATTCCTCCGCGACCCAGTTCACGATGATGTCGTCCCAGTCCTTGCCGCCGAGCCGGTGGTCGCCGTTGCTCGCAAGCATGCGGATGTGCATCCCCTCGATGCGCATGATCGTCACGTCGAACGTGCCGCCGCCGAGGTCGAACACAAACACCGTCTGATCCTGATCCAGCTTGTCCAAGCCGTACGCCAGAGCGGCAGAGGTCGGCTCGTTGATGATTTGCAGCACCTTCAGCCCGGCAAGCTGTCCTGCGACGAGCGTCGCCATTCGCTCCGCGTCGTTGAAATACGCCGGAACCGTGATCACTGCGTCCGTCACCGGCTCGCCGAGATATTTTTCCGCATCCCCCTTCAGCTTGCGCAGGATGATCGCCGAGAGTTCCTCCGCGGAATACACCTTCCCGCCGAACGTGCGACTGAACTGCGACTTGCTCTTGCCCATCTCGCGCTTCACGAAATCCACGATCTTATCAGGCTCGGCGACGGCATTCTGCTTCGCGATGGTTCCCACGACTGCATTCGTGCCATCGAACAAAATCACCGACGGCGTGATGCGCTCGTTCTCCGTGTTCGGGATGATCTGCGGCTTGCCGTACGCGTCAATGTGCGCGACCGCGCAAAAGGTCGTGCCAAGGTCAATTCCTATGGCTTTTCTATTTAGGGGTTTGTCGGACATGGCTCTTTGGGCTTAAGAACGCTGCTCATTTTCGGGAATAAAAGGCGTGGCTCGTTTCGGAATCAATCACGGTTTGGACTGCTGTTTTTCTGCGGCGGCCTGCACGGTGCCGCGCCACTTTTTAATCACGACCTCCTCGGGGCGCATCACGCGATCCTTCCATACAAAGCCCCGCTTGGTCACCTTCACGATTTCGCCATCCCGCTCCGGAGCGTCCGTCATTTCCACGCTCATCGCCCGTTGCGTGACCTTGTCAAGCTTCCCCGAACCGAGCGGCAGCAGCGTCACATCGAGCCGCTCCAGCACCTCAAGAATGGCGTCGCGGTTGTGCTCGAGCTGCCGCGCCGGAGCCACAACATTTTCAAACAGGATCAGCGCGCTCCCGGCCAGCTTCCCCCGCTCCTCCTGCGAAGAAAGCGCAAGCGCGAGCTGCCGGTGGATTTCCGAAATGTCGTCGTAAAGCGAAATGAGATCGCGGATGACCGGCCGAAGTACCGCCTCGAGCAGGAACGCATCCTTATAGGTCTTCAGTTCCCCGTGAAGCGTCTCGAACATCGCCTTGTTCACCACATTGCGCTGCTCGAGCGCCGCCTTTGCTTCGGTGAGAATCTTCGCCACGCCATTCTGTGCCATCATCATCTTTTCCACACGGTCGAGCACGCCCACCTGCTCGAACTGAGCACGCGCCATCGCTTCGACACTCTGGAGGATCGGCCTCAGCGACTGCTGGAAACTCGCGGGCTCGGCCTTGCCGTCGTGGGCAACGATGCTTGCCTCCTCCTTGGCAGGCTTCATCGCGCGCACATTTGCTGGCGTTCCGGGCACAGGGGGCAGCGCATTTAGCGCATCGGGGAGATCACTGAAATTGTCGGGCTGAGGTTCGACCATGAAATGCCCACAAGCCAGTTTCGCGCCAATCTCCAGAAGAAGTATGACGGGAATTAGAGAGTTCCTGTGAAGTAGGCGAGAATCGCCTCCACCAGCCCCGGAATGTCGTATTGCTTCGCCTCCGCATCCACCTTCAGCCCCAATCTGCGCATTGTCGCCGACGTGATCGGCCCAATGGAGGCCGTCTTGAAATTCGGCGTCAGCGGCAGTTTCAGCGCCATGAAATTTTCCGCCGTCGAGGAACTCGTGAACGTCACCATGTCCGCACCCTCCTCGCGGAACCGCGCAATCGCACCGGAGACATCCTCCGTCTCCGGCACCGTGCGATACACCGCCACCACATCCACGATCGCGCCGAGCTTTGTGAGCGCCTCCGGCAAAACATCCCGCGCCTCCTGCGCGCGTGCGATCAAAATGCGCAGGTTGTCCACCGAGCCATCCTTCTGAAATTCCTTCACCACCGCCTCCGCCACAAATTCCTCCGGCTGCAATTCCACCGTCAGCCGGTACTCGCGCACCTTCGCCGCAGTCGCAGGCCCGATGGCCGCGATCCGCACGCCACCGATCTCGCGCGCGTCCTTGTAAACTTTGTAGAACGCCTCGAAGAACGCATCCACGCCATTCGGGCTCGTGAACACCAGCCAGTCGTAGCCGTGCGCGTCCCGCACCATCTCCGCCATCGCAAGTTTGTCCGTCGGCGGCTCGATGCGGATCGTCGGCAGTTCGATCACATCCGCACCGAGTTCGCGCAGCCGCGATGACAGCGCACCCGCCTGCTTGCGCGTCCGCGTCACCACGATGCGCTTTCCGAAAAGCGGACGCGTCTCGAACCAGTTCAGCGACTCACGCAGTTTCACGACATCGCCGATGATGGCGACCGCCGGCGCCTTGAATCCCGCCGCCTCCACCTTCGCCGCAATGTCCGCCAGCGTGCCGGTGATCGTCTGCTGCCGTCCCGTCGTCCCCCAGCGCACGAGCGCGACCGGCAAATCCGCACGCGCCCCGTGCTTCACGAGTTCCGCAGCGATGATGCCGATGCGCTCGACTCCCATGAGCATTACCTTCGTCCCCGGATTTTTTGCGAGCTGATCGTAGTCGAGTTTGCTCTCCGGCTTCGTCGGATCCTCGTGCCCGGTGAAAATGGTGAGCTGCGAAGTGTGCTCACGATGCGTCACCGGAATGCCCGCGTACGCTCCCGCCGCGACCGTGGATGAAATGCCGGGGATTACCTCGAACCGCAGCCCCGCGCGCACAAGTTCCAATGCCTCCTCACCGCCGCGTCCGAACACAAACGGATCGCCGCCCTTGAGCCGCACGACACGCTTGCCCTCCTTCGTCTTCTCCACGAGCAGCGCATTCGTCTCCTCCTGCTTCAGCGCATGCCGCGCCGCTCGCTTCCCCGCATAGATGATCTCCGCGCCGCTCGGCGCCCATTTCAAAATCTCCGGATTGCACAGCGCATCGTACACGACCACATCCGCCATCTCCATCACCTCACGCAGCCGCAGCGTCACGAGTCCGATGTCACCCGGACCCGCCCCTGCGAGGTAGCAGATTCCTTTTGATTTCACTTTGCTTGCAGACATTTGCGCAAACTGTCCGAGGCACCGCCCACACGGCAAGTGCAACCTCTCACCGTGCCCGAAATCTCATCCGCTGCGGCTACTTTCCCGCACCGTGCGACAGCGTGTGGAAAAGTTCCGCCGCAACTGCTTCCGGATCGCCAGAGTCGCCGCTCGCCTCGCCGTGCATCGGCTCCATGTTGCCTTCGGAAAAAAGAATGCCGCGCATGAAAATGCGCCCAGCGCGCAACTCCGTGTGCACGCCCACCGGCACCGAACAGTCGCCCGAGAGCAGCCGCTGCAACGCACGCTCCGCGCGTATCGCCATCATCGTCGCCGGATGATTGATCCGCGCAAGCACACCGCGCACGTCCTCGCGATCCGCGCGAATCTGAAGCGCGATCGCCCCCTGCCCTATCGCCGGAATGATGCGTCCCGCGAGCGAAGACGCATGCCACTCGCCGCCATCCCATTTCAAAATCCCCCGCTCCAAATCCAGCGCATAGCCGAGCCGCCGCAGCCCGGCTTCCGCCAAAACAATCGCGGAAATTTCCGCACGCTCGCCGAGCTTGCGCAGACGTGTGGGCACGTTGCCTCGCCATTCCTCGATGATGACGTCCGGCCTCAGCCAGCCGAGTTGCCGTGCGCGGCGCACGCTGCTCGTGCCGACATGCGCGCCGTGCGGCAGCACTTCGAGCCCGCCGGGAAGTTTGCTCACGAGGATATCCGCCGTCGGCGCGCGTTCGAGCACGGCGGCAATTTCGAGGCCCGGCGGATTGTTGCCCGGCAGATCTTTCAGGCTGTGAATGGCGACATCAATACGCCCCTCGATCAGCGCGTCCTCCAGTTCGCGCGTGAACAAGCCCTTGCCGCCCGCCTCGCCGGCCTTGAGCAAATTCAGATCGAGCTTCTGATCGCCGCGCGTGATGAAAATCTCGCGCTCAGTGCGCAGTTCCGGCAATTCCCGCACAAGCGCCGCCTCGGTGAGATCCACCTGCGCGAGCGCGAGCGCGGAACCACGCGTGCCGATCCGCAGGACGTTCACTTCGCGCCCTCCGGCTGCATTCCACTCGCACCGCCAAAACCGTGATGCGGCGTTGTGAGCCACTTGGAAAAATCCGCAACGTGCCTCTCGATCATTTCCTCGCACCGCACGAGTTCCTGCCGCCGCACCTGCATGCTCTGTTCGGCGATGCCCTGCAGCGCATCAATGTCGTAGAGGTACACACCCTCGATATCGTTCACGCTCGCCTCGAAGTCGCGCGGCACCGCGAGATCTATGCAGAAAAGCGGGCGATCCTGTCGGCGTGTCATCAGTGGTGAAATCTTCGCGTTCGTCACGACGGCGTGCGGCGCGCCGGTCGAACCGATCAAAATGTCCATCGCGTCGAACTCGCGCTCCCACTGATCGAAATGAATCGCGCGTCCGCCGAGCATTTCTGCCAGCGACACCGCGCGCTCGTAGGTGCGATTCGAGACGAAAATCGCCTTCGCGCCGCGCGATTGCAGCGCCTTCGCCGTCATCTCCGCCGTTTCGCCCGCGCCGAGCACCATCACATTGCACGCATCGAGCTTGCCGAAAATTTTCTCCGCGAGTTCCACCGCCGCGCTGCCGACGCTCACCGCGCCGCGCGTGATGCTTGTCTTCGTCCGCACTTCCTTCGCGACATTGAACGCGCGCTGGAAAAGTTTGTTCAGCGTGCGCGAAGTCGCGCCTGCGGTTTGCGCGGACTGGTATGCCTTTTTCACCTGCCCGAGGATTTCCGTCTCGCCAATCACCATGCTCTCGAGGCCGCTCACGACGCGGAAGAGATGCCGGATTCCCTCGGCGCTTTTGAGTTCGAGGAACGTCGGAGCCTGCGGAGCGTGCCCCGTTTTTTCCGCGATGAAATTTGATACTGTCCGCAGCCCCTCCGCGCCGTCCTCGGCGGCGGCGTAGTATTCCACGCGGTTGCACGTCGAGATCACGACCGCCTCGCGCACACCGGGGGCCTGCGCGAGCAGCGAACTGAATTCGCCGAGGTGCGCATCCGGCACGGCAAATCGCTCGCGCGTTTCCACGGGGGCGGTCTTGTGACTGAGGCCGAGGTAGAGGACTTCCATCAGTTGCTCATGTGAACGGCGTTGAGCGCACCCAGCGTGCTGAGGGCCAGCGTGAAAGCCGCGACCGCCAGCCATGCGATGCGGCGCGAACTGATGCGGTGCGTGCTTCGCAGGATCAGGAGCACACCGTATGGCAGCCACACGCACACCGCGAGCGCGATGGTCGCTGCCGCCGCATGGCCCGCAAAAAATCCCGCGACGATGCCCGCGGTCAGCAGCGCGAAGCCCGCAAGCATCATCCGCTGCACAGCCACGGCGAGATTCGCAATGGGCGGAAGGTTTTGGAAAAAGGAATTCAGCGTGTGCCGCTTCAGATGCCGCTCCTGCACGAGGTACATCACGCCCGCCACGCACGACAGCGCGAAGGCGCCGTAGGCGACGAGCGAGATCGCATTGTGCAGTTCGGGCCAAAAGCCGAGGGACGCCTTTCGCACCGCGGGCAGCGACGCGCCGGGCAGAAGCTGCGCGATGACTTGGATCAGAAAGACGAGTGGCGCGGTGAACATCCCGAGCAGCGAGAGCCGGTACGTGCTGCCGACGACGAAATACAGCAGGACCACCGACCAGCTCAGGAATACGAGCCTTTCAAAGAGGCTCGTGAGCGGGCATCGCCCCACCTCGCCGCTGCGCAGATGCAGAAAGCCGCTCTGCAAAATGAAACCGGTGAGCATCACGACGAAGTTCCAGCGCGACGGCTGGCGCACTTTCGCGCCAAGCGCATACATCGCATAGGCGAACCCGGCGAGGAAGCAGAGGGTGGATGTGACGAGGAACGCGCGTTCCATGAGTGATGCAGGCTACGCGGCGGCGCTGCGCAATGCAAACGCCCGCCGGGCGCTTACGCGAGGACTCCTTCGGTTGCGGGTGCGCCCTCGGTGACGACGCGGCGCAGCACGCGCTTTCCGTCTGTAAGGACGAATGTGTATTCGGATGAAAACACCGTACCCTCGACATTCACATGATGCTCGTGGCTTGCGATCTTCGCGGCCTCCTTCGCGTGCCACGCGCGGAGTTCGTCGGCGGTGACGGCGCTTTCCTTCCAGAATTGCACGCGGTCGAATGGCAGTTCGCGCAGGCGGCGAGCAAGGAATGCGCGGTCGAGAAATGCGAGCAGATTTCCGGCTTTCGGGCCGGCGGCCTTGTCGAGGATGACGCGGTAGAGCGCCTTGAACGCGAGCGGCTGCTCGATGGGCGTGAGTCGCGCGACCTCGAAGATTTTCGACTGCAGCGCGTCATCTTCCGATGTCGTGTCCGGCAGCGCATCGGCGAGCGCATGGAGAAATGCGCACTGGGCTTGCGTGAGTTCCGAGGCACGCGCGGGCAGTGTATCCTGGAGGCGCGTCTTTTCCTCCTCGGTCGCGTAGCCGTCCACCCACACTTGCGCGGAACGGATGCGCGCTTCGAGATGCGCGCGCTCGCTCGCGGTGAGTGCATGGCCTGCGCGCTTTTCGATTTCCTTCACCGCGTCGAGATGTGGGAGCTGGATGAGTGCGGTGACGAGTTGGAAGTTTGCATTGAACTCATGCCCCTCGATGGACGCGGGCGCGGCGAGTCGCGTGACGAATGCTTCGTCCGCCGTCGCCTTGCCGGTCACCGTGCGGTCGTGGAAGCGGTCGTATTCGTTGAAGAGCTTCACGATGCCTTCCTCGTGAACGTCGAAATTCACGGGCGAATTTGGCTTCGTGCGGATCATCAGGAAGCGCAGGATTTCCGGCGGCAGAAGGTTCGCCATGTCGCGTGCGCTCGCTCCGATGCCTTTGCTCGACGACATCTTCGCGCCGCCGACGAGGAAGAACTCGTACGGCACATTGAGCGGCGGCTCCTTTTGAAAAATCGCGCGCAGACACGCGGCGCTCACGTCGCGCGAGCCGCCCTTGGTCGAGTGATCCTTGCCCGCGCCCTCG
Source organism: uncultured Spartobacteria bacterium (assembly GCA_903882875.1). Taxonomy (GTDB): domain Bacteria; phylum Verrucomicrobiota; class Verrucomicrobiia; order Chthoniobacterales; family Chthoniobacteraceae; genus SXWH01. The sequence goes on along the minus strand of CAIRYQ010000124.1, from coordinate 74,187 downwards.
ATGGTCACGGGGAAGCTGATCCACTTCGCGACCCATTCGAGTTTCCACGGCAGCTTTCCGCGTCCGTCGAATGGCGACACTTTTCCCTCGTGGCCGCACCCACGTGCCCACTTCACCATGTCTGGACGGCAGCGGTAGCTCACTTCCTTGCCGTCGTAGGCAAAGACTTCCGTCGTGCCGATACGCCCGCACTTTTCGCACACGGTCTGAAATGGGAACCACGTCTCGGAGCGGTCTGAGTTCGAGACTTCCTTGTAAACACGGCGCACCGTCGGCGCGGCGCGGAGGATGGTATCAATCGCCTCGTTGAACTTTCCGCCGCGGTAGATGTCGCGCATCCGGTATTTCTCCACTTTCACGCCAAGCTCCTCGAAGACTTGGAAGAACTCCGAGATGTAGTGCTCGGCCATGTCAGACGCGGACGAGCCATCCGGCGGCGGCACATTGCAAAGCGGCTGACCAAGGAACTGCTCGAAGTGCTCGCCCTTGCCCGCGGGGATTTCATCGAGCGGGTCGTAGTCGTCCACACCGAAGAGATAGCGCGCCTCGATGCCCTTTTCCTTGAGCGTGCGGAAAATCGCGTCGTGGATGAGCACGCCGCGCAGCGCGCCCACGTGAACGCGGCCGCTCGGGGTCTTCGAGTCGTTGATGATTTGCGGGCCGACGCATTTCGCGGCGACGTCTTCGGTCCAAAACATAGGGCGCGCACAGATAGCGACGTTCCGCGACAAGTCGAGCGAAGCCTTGCGCGCGGAGTTGCGGAAGATAGATTGGGCGCGTTGGCCGACGATCGCTCGCGGTTCGCCCGCGAGAGGAAAGTCCGGACACCACCAGACAGCAGGCCGTGGAGAATCCGCGGGCGCAGCGCGTGCAAGCGCGCGGCGACAGACAGTGTCACAGAAAACAGACCGCCCGCGGCGCAAGCCGCGGGTAAGGGTGAAAAGGCGGGGTAAGAGCCCACCGCCCGCGCAGCAATGTGCGGGGCACGAAAAACCTTCTGCGGTGCAAGACAAAACAGGAGGCCGGGTGTCTGCCCGGTCCGCGCAAGCGGGCAGCCTCCGGGTAATAGTCGCACTGGCGGCGCGGGCTCCGGCTCGCGTCATCGGCCGGCCGCTTTCGGGCGGTCGGAGAGAAATGATCGTCACCTGCTGCGCAAGCGGCGGGAACAAAATCCGGCTTATGGCCACCAAACGGGGCGCCTCGGGGAAACCCGGGGCGCCCTCACTTTTTCCGCGGCACAGGATGCGCGGGCGCAGCGTGTGCTTAGGAAATGTCACGCCCGTGCAGCCCATATCCTCCACCATTCCCGATGATGCGACCGATTCGCCGTCGCCGTGGCGCGTGCTTGCCCGGTTACGCGTCGAGGCAAAATTGCGACTGTGCAGCATACTGAGCATCGGCGCTGCGCTCGTGCCTCCGCTTTTTCTATTGTGGCGGATCCAGTCAATCTCGCCCGAGGATCTCGACAAGAGCGCGCTCACGCAGCGGATTTGCTGGACCATTGTCGCATCAGGGTTCGGCCTTCTCGTCGCGGGCGTCATCAGCCGGCGCATCCTGCACGGGCTGCGTCATTCCTTTCAGCGGCTGTGCGGCGTGATCGAATCCGTGACTGCAGGCGAGAGCGACGGGCAGAACGAACTCGGCTCGCGCGGGGACGAGATCGGCGTGCTCGCTGCCGCGCTCCAGCGGATGATTTCCGCCGGGCTCGAGGATCGTCAGACGCTCGTGGACAACAACATCGCGCTCGTGGAGGCGAACGAGAGCCTCGCTCATGCGAACATGGAACTCGAAGCGGCAAACGAGCGCGTGCGCGAATTTGCCGAGCAGGCGGGAAGCGCGAACGCGGCGAAACGCACATTCCTCGCGGTGATGAGCCATGAGATCCGCACGCCGGTGAATGGCATCATCGGCATGACGGAGCTGGCGATGAAGACGCTGCTCGATCCCACGCAGCGCGACTACCTCGAGACGGTCAACAACACTGCGCAGAGCCTGCTCGATCTGCTGAATGAGGTGCTCGATTTTTCAAAAATAGAAGCGGGCAGGCTCGAACTCGAGGTGACGGACTTCAGCCTGCGCAAAGTGGTCGGCGACGCAGTGAGCGGATTTGCCGCGCGCTTTCACTCGAAGCGGCTCGATCTCGTCCTCGACATCGCGCCCGAGGTGCCGGACGCGCTCATCGGCGATCCATACCGGCTCCGGCAGATTCTCGTGAACCTGCTGAGCAACGCGCATCGTTTCACCGAGATCGGCGAGATCGCGGTGAGCGTTCACATGGATGAGCCTGGCGAAGTGGAAACGCGGTTGCGCTTTTCCGTCACGGACACCGGGTGCGGCATACCGCAGGATCAGCAGGAGACGATTTTCGAACTGTTCACTCAGGGCGACAGCTCCACGACCCGGCGCTTCGGCGGCAGCGGCCTCGGGCTCACAATCAGCAGCCAGCTCGTGCAGCTCATGGATGGCGAAATCACCGTGCTCAGTGAAATTGGACGCGGTAGCCGCTTTGATTTCACGGCGGTGCTCGGCGTCGGCAATCCCCTGCCTGCGCCCTCGGTGGCGGGACTTCCGGGAAGGCGTGCGTTGCTCCTGGAGTCGCACCCACGAAGCGCGGAAATCATCGCACGGATGCTCGTCGGCTGGGGTGTCTTTGTGACGACCGTGCGCAGGGCGGCGGACGGCATCCGGCTGCTCCAGACGGCGATGCAGCCGCAGTTCGACTTCATCATCGCGGACACGTTTCGCGCAGGAAGCAACGGATGCGAACTCGCGGCTTTTGTCGCCAGAAAAAATCCCGAGAGCGCGCGCATCGTGCTGCTCACGTCTGCAAACCAGACCGACGCTTCCGCACTGGCACCCGGGCCTTCGGTTTCGATGATCAGCAAGCCGATCCGCGAGAGCAAGCTGCTCGGCACTCTTCTGCACCTCCTCGATCCCAACGCGCAGAATTCCAAGCACGGCCTTCCCACCGCAGACGCGAGTCCGCACGGACGCAAATTGGAAATCGTCATCGTAGAAGACAATGCGACGAACCGGCGCATCACGCGCACCTACCTCGAAGCGTGGGGCCATACTGTCACCGCCGCTCACGACGGCCCCGAGGCCGTCCAGCTTTTCTCGGCGAAAAAATTCGACCTTGTGCTGATGGATCTGCAAATGCCGCGCATGGACGGCATCGCAGCCACGGCAAGCATCCGGCAGAATGAGGCGGTCGGTTCGCGCGTGCCCATCATCGCGCTGACGGCGAACGTGCTCAAGGGCGTGCGCGAGGAATGCCACGCCGCAGGGATGTGCGGCTATCTCGCGAAGCCGGTGCGCGAACACGAGCTGCTCGCTGCGATCGAGGAAGTCGTGCCGGGGCTTCGCGCGGCGTCCAAGACGGTGGAACAGCCGCTTTCCGAAATCGCGACCTCCGCCGCGGACGAGCCGTTCGATGCGGAGGCATTGCTGCGGAGCGTGAACCACTCGCGGCGTACACTCGAAGGGCTGCTCGCGGACTGCCGCGACGGTGATTTTCCCGAGCTGTTCGGAAATCTTTACACGGCGCTGGAGGAGGAAAACATCCGCGATGTCCAGCGCGCCGCCCATGCGATCAAGGGAGTCATCGGCGTCTTCCATGCGCCGGCCGCGTACGCCGCGGCGAAGCGGCTCGAGGAAAACGCACGCAAAGGACAGGACGAACACCTTGGCACACAGGCCGAGGAACTCCGTCGCACGGTATCCGAATTGCTCTGCGGATTGGAACGCTTCGTCACCGATTGCCCGCAGTTCAACCAGGCGGCATGACAGCCGCCAAAATTTTTCCGACTCCCGCAACCATGACCAACACCGCGCCGGCAATCCTGATCCTCGAGGACACGAGGACGGTGCAAAATTACATCCGCGACGTGCTGCGCCCGATTGAGGCGCGGCATCCGATCCTGCTCGCGCGAAGACTCACCGAGGCGCAGGAAATCGCCGCGCGCACTGGCATCGCGCTCTTCATCGTGGACATCGGACTGCCCGACGGCGACGGCATAGATTTCCTTTGCGAGATGTCCATGCTGCACCCGGACTCTCGCGCGCTCATCGTCACCTCGACGCCGACCGACGATTTCCGCGAAAGGGCGAGACAGCTCGGCGTGCTGCACTTCATGGCGAAGCCGCTCGAAAGGCGCGCACTGCTCGACGCGGTGGTGAACCTTCTCCTGCCGCCCACGGCATCGGATGGCGGGCCCACGGGATTTGAGGCGACGCTCGGCGGACTGTCGCCGGTGGACATCATCCAGTTGAAATGTCTGCGCAACACCGGCGGTTGCATCGAACTGCGCGAGGAGCATCTTTTCGGGCAGGTGTGGTTTGAAAATGGCGAGATTATCCACGCGGAATGCACGCTGCCCGGTGCCAGGCACTCGGGCGACGAGGCGCTGCAGTGCATCCTGCTGTGGCGCATCGGCTGCATCCGCGACGTGCAAAATCCGCGCACCGTGGCGCGGACGATCCACACGTCGTGGCAGCAGTTGCTGATGGATGCCGGAGCACAGGCCGCTGAGAGCGCGGTGCCGTGAGCAGGGTGCCAGTCGTGAGTCTGCCGTACTGAAGCAGCAGAAATCTTCATCTTCCCTCTGCGCTTCATCCGCATACATCCGCATTGAACAATTTCGTGCTCACTCCGCGAGGCGCTGCTGGAGCTGTGCGAGCGGGCCTGCGATGTCGGGGAAGCGGTTTCCATTCAGCCAGTCGCCGACGGCATTGCGCAAGCCGACGGCACGCTGCGGCGGTTCATCTGCGGCGACAGGAGTTGTGACGAGCGTGTCGCCGACGAAACTGCCGGGGCTCGCGAAGACCGAGAGCAGCTTGTCCTTTTCCGCCACGGTGACATCGGGCCGCGCGAGGTATGCTTCGACAGCCTGCCGCTGCTGCGGCTGCGAGAGATCGGCCTTGGAAAAATAATCCGCGCGCAGGAACGGGCGGTCGGCGAATTCCGCCGGGTGGCCGTTCAGGTAGTTCATCACATCGAGCGGGGCCATCTCGCTGAGGCGGTCCATCGCGGCGGCGGCTGCACGCCGCGTCGCGTCGTCCTCGCTTGTCGCCATCGCCGCGAGTTCGGAGGCAAAGGTCACGTCGCGCGTGAAGACGATCACGTCGAACGCCTCAAAAAATCCCGCACCGGGCTGCTGCCGCCACGGCTGGTAATTCAGCATCTCGTGCATTTTCTCCGCGAGAAAAGCGAGGTCCTCCGGCGCGGCCCACGCGACGTTGCGAAGGGCGAGCGCCCATTCGTCGGCGGAGGTTTTGCGCGTCAGCAGCGCGCGGGAGAATGTGAGCGCATCCTCGCTCCCCGCGTCGCGCGCGATGCGTCCGAACAGGTCGAGCAGCATCACGCGGAAAGTCGGCGCACCGGCGAGTCCGCCGCCTTTTTCGATCGCGAAGCCCTCGCCGGTCCGCGCGTCGCGCCCGGTGCCGAGGAATGAGAGGATCGCCGCCATTGCCTCGTGCGGATCGGCGGCGAGCAGCAGCCTGCGCAGCGTGGCAAGTTCGCCGGGGCGGATTCCGCCGTTGCGAAGGCGGTCGAAGACTTGCGAGAGCAAATCGGCGGGCGAAAGCGCGCGGCCTTCGGCGGAATTTTGCGCACTGCCCGTGTCGTGTGCTGCGGGCGGACGCTGCGACCTGTCCGCAAAAACGCGCGGCTGACTGAATCGCTTGCCAAGAAAATATCCCGCAACGATCAGGGCTGCGAGCAATGCGAGAAATCGGGGGACGCGGGAAGTTTGCACAGCGTCAGTCCGGTCAGGCGCGTTTCAGCGTGCCATGTACCTCGGGGCACATGCCGATCAGTAGCGCAAGTAAGTGACCACAAACGCCCCGCCTTCCGCATCGAGCGCATGGATGCCGCCCGCGGGCGTGGAGGTCGATCCGGCAACGACAATTCCGACCACGCGAAAATCATCCGGCGCGACTTCGGAGAGAATGGGCCCGCCGCTCATGCCACCCTCGAACGTGAGCCCCGTGCTCTCCATGAACGCTCCGATCACCGGAAAAAATCCAGCCGCGGAGCCGACGGAGAGCAGATCATTTCCAGTGTGAAATTCCGCGCCGTAGCCGAGGCACAGCACCGGGTTGCCGGGGCTCAACAGGCCGGTGTCCGCCCTCCAGCCGACGTAAGCTCCCACGGCAGGCGCGACATTGAACCTCAGCCCGCCAAGATCACTGGCGAAGGAGCGGCTCGAATCCTGCCCGTAACGCGCCGCGGCTGTCCGGTAGCTGCCGAAGACGTAGAGACGGCTTGCATACGTGCGCGATGCGATGGCCGCACCGCTGCGCGCGCGGTTGAACTGGATGTGTGTGCTCCAACCGTTCACGGGATCCCAGACGTTGTGCGCGGCGGTGAGCACGCTCTTCGAATACACGACCGTGCCGCTACCCTGGAAATACGATTCGCCGCTTCGGAAGATGAGCTGACCGACCATCGAGAACGGCGACTTTTTCGTCTGAGCGGCACCGACGGTCGCGGGATTCGCGACGGATTGCACCTGCGCGGAACCCGTCGTGCAAAGCCACGCGAGGACTGCGTTGACGATCAGGGCGGGATATTTCATGGGGCGCAGAATGCGCCGGAGACTAGGTGTGATTCTGGAATTGTAAAACAGGCATTTCGTGGCGAAACGACACGCATCCATGCGCCCCGAAAAGCAAAATCGCATCCCCGTGAATCCTCAGCAGCAAGGCCTCGCAGGGCTCGGAAAAGCTCTGTCCGACCTCGACCTCGGCGCGCTTCCTCCCGCACCGGCGAACCCGGTCGGCAGCGAGCCTGCAAAGCCTAAGAAACTCGGCCGCGTCGTGCTCCGCCGCGAGACGGCACACCGCGGCGGCAGGACGGTGATTGTGATCCACGATTTCCCGACGTCGCTCACGAAGGGCGCGCTGGACGATCTTGCGCGAGACCTCCGCCACGCAATCGGCACCGGCGGCACGGTGCGCGAACGGACGATTGAGATGCAGGGCGACCAGCCGGGGAAAATCCGCGCGTTTCTCGAAAGGGCCGGCTTTCAAGTCGCCGGTGTGACGTAGGAAAAGTGCCGCAACATCAGGCACATCGCTTGCTTACATTTCGGCTGCCCGATTGTCGTTTCGCGCGGCACCGGGCACTCCATGGCAAAAGCTTCCCAAAAGATCACCGAATTCCCCGGTTCACCGGATCTTCCCGATCCTATCGCCGTCCTGCCCGCGGGTCTGCTCTCCCAGGATCGCGATCCCACGCGGGAGATCCGAAATCTGATCGATGCACTGCAGGCCGCCGCACGTGAAGCCCGCCGCCGGCAGCGGCAGGCCGAGGAGGAGCGCGAACAGTTGCGCGGCTTGTTGGTCGAGATGGAGGAGAAGCTCGAATCGGCACCTCAGAACAACGCGCAGATGAAGGCGCTCATCCGCGAACGCGACATGCTGATCGAACAGCAGTCGCAGTATGGCCCGACCATTTCCGATCTGAAACAGCGCCTCAAGCGCGCCGAAACCGAACTCCGCGAGACGAACGACGAACGTGACGCCGGGGAACGGGAAAAGAAAAACATGAAGCGGCAGATGGAGGATGCCGAAAAGCGCCGGGCGGAGGCGGTCCGCCAGCGGGAATCGGCAACCCGCCAGTTTGATCTGCTCAAGGATGAACGGGAGACGGCGCTGGAAAAGGCCGCGCTGCACAAGAAAAATTTCACCGACGCACAGAAGGCCATCGCCGAAGCGCAGAAGGCGCTCGCCGAGACCCGCAAGGAGCTCGCGGAGGCGAAGAAAAAGGGCGACAGCGAGCTTGCCGGACAGCTCGGATCGCTCCGTCAGGCGCGCGACGGGATGTCCGCGCAGATCAAAGAGCTGAAGCAGCGGGTGAGTGATCTGGAGGATGAAAACGCAGAGGCCGGCTACGCCCGCGAGGCTGCGGAAAGGCTCGCAAGAGAAGCCCAGGCCGAGCTTGTCGAAATCAAGGCCGTGCTCGAAGCCACCGCATCCGCCGCCGATTCGCAGCGGATCGAACAGCTCGAGGCCACGATTCTCGAACTCCAAAGCCAGCTCGCCGCGGCGCAGGAGGCGAGCAAGACCGCCGCCGAACACGAGGCGGGACTGTCCGCCGAACTGGATGCGATCCGCGCGGCCACGCAGGCTGCTGCGCATGAGGACGCCGGACATGCGATTCTCATCGACGAGGCAAACGCCTCGCTCTCCTCGGCACAGTCCCAGATCGAAATCCTCACCCACGAGCGCGATGCACTGAGGGAGGAAATGGCGCAGCGCAAGGCGGCATTCGAGGCGCAGCTCAACGAGCAGGCCGCCGAGGTCGAACGCTTCGCGCTGGCCATCCACCAGAGCGAAAACAAGGCGGCCAAGCGCGGCGAGCTTGAGTCGCTGTTTGAAAAGCGACGGCTCGAGATGATCGAACTGAACGCAAAGCTCGAAAATGCGCAGAGGGAAATCCGTGACCTCAGCGCCAAGCTCGCCGAGGCGCGCCTGCTGGCAAAGCGCACCAAGCGCCCGACTTCGCGCAGCACGGAACCCGGGGATGCGCCCACGGCCAAACCCGGCCAGGCCCACGAATCCCTCGCCGCATTGTGCCGCAACTACCAGATTTTCGCCGCCGACCACCGGCAGTCAGGCGTGCTTTCCGAAATGGAATCGCACACACATGCGATTCTGGATCACGCGATCAAGGACGGCTGCTCCATCCTCCAGCACGCCTGCACAGTTCTCACGAACCTGATCGGCGATCTCGTCGAGATCCCGGACGCAATCAGCCAATGCACGATGCGCACGCTGAATCAGGGCATCGAATTCATCGCGCTCCTGCTCTCCGATCCAAAAATCGAGAAGCGTGTCCGTCTCGACGACGCCTGCGTATACATCGTGGACGACGACGCGAACAGTTGCGCCAACGCCGCGGACGCGCTCGGCCTCGTCGGCATCCGCGCCGTGCAGTCGCGCAATTCCGGCAATGCGATCGTCGAACTTTCCTCGATGAACTGCGACCTGATCCTCCTTGATGTCCACCTGCCGGAGCTGAACGGCTTCGAGCTTGCCGAGCAGATCCGCACGATGGAGCAGCACCAGCACACGCCGATCTTTTTCGTCACCGGCGACGGCTCGCTCGACACGCGCGCCAAGTCCTCGGCTTGCAGCGCCAGCGAATTCATGCGGAAGCCTTACAGCATTCAGGAACTCGCGCTGAAGTCGCTGAGGACCGTCGTCAACGGGCATCTGCGCAACCGCGAATAGCTCGGAGCTTGCCAGCCTGCCCCCCGGCGGGTGCATTGTGCGGGATGAAGAAACTGGACCTCGTCCGCAGGCTCGCGGATCCCGGCGTCATCGCCATCCTGCGCACGGAGAGTGCGGACAAATTGCTCGACGCGATCCATGCACTCGTCGCCGGCGGCATCCACGCCATCGAGGTGACGATGACCACGCCCGGCGCTTTGAAAGTGATCCGCGACGCGCGCTCGGCGTTCGGTGACAAAATCGTGATGGGCGTCGGCAGCGTGCTCGATTCGGAGACTGCGCGGCAGGCAATGCTCGAGGGCGCGCAATTCGTCGTCACCCCCGTCGTGCGGCCGGGTGTGGTTGAAATTTGCAATCGCTACGGCACCCCGGTCGCGTGCGGTGCGACGACGCCCACCGAGGCATTCACCGCGCATGAACTCGGCTCGGACTTCGTGAAAATTTTCCCCGCCGAGAATCTCGGCCCAGCCTACATCCGCTCCATCCTCGCCCCGCTGCCCATGCTCCAACTCGTCCCGACCGGTGGCGTCACGCCGCAGAATGCGCCCGACTATTTCAAGGCCGGAGCCGCCGCAGTCGGCGCGGGCTCGACGCTGCTCACAAAGGAGATTTTTGCATCCGCAGACTGGAGCGCACTGAGTGTGCGTGCCGCGGAATTTGTCGCCGCAGCAAGGAAGGCCCGCGCTTGATGAAACCGAAATCCCGCACGCTGCAAGGCAAGCTGCTATTCAACATCCGCGGAGGCGCGCGGCTCATCGCAGACGACGACAGGCTCATCGCGTGGATTGCCGACGGCATGACGGGCACCGCGCTGCACGGCGACATCGTCGAGGCCACGCCATCGCAGGGCGACCAGGCACGCATCACGAAAGTCGTGAAGCGCGCGCACGAAACGATCATCGGCCTTTTTCAAAAGCAGCACGGCCAGGCCGTCGTGATCCCGGACGATCCGCGGAACCCTCACGTCTTCCTCGTGCGCAGCGGTGGCAAGGCGCTCGCGCGTCCGCCGCGCGCCGGCGACAAAGTCGCGCTCCACCTCGACCCGTGGAGCGACGCAGTCGAACTGCCGACGGGTCGCATCACCGAGTTGCTCGGCGCTGTCGGCGCACCTGGCGTGGACATGCTCTCCGTCATCCGAGGCCACGATCTCCCTGCGGAATTTCCCGAGGCATGCGAACGCGAAGCCGCCGCGGTGCCCGACGACATCTCAGACGCCGTCATCGCGAAGCGCGAGGACTGCCGCGGGCAGTTCGTCCTTACGATCGATCCCGACGACGCGAAGGATCACGACGACGCGACTTCCGTCGAACGCACCGCGCACGGCTGGCAGCTCACCGTCCACATCGCCGACGTCGCACACTACGTCCGCCCCGGCAGCGCGCTCGACAAGGAGGCGCGCCGCCGCGCGAACTCCACCTATCTCGTGGATCGCTGCATCCCGATGCTCCCCTTCCGACTCAGCGCGGATCTCTGTTCGCTGCGCGCAGGCATTCCCCGGCTCGCGCACTCCGTGTTTTTCGATCTCACGGCGCAGGGAAAAATCTCCCACGTCCGTTTTGCAAAGACCGTCATCCAGGTCCACGCGCGCCTCACCTACAAACAGGCGATGGCGATGATCAAAGGTGAACACGTCGCCGGCTTTTCGCCCGATGTGATGAAGGCCGTGCAAAACTCGTGGCAGCTCGCTTCACTCGTGCGGAAGCACCGCTTCGCCGCAGGCTCGCTCGATCTCGACTTTCCCGAGATCAAAATCTGGCTCGACGCCGAGGGCCGCGCCGATCGCATGGAGCGCCTCGTGAACGACGAGTCGCACCAGCTCGTCGAGGAATTCATGCTGCTCGCGAATGAAGCCGTCGCAAAAGAAACGCAGCGTCGAAACGTCCCGTGCATTTACCGCATCCACGAGAAGCCCGACCCGGATCGGCTCAATGAATTTCGCAAGAACGCCGCCACCGCCGGGCTGAAGCTCGGCGACATGACGCAGCGCAAGGAAGTCATGCGCATGCTCTCCGCCATTCGCGGGCGGCCCGACGAATTCCGGCTGAAGATTGATTTTCTCAAGAGCCTGCGCCGCGCCGCATACAGCCCCGACCCGCTCGGGCATTACGGATTGCATAAAGCGAACTACTTGCACTTTACCAGCCCCATCCGCCGGTACGCCGACCTCGTCGCGCACCGCGTCCTCGCCGGCGAGCGCGGCCCAAGCCGCAAGGAACTCACGGAACTTTCCAAGCACATCTCCGACACCGAGCGCACCTCCGCGCAGGCCGAGCAGGAGAGCCGCCTTGTGAAGAAGATCGAATTCTTCCAGCGCCAGCTCGACTCGCAGAAGCCGCAGACATTCCGCGCGATCGTCTCCGACGCGCGCATCCACGGCCTCACGGTCGAGCTGCCGGATGCCGACACTACGGGCCTCATCGCCGCCGACTCGCTGCCCGGCGGGCCTTACGTCTTCGACCGCGTACGCTCCTCATTCGTGAACCGTCGCACGAAGCGCATCTTCAAGATCGGCGACGAAGTGAAAGTGATCGTCTGCCGAGTGGACGCCGCGCGCCGGATGATTGACTTCGCGCCCGTCTAGGCGATGCGCCTGCACGTCTTCGCCATCGGCAAGCCGCGCCTCGCCTTCGCGAAGGCCGGCGTCGCGGAATACCTCGCGCGCTTCCCTGCGAGGAACGGCATCGCACTCGAATCCCTGCGCGCCTCCACACGCGACGAGGAAAGCAAGGCTCTGCTCGCCCGCAGCGAAGGAATGCTCCGCGTCGTCCTCGACGAACACGGAAAACAAGTCACCTCCCGCGAACTCGCCCGCAAACTTTCCGACTGGGAACTCCATCGCACCAAGTCCGTCGCATTCCTCGTCGGCGGCGCGGATGGCCACAGCGACGACATCCGCTGCGCCGCCGACTGGTGTTGGTCGCTGAGCTCCCTCACCCTCCAGCACGAACTCGCACTCGTCGTCCTCCTCGAACAGCTCTACCGCGCTCGCTGCATCAATTCCGGCACGCCCTATCACCGCGACGGGTAGCCCGGCTTCCACGCCCACGCCAGCCGGCATCGAAGCCCGCGGCTCTCACGACAAAACAGCCTCCGCCCGGACTACGGACGGAGGCTGTGCTGGATCGCGCGATGCGCGGGGAAAATTACTTTTTCGTGGGAGCTTCCTTTTTCTCGTCGGTCTTCACATCCACGGTCGCAGCGGTCATCACGTACTTGATCGTGACCTTCGCGCCGACCTTCAGATCGCCGGTCACCTTCGTGTCGGCGCTGCGCGCGACCTCGAATCGCTCGGTGCCTTTCGTCACGACGATTTTCGTATCGGTGAGTTCGGTCACGGGACCGGTGACTTGGTATTTGTCCGCCTTCTCGGCTTTCGGAGCGGCGGGCTTTTCAGGCTTAGCAGGCTTGTCCGCGGCAAATGCGCAGAAGGGAACGATGAGGAATGCAATGAGGAGTTTTTTCATGGTGTGTTGTTGGTTGTTCTTGGGGCTTCCCTTTTGCACCGGCAGGACAGCCGGTGCAAGGTCGGCCGTTCGCCTGTGATGGACGGAGCGGTCCCGCCGGTATTCAGAAAATCACGCGGCTCAGTGCGCGAGCAGCTCGCGGAGCTTTGCGGGATCAGTCACCGGAGCCTGGCAGGTAAAATTTTCACAAACGTACGCTGCGGCCTTGCCGTCCACTGTAGTCACGGCACGGAAAAATTCGAGCTTCGTCCCGAGCCATTGCTGGTGCGCTCCACCGTCGGCAAACAGCACGATTTGGTTCGGTGAAAATGCGGCATGGACTTCGTGCAGAAGCGCCTTTGTGTCGGCGGCGTCGCGCTTGCCCGCGATCACGATCTGGCGCGGCTTTGCGAGCGAGGCGTCCACGGCACAGAGCATCTGCGTCATCGCGCTGGGCAGGCGCGCGAGCTGATCGGCTGCGCTCGCGATTGTTTTCTCCGCGCGTTCGCGGAGTTCCTTCGAGTCGGTGATCTGCGCGAGCCGCAGGAGATTTGCGGCCGCGAGACTGCCCGGTGCGGGCTCTGCGCCATCGTAGTCTTCCTTCGTGCGGAACAAAATGTCAGATGCACCCGGCGCAGTTTGGAAATATCCGCCATGCTCTTTGTCGAGGAAAAGCGCGTCCATCTTCACCTGCAATTCGACGGCCCATTGCAGCCACACGGTGTCGAAGTCGGCCTCGTACAAATCCAGCAAGCCGGCGATGAGCGCGGCGTAGTCGTCTGCAAATGCGGCGATGCCGCTCGGCCCGTGACGGAAACTCCGGATGAGCGCGCCGTCGCGCCACAGGTTTTCGCGGATGAATTTTGCACTGCGCTGCGCCGCGGCGAGGTAACGCGGCTCGTCGAGCACCCGTGCGGCGCGTGAGAGCGCGGAGACCATCAAGCCGTTCCATGCGACGATGATTTTGTCGTCGAGGTGAGGCTTTGGTCGCGCGGCACGCACGGCGAAAAGTTTTGCGCGGGACGCAGCGAGCGAGGCTTCGATCTCGGCTTCGGACTTCTTGAATTCCTTCGCAGCATCGCCAACCTTGAGCCGCTGGATGAGCGTGTTCCTGCCGGTGAACTCGTGCATCGGATCGCTGCCGACGGGAGCATTGCCATCGGCCTCGACGCCGTAGAATTTTTTGAACAGCGCGGCACCTTCGCCGAGCAGTGATTCGATCTCCGCCTGTGTCCAGATGTAGAATGCGCCTTCGCCATGCGAAGGCTTGCCGTGTGCGAGCAGCGAGTCGGCGTCCTCGGCGGAGTAAAAGCCGCCGTCCTTGTCGGTCATGTCACGGAGCACGTAGTCGAGCACGTCACGCGCAATTTTTTCCCAGCGTCTGTCGTGCGTGAGCTGGAATGCGTCCGCGTATGCACGTGCGAGCTGCGCCTGATCGTAGAGCATTTTCTCGAAGTGCGGGATGTGCCAGTAGGTGTCCACCGAATAGCGGTGAAAGCCGCCGCCGATGTGATCGTGCATTCCGCCCGCGGCCATTTTTTCGAGAGTGAAAAGGGCCATCTTGCGCGCGCGCGCACGGTCGGTCTCCTCCGTCTCGGGCGTTGCGCCGAGACCACGGCGCACGGACATGCGGAGGAGAAAATTGATAATACTGGGCTGCGGAAATTTCGGCGAGCTGCCGAAGCCGCCGTGCTCGTCGTCGAAGCGTTTCACGAGCTGGCCGAGGCCACCGTAGAGGCTCGCGCGGCCGGGCTGCTCGGCGTTTGATTCCGTGCTCGCCGCGGCTTCGTTGAGCTGGCGCGCGACCTCATCGCCGTGCTTCACGATGCCATCGCGATCGCTTTTCCACCCGTCGGCGATCCGCGCGAGGATGTTGCGGAAGCTCGGGCGTCCGCCGCGATCCTGCGGCGGGAAATAGGTGCCGCCGAGGAAGGGCTTCAGATCCGGAGTGAGCCACACGCTCATCGGCCAGCCACCACCGCCGGTCGTGGCCTGCACGAAGGTCATATACACTTTGTCCACATCGGGCCGCTCCTCGCGATCCACTTTGATGCAGACGAAGTGCTCGTTCATATACTGCGCGGTCGCTGCGTCCTCGAACGATTCGTGCGCCATGACGTGGCACCAGTGGCACGTCGAGTAGCCGATGCTGAGGAAGATTGGATTGTTCTCCTTTTTCGCGCGCTCAAATGCCTCCGCGCCCCACGGCATCCAGTCCACGGGGTTGTGCTGGTGCTGGAGAAGGTAGGGTGATTTTTCCTTCGCGAGGCGGTTGGTGAATTGCGGGGATTGCGATGAGGCGGCCACGGGTGTGTTGGGTTTGGAATTTGGCGCGTCGGCTGCTTGACACTGGATCGCCTGTGCGAGCAGAAGTGCCGCGGATTTCCAACGAGCGCATTTTGACATGAAAAACATTCCAGCGATCCTCCCCGAACCGAGCGCGAGTGGCAAGGTGCGTCGCACGCTCGCGCTGATCGCCGGGTGCGTGGCGGCGTGCATTTTCTCCTCGTGCGCGACGGGCGTGAAGGACACGAGCCGCACATTTTCCGGCGTGGTGCTCGACGCGGGGCACGGCGGGCACGACAGCGGGACGACCTCGCGCTACGCCGGGCGCGAAAAGGATGCTACGCTCGATGTGGTGATGCGCCTGCGCCCGAAGGTCGCATCCGCCGGATTCCGCACGGTGCTCACGCGGAGCGACGACACGTTCATCCCGCTGGACACGCGCGCGGCGATCTCGAACCGCCAGAGCAACGTGATTTTCGTGAGCGTGCATTTCAACGACACGCCGCGGTCGGGCATTCGCGGGACGGAAGTGTACTACACTTCGCCGTGCTCCGCACGCATCGCGCAAAATATCCTCAACCAAGTGGCGGCGATTCCCGGGGCTTCATCGCGCGGGATCCACACGGCAAACTACCGCGTGCTGCGCAAGGCTCTCTATCCTGCGGTGCTCGTGGAATGCGGCTACTTCAGCAATCCGATCGAGGGGCGTCGCTGCGGGAGCTGCGAATATCGCGAGTTGCTCGCTCAGGCGATCGCTCGCGGCATCCTGATCCAGCGCCGCGGTGCCGGTGCGATGCTCGCAGCGGAATAGCGGAAAGCGCAGGCTTACTTTTTTACGGGCGGCTTTGCCCCCGGTGCCGCACCAGCCGCAGGTGCCGGAGCCGCAGCGCCCGGTTTGTCAATGATCTCCTTGTAGCTGAGATCGCTGTAGTACTCAGCGAGCACCTTCCCGTCTTTCAACGCCCGCACCGCGTAGCCCACCAGCTTTTCGCCGGAGGCCGGCACTTTGGTCGCCGCGCCCATCGCACCGACCCTGCCTCTCGCGGCAACATTGCTGTGAGCTTCGACATACTGCTTCGTCACGACTTCGCTCTCAACGTTTTCCTTGCCGCGAGGAGCGATTGTGGCCTTGCGTTCACCTTCGACGAGGATCTTCGTGCCGTGCTCGGTCATCCCGTGTCCGAGGAACCAGTATTTGATCACCAGGCCGTCGAACGCCTCCTTGGAATTGTTGTCCACCCGAATCTTCAGCGAACGCGTCTGCGTCTTGTCAAAGGACGGCTGGCCCCTTGCCCCCGCTTTCGCATCGGTCTTGGTCACCTGCTCGACCGTGAGATGGATCGGGCTGACTTCCGCGCGGGCGGCAAAGGTGGTGGCTGTGAGGATGGCGGCGGCAAGTGAGAGGAGTTTCATGCACGGACTCTTTGCACGGCGGAACTGGAAACGCAAGTGCGCCAGCGGGACATTTCTGTCGCTGCAAAATATTTCCGCGCGCCGTGATGTCACACCTTGCGCAAATGGATGGAACGCTCCAATGTGCGTCGCATCCCTGTTGCATCGCTCCATTTCACGCGAAGTGCGGAGCACATGCGGCGAGGCACGGGGATAGCTCAACCAAACATGATGAACAACTTCACGCCCCGCGCGCAGCAGGTTCTTGCACTGGCCCGCAAGGAAGCCGACCGGTTTAACCACAACTATGTCGGCACCGAGCATCTCCTCCTCGGCCTCATCAAACTCGGCCAGGGCGTCGCGGTGAACGTCCTGCAAAAGATGGGCCTCGATCTCGAGACCGTGCGGATGGAAGTCGAGAAGCAGGTCGGCAGCGGGCCGGATCAGAAAATGGTCGGCAACATCCCGTACACGCCGCGTGTGAAGAAAGTGCTCGCGCTCGCGGGCAAGGAGGCGAAGGCGCTCAATCACAGCTACGTCGGCACGGAGCACATTTTGCTCGGGCTTTTGCGCGAAGGCGAAGGCGTCGCGGCGCGCGTGCTGAAGAATCTCGAAGTGGACATCGAGCGCACGCGGAATGAAATCTTGAAGGAACTCGATCCGAACTTCACACCGCCCGAGGGCGAGCAGGATTCGCCGCAGGAGCAGCCGCAGTCGGGCAGCAAGAAAGACGGCAAGACGCCGGCGCTGCGCGCCTTTGGCCGCGACCTCACGGAGCTTGCGCGAAAAGGCGACATGGATCCCGTCATCGGCCGCGCGAGCGAAATCGAGCGCGTCATTCAGATCCTCTGCCGCCGCACGAAGAACAATCCCGTGCTCATCGGCGAGGCGGGAGTCGGCAAGACGGCCATCGTCGAAGGGCTCGCGCAGGAAATTGCCGCGGGCAACGTGCCCGAGATTTTGCGCGACAAGCGCGTCATCACGCTCGACCTCGCGCTCATGGTCGCTGGCACGAAATATCGCGGCCAGTTCGAGGAGCGCATCAAGGCCGTGATGGACGAGATCCGACGGACGAAGAACGTGATCCTGTTCATTGACGAGCTGCACACGATCGTCGGCGCGGGCAGCGCCGAAGGTGCGATGGACGCGAGCAACATCATCAAGCCCGCACTCAGCCGCGGCGAACTTCAGTGCGTCGGAGCGACCACACTCAACGAATACCGCAAGTACATTGAAAAAGACGCCGCGCTCGAACGCCGCTTTCAGCAGGTGAAAGTCGAGGCGCCGAGCGTCGAGGACACGATTCTCATTTTGAAAGGCATCCGTCACAAGTACGAGCAGCACCACACGGCGCGCATCACCGACGAGGCGCTGAAGGCCGCCGCGGAACTCAGCGACCGCTACCTAACCGGCAGGTTTTTGCCCGACAAGGCGATTGACGTGATGGACGAAGCCGGTGCGCGCGCACGCATCACCTCGATGACCCGCCCGCCGGACATCAAGGACATTGACAAGGAGATCGACTCCATCAAGACGCAGAAGGAAGGCGCGATCAAAGCGCAGGACTTCGAGAAGGCCGCGTCGCTCCGTGACGATGAAAAGAAGGCCAAGGAAAAAAAGGACGCCGTGCTGAAGGACTGGGAAAAGAAGCGCGAGGAAAAGGAAATCGTCGTCAGCGAGGAGGACATGCGTGTCGTCGTCGCGAAGTGGACCGGCGTGCCGCTGCACCGCATGGAGCAGGAGGACAACGAAAAGCTGCTGCGCATGGAGGCCGAGCTGAAAGGCAAGGTCATCGGCCAGAGCGAAGCCGTCGTCGCCGTCGCAAAGGCGCTGCGCCGTTCGCGCGCCGACCTCAAGGATCCGCGACGTCCGATTGGCTCGTTCATTTTCCTCGGCCCCACCGGCGTCGGCAAAACGTATCTCGCTCAGACGCTCGCCGAATACATGTTCGGTGCGCGCGACGCGCTCATCCAGTTCGACATGTCTGAGTATCGCGAGGAGCACACCATCTCGCGGCTCGTCGGCTCGCCTCCCGGCTACATCGGCCACGACGAGGGCGGTCAGCTTTCCGAGCAGGTGCGTCGGCGTCCGTACTCGGTTGTGCTCTTCGATGAGATCGAAAAGGCGCACCCGAACGTGCTGCATCTGCTGCTGCAAGTGCTCGAGGAAGGCAAGCTCACCGACTCGCTCGGGCGCAAGATTGATTTCCGCAACACCATCATCATCCTCACGACGAACATCGGCGCGGAGCAGATGAAGAAGCAGACGCTCGGCTTCGGTGCGGAAAAGGAAGACGCAAACTACGACTCGATGAAGGGCAAGGTGCTCGGCGAGGCAAAGCGCGTTCTGAAGCCCGAATTCATCAACCGCTTCGACGACCTCATCGTCTTCCACCAGCTCAACAAGGAAGACCTCAAGGTCATCGTGGATCTCGAAGTCGCAAAACTCGTCGAGCGCATCAAGCAGAAGGAGATCAAAGTCGTCCTCGACGACAAGGCGCGCGAATTTCTCATCGAAAAGGGCTTCGACCCCGCGTATGGCGCGCGCCCGATGCGCCGTGCCGTCGAACGCTACCTCGAGGATCCGATGGCCGAGGAGATGATCAAAGGCACCTTCAAACCTGGCGACACCGCCGAAGTAACCGCGACCGAAAAAGAGCTTGTCTTCAAGGCCGCCGGCGTGTCAAAAGCCAACGCACCCGCACCCGCCGCATAACGGGCGCACACAGATTCCTCCTCCGAGGGCGGGCGAGCATTCCCCCAGTCGAAAGCTCGCCCGCCCTTCCTTTTTTCACTGACGACGGGCGGGGATGCACTTCACCCCGTGGAAATGTTTCGCCTCTTTCTTTTTCTTGCGCTCGCCGCGATCGTCTCCGCGCGTGCAACCAAGGCATCTCAGTAAAGAGCGCGCGTGGTGTGTTTGTGACCGGCACTGCACGCTCCTCGGATTGCGATTACCCGCGGGCTTGCAGCGGACTCGCGACGCGGCATCGTCTTTGCCCTCATGCAAAAAATCCGAGCCATCATCATCCGTGAGCACGGCGATCCGCAGGCCGTCGCAAAGCTGGAGACGATCAATCTCCCCTCGCCCACCGTCGGCGAGGTGCGCGTGCGCGTGAAATTTGCGCCCATCAATCCCGCGGACATCAACGTGCTTGAGGGCAAATATCCGATTCGTCCCGAGCTGCCCGGCACACCCGGCGTCGAAGGGGTGGGCGTCGTCGAAGAGTGCGGCGCAGACGTGAACGCCTTTGCCCCGGGCGATGTCGTGCTGCTGCCGCACCGCTTCGGCACATGGCGCGAGGCGGGCAATGCGCACGCCAGCGAACTCGTGAAAATCAGACCGGACGTGCCGCTGGAACAGGCCGCGATGCTGCACATCAATCCCGCGACCGCACTCGTCATGCTCCGCGAATTCGTCACGCTCCAGCCCGGCGAATGGATCGTGCAGAACGCCGCAAACTCCGCCGTGGGCCGCTGCGTGATCCGTCTCGCACGGCACTTCGGCTGGCGCACCGTGAACGTCGTGCGCCGCCCGGAACTCGTGGATGAACTCAAGGCCGCAGGCGCGGATGCCGTGCTCGTCGAGGGTGAAAAACTTTCCGCTGAAATCAAGTCCGTGACTGGTGGCGAGCCCGTGCGCCTCGCGCTGAATGCCGTCGGCGGCGACAGCGCTACGCGTATCGCTGGCGCACTCGTGCCCGGCGGAACGATTGCGACGTACGGCGCGATGGCCCGCCAGCCGCTGAAAATTCCGAACGGCCAGCTCATCTTTCAGGACATCGCGTGGCGCGGATTCTGGATCACACGCTGGTATCAGCGGGCCGGAAAATCCGCCGCCGCCGAGTTGCTCGGCGAACTCGCATCGCTCGCAGCGCGCGGCGTGATCTTCACACCCGTCGAGGCCGTGTATCCGCTCGATCAGATTGCCGCCGCCCTCGCGCACGCGCAGCGCCCGCAGCGCGCAGGAAAAATTTTGCTCCTCTGCTCCGACTCATGACGAACGACCCGCACACACCCTCGCAGGCCGACAAAGAGCGCACACTCCGCCTTGCGCTCCTTTGCATCGCATTCACCATTTGCGGCAGCCTCGGCTACCACTTTTACGAACACTGGCAGACACGCAAGCGGCTCGAAGCCGAGTGGAGCCGCCTCGGCCCGCTAGAACCGAGCGGCGGATCGTTCCAGTATCCGCGCCTCGAACTCAGTGTCCCGATTTTCCGTCAGGGCGATGATCGCTGGCGCGACGACAGGCTCGGCAACACGCCCGCGACGCTCGGCGCGGAAGGCTGCGCCGTCGCATCCGCTGCGATGGTGCTCGCGAGCTACGGCATTGATACCGATCCAGGCCGGCTCAACAAACTCGTCACCGAAGCCAACGGCTACGAAGGACAGGGCTGGCTCGATTGGGACAAGGCCGCCGAGGTCACCGGCAACATCGCCCGCAAAGTGTATGAGGCAGATCCCAGCTACCGGCTGATTGACGAAAATCTCGCGAAGAAAAATCCGGTCATCGTGCGGCTGCGCACACAGGGCGGCATCACGCACTTCGTCGTCATCGCCGGCAAGGACGGCTACGACTACCTCACGCGCGACCCCGGCGCTGACGCGGCGAAAGGGCTCTACCCGCTGAAGGAATTCGGCAGCAAGATCGAGGCGCTGCGCTTTTACGAAAAGGTGAAGTAGGCGCGCGCCGACGCGAAGAAAGTTGACACCGCACCCCGCGGAAACATCCCATCCGCGCGTGCTTGCCCTCGCGCTCAGTCTCATCGGCGGATATTTCCTTGGCTCCATTCCATTCGGCCTGCTTGCCGCGCGGCTGAAGGGCGTGGACATCCGCAAACACGGCAGCGGCAACATCGGCGCGACGAATGTCTGGCGCGTGTGCGGCTGGCGCTACGGTCTGCCGGTCTTCGTGCTCGATGTGCTGAAGGGCGTCGCCGCCGTTTGGCTCGCGCGCTGGCTCGCTGTGCGTTTTTCCGGAAACGGCTCGTGGGACGGCATCGTGGCTGCGCTCGCGTGCATCATCGGTCACAGCTTCCCCGTGTGGCTCGGCTTCAAGGGCGGCAAGGGCGTCGCCACTTCGCTCGGTGTCTTCCTCGGCCTCATGCCTCTTCCGAGCCTCATTGCGCTCGGACTGTGGTTTGTCGTTTTCAAAATGAGCGGATACGTCTCGCTCGCGAGCATCATCGCGGCGGTCGCGCTGCCTGCGACCGCGATCACAATGCAGCTCATGCAGCGCGGCTACGGCTGGCCGGTCTCAGGCTTCGCCGCCGTCGTGGGCCTGCTCGTCATCGCACGGCACCGCTCGAACATCGCGCGCCTGCGCGCCGGCACCGAGAATCGCTTCGGGAGGAAAAAGGCGTGAGCTTTGCAAACGTCGGAATCATCGGTGCCGGGAGCTGGGGCACCGCGCTCTCGCTGCTGCTGCATGGAAACAATATCCCGGTGACGCTCTGGGGCCATGACGCGGATCACGTCCGCGGCATCGTCGCACGGCGCGAGAACTTCGTCTATCTCCCCGGCATCGCACTGCCTGGCTCGATGCAGGTCACTGCGGAACTCGCCGACCTGCGCGACTGCGATCTGCTTCTGCTCGTCACGCCGTCAAAAGCCATCCGCGAAGTTTCCGCGCGCCTCTCCGCCAGCGGCGTTCGCGACGGCGCCGTATTGCTGAACTGCACGAAAGGCGTCGAGCGCGGCAGCGGCCTTCGCATGAGTGAAGTCATCGCCGAACACTTTCCAAGACACCCGCTCGCCGTCCTCAGCGGCCCGAGTCACGCCGAGGAGGTTGCTCGAAAAATGCCGACGTGCGTGGTGCTCGGCTGCGGTGACTCTGTCATCGCGCAGAAGCTCCAGCGCACATTCACCTTCCCTTTTTTCCGCGCCTACACGAGCGACGACATCGCGGGCGTCGAAGTCGGCGGCGCGCTGAAAAACATCTTCGCCCTCGCCGCCGGCGTGAGCGACGGCCTCGGCCTCGGCGACAATGCCAAGGCCGCGATGGTCACGCGCGCCCTCGTCGAACTCGGCCGCCTCGGCGGCGCACTCGGCGGAAAACGCGAGACCTTCATGGGCCTCAGCGGCATCGGCGATCTCATGGTCACCTGCTTCAGCAAGCACAGCCGCAACCGCGCCGTCGGCGAACGTCTCGGACGCGGCGAACGCCTCGCCGACATCATCGCCTCCATGCAGATGGTCGCCGAGGGCGTGCCCACGACTTACAGCGCCTTCGAGTGTGCGCGAAAATCCGGCGTGGAGACACCCATCATTGATCAGGTGAAAGCAATCCTCGACGGCGCCGTATCCCCGGCCAATGCAATGGGCCGCCTGCTCGGGCGCGATCCCAAGCCGGAGTAGCGCCCAGCCGGGTTCAGCCCATCCGTAATTCATGCGCGGCGATAGCCGCCCGACACGCCCTGCGGGGTTACAAAAGCGGAGTCACGGACACACCGCATCCGCCGAAATCACGCCCGGTTTCAGCACACCGATGAACGGCAGATTCCGGTACTGCTCGCGGTAGTCGAGGCCGTAGCCGACGACGAACTCGTCGCCGATGTCGAAGCCCACATAGTCCGCGTCGAGCTCCTCCGCCCGCATCTTCGCCTTTCGCAGCAGCACACAGATGCGCACGCTCAACGCGCTCGCCTCCTCGTGCAGCCGTCGCCGGATCGCGTGCAGCGTGCGGCCGGTATCGAGGATGTCGTCGAGGATCAGCACATGCCGCCCGCTCACATCCGGGAGCGAAGTCTGGTCGAAAGTCACCGTGCCGCTGCTCTCCGTGCCGCCGTGGTAGCTGGACACGCTGATGCAGTCGAGCCGCAGCGGGAGCTGGATGCGCCGCATGAGATCGGCGACAAAGAGGATGCTGCCATTCAGCACCGCGATGACTGTCAGCTCGCGTCCGTCGTAGTCGCGCGTGAGCTGCCCGCCGAGTTCGTCGAGGCGGCGCAGAATCGTCTGCTCGTGGAAAAGCGTGCACTCGATGTCGTTCTGCATGGCGCGCATTTCGTAACCGTGCGCGTCGTCACCGCCGAGAGATTTTTGCCGGAAAAGGAAACGCGGCCCGTAGCACTGGGGGCGCTTCGGGCCGCGTTTTTAACTAAGGGGAAATTTTTCGGGTGCGGATAGGTAACAGTTCGCCGGGATCTGCCAAGGGAAATCTTGATGGGAATTGCAGAGGCTAAGATTCGCGCCGGATGCGCAGCTTGAGCTGGCGCGAAAGAAACCACCGCACCGCCAGCATGTCGCACGTCGCCTTCCACGCGCGGCTGCCGAATCCGTACTTGCTCACGCCCGCGGTGCGCGGCCGGTGGTTCACGGGAAGCTCGGTGATTTTGAAACCGAGCCCTTTCACGAGCGCCGGGATGAAGCGGTGCATCCCTCGGAAAAGGAACAGCGCGTCGCGGCACTCGCGGCGCATGACTTTCAGCGAGCAGCCCGTGTCGTGGACGCCGTCGCGCGTGAACCGGCTGCGCACGAAGTTCGCGATGCGGCTGCTGATTTTTTTCGAGAGGTTGTCCTGCCGCTGCTTTCGCCAGCCGACGACGAAATCGAATCCCTCGTTCAGCTTTTCCATCATGCGCAAAATGTCCGCTGGATCGTTCTGCATGTCGCCGTCCATCGTCACGAGGATGTCGCCCTTCGCCGCCATGATGCCCGCATACATCGCCGCGCTCTGCCCGGTGTTTTGTTCAAACTCGATCACGCGCACGCCCGGCCCGCGCTTGATGCGCTCCAGCGTTTTGTCCGTCGAACAGTCGTCCACGAGGATGAGTTCGTATTCGTGACCGCGCAGCGCCACGGCAAGTTCGTCCTGCAACGGGGCGACATTGTCCTCCTCGTTGTAGAGCGGGATGATCAGGGAAAGCATCGCGCGCGGTTGTAGCGGCGCGCGTGCGGATGGCGAGAGGCTTTGTGCAAGATCTGGCTCACCTCGCGAATTCCGCGGAGTGAAAACGGAGTGACTCGCACGCGCGATCCCCTACGCTCCGCGCGCATGTCTCCCGAACAACGCCTCGCAGAACTCCGCCTCGAACTCCCGCCCGCACCGAAGCCCGTCGCCGTTTACAAGCCGCTCGTCATCACAGGAAACCTCGCCTACGTCTCCGGCCACGGCCCGCTGCGATCCGACAAGACGGTGATCACCGGCGTTGTCGGACGCGATCTCGATCTCGAAGCCGGCAAGTCCGCCGCACGACAGGTCGGCCTCGCGATCCTCGCCACACTGCGCGCCCAACTCGGCAGCCTCGACCGCGTCGCGCGCCTCATCAAGGTGCTCGGCATGGTGAACACCGCGCCGGATTTTTACGATCACCCGAAGGTGATCAACGGCTGCTCCGAACTCTTCGCCGAAATATGGGGCCCCGAGAACGGCATCGGCGCTCGCAGCGCAGTCGGCATGGGCCCGCTGCCCGGCAACATCGCCGTCGAGGTGGAAGCCATTTTCGAGCTGCGTTGAGCCTGCACCGATGAGTCCGAATTCACACTGTCGAACGCAGGAGGTTTTCCAAATCCGCAATCCGCAATCCGCAATCCGCAATTCCCCATGACCCCACAGGACTGGACGCTCATCACCCTCGCCCTCGCATCCGTCGTCCTGCTCGTCGTGCTCGTCACGCGGTGGAAAGTGAACGCATTCATCGCACTCGCGGTCGCTTCGCTGGTTGTTGGCGCGGGTGCCGTCGCGATGAAAGTGACGCCGCCAGGTGCAAAGGAACCGCTGACCATGTTCACCGTGACCGAGCTTTTCGGCCTCGGCCTCGGCAAGACTCTGGGCAGCATCGCCGCGCTCATCGGCCTCGGCACGATGTTCGGCAAACTGCTCGCGGAAAGCGGCGGCGCAAATGTGATCGCAAAACGCTTCACGGAAATCTTCGGCCCGAAGCGCGTCGTATGGTGCGTGATGGCGCTCGGCGTCGTGGTCGGACTGCCGACGTGGTTTGCCGTGGGCCTCGTGCTGCTGCTGCCGGTGCTCATCAGCCTCACGCATGAGACAAAGCAGCCGTTCCTGGCTCTCGCCATTCCGCTCATCTCCTGCATGAGCGTGATGCACGGACTCATGCCGCCGCACCCCGGCCCCGTCGCAGCGATGGGCGCATTTCGCGATGCGCACTTTGCCCCGAACATGGGCAAGATCCTCCTCTGGGGATTTGTCATCGGTCTGCCGACGGCATTCATCGCCGGGCCGATCTTCGCGCGGCGCGCGGTGCGCCTCGTGTCAGCGGAAGCGCCGCCGATGCCCGTCCTCGCAGATCGCGTCGGCATCACTCCCCCCTCGTTTGGCCTCACGCTTTTCACCGTTCTTCTCCCAATCCTGCTCATGCTCGTGGACACGGTGGCGCGAATCTTGATCCCCGCGGCCGCAGCCGAGCGCACCGAGCTTCAGACGACTGTGCTGAACTGCGCGAGCTTTGTCGGCCACAGCACCGTCGCGCTCCTCGTCTCCGTGCTCTTCGCCTCGTGGTCTTTCGGCACGCGCTGCGGCTACCAGCCCGCTCAGGTGCTGAAGTTTACCGAACAAAGCATCGCAGGCGTCGGCCTCACCCTGCTCGTCGTCGGCGGTGGTGGCGGATTTGCCGCGGTGCTGCGCGATGCCGGTGTGGCCGCCTCGATGGGCAAGCTCGCCTCCGCACTCGGCCTGCCCGTGCTGCTCTACGGCTGGCTCATCGCCGCATTCATCCGCGTCGCCACGGGCAGCGCGACGGTGAGCATCATGACCTCCGCAGGCCTCGTGGCACCCGTGCTCGCGAATTATCCCGGCACGAACGTCGAACTGCTCATCATCGCCATCGGCTGCGGCTCACTCTTCCTCTCCCATCTGAACGACGGCGGCTTCTGGATTGTGAAGGAAAGCCTCGGCCTCAGCGTGAGCCAGACGCTGCGCACTTGGACGATCACCGAGACAATCATCGGCGTCATCGGGCTCGTCATCACACTCGGCGTTCACAAGGTGTGGCAGGTGTTCCACCACTGACGGCACGCTCCGTCAGATCGTCTGCGAAAGGTAGCCGCCGTCCACGACAATGTCCGCGCCGGTGACGAAGCTCGACGCCTTGTGCGCCGCGAGAAAAACGGCGGCCCCGATCAGCTCGTGGCTTTCGCCGAAACGCTTCATCGGCGTGTGGCCCCAGATGGCCTGCGTGCGCGGTGTCGGCGAACCATCCTCGTTGAAAAGCAGCTTCCTGTTCTGCTCCGCGGGAAAAAACCCCGGCGTAATCGAATTCACGCGCACACCCTTCGTCGCCCACTCGCGCGCGAGGAACATCGTGAGACTCAGCACCGCCGCCTTGCTCGCCGAGTACGCGACCACGCGTGAAAGCGGGATGCGCGCACTTGCGCTGGCGATGTTGATGATGCTCCCGCGCCCGCGCGCGCACATCGCAGGGCCGAATTCCTGGCTCGGCAGCAGCACGCCGCCGACGACGTTCATGTCAAAGTTCGCGTGCCAGTCCTCGATGGTAATCGCCTCGATGGGCCGCTCGGGCGTCACCGTCACCTTCGGATCATTTCCGCCCGCCGCATTCACGAGAATCGCCGGCGCACCGAGCACTGCTGCCACCGCCTCGTGCGCATCGTGCAGGCTTGCCTTGTCCATCGCGTCCGCCGCGAAAAATTCCGCCGTCCCACCCGCTGCACGAATCGCCTTCACACGCGCCTGCCCGCGCTCCGCATTGCGACCGAGCACCGCGATCTTCGCGCCCGCCGCAGCAAGGCCGTCCGCCAGCGCGCCGCCGAGCACACCCGTCGCACCGATGACGACCGCGACTTCATTCGTAAGATCAAACAGGGATTTGCTCATGTGCAGAGGACAGCCGAGTGATGCCGCGCTTGGCAAAGGCAAACTGAACGCGAAAACAAAACCGCGGATGCCATGCGGCTATCCGCAGATTGCGCAGATGGACGCAGATTTCCAGAAACGCGCGCAGCCCTCCTCCGCGAAAACCTGCGCAATTTGCGGATAACCCGATCACCTTATCCCGCCGTCTTCGGATACGTGCCGAGGATTTTCACCAGCGTGCAGTGCTTGCTGAGTTCGGCGATGGCCTCCTTCAGCGGGGTCTGCTCGGCGTGGCCTTCGACATCCACGAAGAAGAAATATTCCCACGCCTTGCGCTTGCTCGGGCGGCTCTCGATTTTGCTCATCGAGATGTGCAGCCGGTTGAACGGCTCGAGCGCGTGGAAGAGCGCGCCGGGCTCGTCGCGGATGCAGAACATGAGCGACGTGCGATCGTCGGCGGTCGGCGGTGCGGACTTCGGCGCGATGACGAGGAAGCGCGTGGTGTTGTTCGGATTGTCCTGCACGCTCTGCTCGATGATGCCGAGGCCGTGCTCCTCCGCGGCCATGCGGCCGACGAGCGCGCCGGCGTTTGCGTTTTGCGCGGCGAGTTCCGCAGCGCGTGGCGTGCTGCCGACTTCGATGAGTTCTGCGTTCGGCATCGTGCGCTGAAGCCACTGGCGGCACTGGCCGAAGACCTGCGGGTGCGAATAGAGCTTCGTGATTTCACCACGCGCGCATTTCGCCGCGAGGTGATTTTCGATCCTCATCAGGATCTGCGCGCAAATGCGCAGATCGCTGTCCATGAAGACGTCGAGCGTGTGGTTCACCGCGCCCTCGGTGCTGTTCTCGATCGGCACCACGCCGTAGTCGGCGCGGCCGCGCGCGACGGCGTCGAATACATCCGCGATGGTCACCTCCGGCACGTAGTTCACGCTTGCGCCGAAGCGGCTGCGCGCGGCCTGGTGCGTGTTCGTCGAAGGCGGGCCGAAGTAAGCGATCGTGAGATCCTTTTCGAGCGCGAGCGCGGCGGACATGACTTCGCGGTAAATCGCGCGGATGCTTTTTTCCGGCAGGCGGCTGTTCATTTCGATCGCCTTCGCGGCGAGCGCACGCAGCACCTGCTCCTCACGCTCGGGCGCATAAATCGGCTGGCCCTGCGCCTTCTTCACGACGCCGACTTCATGCACGAGATCCGCGCGCTCATTGAGCAGGCGGATCATCTGCTCGTCCACTGCGTCAATTTTCCGGCGGATTTCGGGAAGGTCCATATTCGATCAGATTTCGGAAGCGGGCGTGGCATCGCCGGGCTCCACCTCGGCGGTCTCGGCCTGCAATTCGGCGGGTGCACTTTCCTCGGCTGCCTGCCCGGTGTGCGTTGTTTCGCCCGCGGGCTCCGCGTGCGCTTCGGTTGCAGCCTCATGCACAGCTTCGGGTGCGGCTCCTTCTTGCCCATGTGCGCCATCGGTGGGAGCGGCTGCGGCGTCTTTTGCACCCTTCCTGCCCTTGGCTGGTTTTTCCTCCTCGGAAATCTCCGCCTT
The DNA here is from genome assembly GCA_903882875.1 of uncultured Spartobacteria bacterium. Taxonomy (GTDB): domain Bacteria; phylum Verrucomicrobiota; class Verrucomicrobiia; order Chthoniobacterales; family Chthoniobacteraceae; genus SXWH01. The sequence goes on along the minus strand of CAIRYQ010000124.1, from coordinate 45,512 downwards.
CGGCAGTGGCACGCGCCGGAGTTCGTCGGCATTCGGGAGTTCGTCCACGTTCTTCAGTCCGAAGTGCTGGAGAAAATATTCCGTCGTCGAATAGAGAAGCGGACGGCCCGGCACTTCGGCGCGGCCCACGATTTTCACGAGGTTGCGGTCGAGCAGCACCTGCATCACACCATCCACCGCGACGCCACGCACGGCCTCCATGTCGGCACGAGTCACGGGCTGGCGATAGGCGATGATCGCGAGCGTCTCCAGCGCGGGGCCGCTCAGTCGCGTCGGCTTCGCTTCGGGATAAAGTTGGCGCACGAAATCCGCGGATTCGCGCACCGTCTTCATCGTCCAGCCGCTGATGTCCTCGGTGACTTGGAACGCACGGCCCTGCTGCTCGTATTCGGCCTGCAGTTCCGCGAGCGCAGCGGCGACATCGGCCTCCTTCACCTCGCTCATCGGATGCAACGCAAGGTTCTCACTTTCCACCGCGGCACCACGGATGGCCTTCGCGATTTCCTCCAGAGTGATCGGCTTCGGCGAAGCGAACACAAGCGCCTCCACGGCATGTTTGATAGTTGGCGTCATCGCAGTTCGGACAAGTTAGACGCGGCTCAGTTCAATTTCACCGAAAGCCTCCACCTGCACACAGCGCAGTTGCTTCATGCGGATCAGCTCCAGCAGCGCGAGGAAAGTGATCACCACCTCCGAGCGTGACGCGGCGTCCGTGAACAGCTCGGTGAACTTCAGCGCCACACCGGGCGCCGCCATTTTCAAAATCAGATCGATCTTGTCGGCAACCGTGAAGTTCTCCTCGAAGATTTCGCGCAGATCCTCCTTTTTGCCCTCGATGCGCTTGAGTATCTTGTTGAACGCGTTGATGAGGTCAAACACCGACACTTCGCCGAGCGGACGCTCCGCCTCCTGCGGCCCCTCCACCACTCGCGGGAACACGCCCTCGCGCTCCAATTCGCGCTGGTGCAGATGCCCCGCGGCCTCCTTGAATTTTTTGTATTCGAGAAGCTGCCGCACGAGTTCCCATCGCGGGTCTTCCTCGTCGGTCTCCTCCTCCGGCGGCTGCACGCTCGCGGGCAGCAGCGAGCGGCTCTTGATGTAGATCAGATTCGCCGCCATCACCACGAACTCGCCCGCCACGTCGAGATCCAGCATCTTGAACAGCTCCATGAAATCCAGATACTGCTTCGTGATGTGCTCGATCGGAATGTCGTGGATGTCTATCTCATCGCGCTTGATGAGATAGAGCAGCAGATCGAGCGGCCCCTCGAAGACTTCCAGTTTCACTTTGTATTCCTGCATTCGTCGTGGTGTTGGAGGGCGCGGAGGCTAGCGGACGAAAATGCGATGGGAAGGAAAACGTCGCGGAACGCGCAATATCGGTGCGCTCCCCGCATGGGCACCGTCGCGACAAACCTTGCGCATTGCCATTCGCCCGGCAGTGGCTAGCGTGCATGAGGCCCATGTCGCTCTCCATTTCATCGAAGGATCGCATCCTCGTCATCGCCCCGCATCCGGACGATGAATCCATCGGCACCGGCGGGCTGCTCCGGCGCGCGAGACAGGCGGGCGCCACGGTTCGCGTGATTTTCTGCACGAGCGGCGACAACAACCCCTGGCCCCAGCGCGCCATCGAGCGGCGCGTGTTCATCTCCACCGCGGCGCGGCTGCGCTGGGCTGCGCGGCGGCGCGAGGAAGCGCGCGCGGCGCTGCGATTTCTGCTCGGCAGCGACGATGCCGCGCAATTCCTGAACCTTCCCGATCAGGGTGTCACGCGGCTGCTGCTGCACGGCGGAGAGCAGGCGATCGCCACGTTGCGCGCGGAATTTGTCGCGCTGCGCCCGACCCTCGTCGTGCTGCCCTCGGAAAACGACGCGCATCCCGATCACAGCGCGCTGCATGTGCTCGCGCGCTTTGCATTCATGGGCGAACTGCGCGGCTGCCGCGTCCTCACCTACGTCGTCCACCGCCGTGGAAATTCCGCGCCGTGGCCCGCGATCCTCCTTCATCTCACCGATGCCGAGGTGCGCGACAAGCGTCACGCGATTCTCTGCCACGAGACGCAGATGGCGTTGAGCAAGCGACGCTTCACCGCTTACGCGAGAACCGAGGAGCCGTTCGACATGCTCCAGGCTCCGGGATTCGCATCCGAGCATCATCCGGTTCGCCAGGCGGAATTCGTCGGCGGCGCGCTGCGTCTGCTCATCCGCACGGGCCGCACACCGCTGCCGCGCCGGAGGCTTTTCATCGCCGCGCAGAGCATCCCGCTCGGCATGGTGCGCTGGTCGCTCGTGCTGCCCGCGCGCAGCCGCACCGTGGAGATGCAGGACGAAACCTCCGGTGCGCTCCTCCGCTGCTGCACCGTGCGCGTGAAGGACGGCTTCAGCGAGGTGAGAATCCCCGCGGCAGCGATGCACCCGATCGAATCCGTGTTCGTAAAAATGACGAGCCGGCGTTTCTTTTTCGACTCGTCAGGCTGGCGAGAAGTCCTTCCGGCTTTCGGAGATTCCGGCGTCGCGCGGCGCAATATCCGGACGGTGCGGCGGGAAGAAGAATGACGGCGTGTGCGTGGAAAGGAACGGAGTCATGCAGAGCCCTGACGCAGCACCCTCGCCCCAGCTTTTCTTCGAGACGATCAATGCCTTCCAACGCTCGGGTGCGCTGAAGGCTGCGGTGGATCTCGGCCTGTTCACGGCAATCGGCGGAGCGCCGTCCACGGCGGCGGAGATCGCGGCGCGGTGCGGTTGCCCGGAACGCGGCATCCGCATCCTGAGCGACAATCTCGCGATCATGGGCTTCCTCACGAAGGACGGATCGCTCTATGCGCTCACGCCGTCGTCCGCAGTGTTCCTCGACAAAAATTCGCCGACGTATTTCGGCGACGCGGTGAATTTTCTCCTCGCTCCGGGACTCACGGAGGCATTCGGCGATCTCGCCTCGACGATCCGCCGCGGACGGCTCCACACGACTGAGCACGGAACGACTGCGCCGGATCATCCGGCGTGGATCGAGTTTGCCCGGGCGATGGGGCCGATGATGGGGCCTGCGGCAAATGGTGCCGCGGATCTCGTGCAGCTCGATCCGGCGCGCGACACGCGCGTGCTCGACATTTCCGCGAGCCACGGCGCATTCGGCATCGCATTTGCAAAACGGAATCCGCGTGCGCATCTCGTGGCGCTCGACTGGGAGTGCGTGCTCGCCATCACGGAACAGAATGCGGCCGCGGCGGGCATCGTAAATCGCTTCAGCAAAGTCGTGGGGAACGCCTTCACCGTGAATCTTGGCAGCGGCTACGACGCCGTGCTCGTGCCAAATTTCCTGCACCACTTCAGCGCGGCGGAATGCACAGGCTTCCTCCGGCGCGTGCATGCGGCGCTGCGCCCCGGCGGGCGCGTGGTGATCGTGGAATTCGCGCCGAACGAGGATCGCGTGACGCCGCCGCCGGCCGCGGCCTTCAGTCTGGTGATGCTCGGCACAACGCCGGAGGGCGATGCCTACACGTTCGGCGAATACCGCGAGATGCTCACCGCCGCGGGCTTCCATGATGCGGAGCCGCATCCCCTGCCCCCGACCGCGCAGAGCGCGGTGATCGCGACGGCCTAACAGCCACTGAGCGACTTCACGAACTCGTCGAGCACATTCGCATCCATCTCGACGAGGTGGCTTCGCTCCGGAAAACGCCCCGCGTTCACGTCGGCGATGTATTCAGCGAAAGCCGCAACCCGCTCCTGCTGGAGGCGGCAGTGCTCCTCGGAAAAATTGCGGTATGCCTTTGCATGACGCGGCGGGCGCTCTTCGTAATCGCCGAGGATGTCGTCGGAAAAAAGGAACTGCGTGTCGCATCCGCCGCCGGAGCCGAGGGACATGAGCAGCAGCTTCGTCTGCGAGCAGAGCCAGCGCGCGAGGTTGTGCGGGACGACTTCGAGTTCCGCGGCGTACGCACCGGCGCTTTCGAGTTCCTTCATGCGGCGGTACAGTTCACGCGCTTCGTCGTCCGTCTTGCCGATTGCGCGATAGCCGGTCCACGTCACATGACGCGGCACGAGGCCGAGGTGCCCGACGACCGGAATCCCCTCGCGCGCCATCGCCCCGATGATGAACGGGCTCGCCGAGCAATAGACCGAACTCGCCCCCGCCTCCAACGCGCGAAATGCAACGCGGATCGCCTCCTCGGGCGATGCGAGCCCGTGCGGTGTGGCTGCGGAGAGAAAGCTCTGCGGCGCGGCGGCGACGAGGAGAGGCAGTCGCGCCTGCGACTCCGGCGTGTCGAAGCTGCAGCTCATCAGATCCACACCAGCCTGTTCCGCAGCCGCCGCTTCCTCGGGAGATTTCACGTGGATGTGGGTGAGGCATCGCTTGCCCTTGAGCTGCCGGAGATCGTGAACGGTGTACTTTTTTCGAGGGCGGAGCATCGGTGTACATTACGAAAATGTGCGCGCAAACTCAACCGCCATCCCACGCAAGCATAAGTTATCCGGCACCGCGCGGCCACAGAGAAATTTCGCGGGCGTCGCTCTCTCCGAGCAAGATCACTATCGCACGGCACGCACTGCGGGCATATCTGAATGCGCCCCACATTCCTCCACCCATGAAATCCCCGCTCCATTTTTTCCTGCTCCCCCTGCTCTCCGTCGCCGCACACGCGGCGGGCCACGACATCGTGATCTACGGCGGCACCGCGGCGGCAGTCACTGCGGCAGTGCAGGCGAAAAAGATGGGGCGCTCGGTGATTATCGTCTCGCCGGACAAGCACCTCGGCGGGCTTTCGAGCGGCGGGCTCGGCTTTTCCGACACAGGAAACAAGGCGGTCATCGGCGGACTCGCGCGTGAATTTTACCACCGCGTGTGGATGCACTACGATCAGCCGGGCGCGTGGACTTGGCAAAAGCGCGAGGAATACGGGAACAAGGGCCAGGGCACTCCGGCGATGGATGGCGATGCGCGCACGATGTGGATTTTCGAACCGCATGTCGCGGAGCAAGTGTTTGAGGATTTCGTGCGCGAATTTGAAATCCCGGTGCAGCGCGACGAGTGGCTCGACCGCGCGAAGGGCGTGAAGAAGGACGGCGCGCGCATCACGGCGATCACGACGCTGAGCAGGAAAACCTACGAGGGAAAAATGTTCATTGATGCGACCTACGAGGGCGATCTGATGGCGGCGGCGGGCGTGGAATATCACGTCGGTCGCGAGGCGAAAGCCACGTACGGCGAGGAGTGGGCGGGCGTGCAGACGGGCGTGCTGCATCACCGCCACCACTTCGGCGTGCTGAAGGAAAAGATCAGCGCGTATATCGCGCCCGGCGATCCGAAGAGCGGCGTGCTGCCCGGCGTGAGCGCGGAGCCGCCCGGCGAATACGGCGCGGGCGACAAAAAAGTGCAGGCGTATTGCTACCGCATGTGCCTCACGCAGCAGCCGGAGAACCGCATCCCATTTTCAAAACCGGACGACTACGACGCGAAGAACTACGAGCTGCTGCTGCGCGTCTTCAACGCGGGCTGGCGGGAAACGTTCGGGAAGTTCGATCCGATTCCGAATCACAAGACTGATACGAACAACCACGGGCCGTTCAGCACGGACAACATCGGGCGCAATTACGAGTATCCCGAGGCAGACTATGCGAGGCGACGCGATATCTTGCAGCAGCACGAGGCGTATCAAAAGGGCTGGCTGTATTTCATCGCGAACGATCCGCGCGTGCCCGCCGAGGCGCGCGAGAAAATGCAGCAGTGGGGGCTGCCGAAAGACGAGTTCAAGGACAACGGCGGATGGCCGCACCAGATCTACGTCCGCGAGGCGCGGCGGATGATCGGGAGCTTCGTGATGACCGAGCATGAGCTGATGAAAAAACGCCCGACGCCCGACTCGATCGGCATGGGCAGCTACGGAATTGATTCGCACAACATCCAGCGCTACATTCCGTCCGACGGCTCGGTGCAGAACGAAGGCGACATCGGCGTGGGCCTGAAGGCTCCGTACGAGATCGCATACGGCGCGCTCATTCCGAAACGCGGGCAGTGCGACAACCTCCTCGTGCCCGTGGCGGTCTCGAGTTCACACATCGCATTCGGATCGATCCGCATGGAGCCGGTCTTCATGATCCTCGGACAGTCCGCCGCGACTGCCGCGAGCCTCGCGCTCGATGAAAATGTGGCGGTGCAGCAAGTGGACTACGCAAAGCTTCGAGCGCGCCTGCTCGCGGACAAGCAAGTGCTCGAATATACGCCGACATCAGCAACAAAGGGAGCGAGGTAGATTCCGCACGTTGCGCAGGTAGCCGCGTACAGAAGGGGACGGCTGACTTTTCAGACCCGGTTCACCTGCTGGCGGCGGCGAAGCCCCAACAGGAGCCCCGCACCGCCTAGCAGAGTCAGCAGGCCGGCCGGTTCAGGCACTGGGACGACCTCACCGCCAGCGGCGAAGGTCGCGGTTCCAAGCGAGGAAGAACCGCCGTCGGAGTAAAACGTAATCATGTTCAACTGAGCCTGGGTAAGTCCGGTTCCAGTGCCATTGCCAAAGAACAGATGATCCCCGTTGCTCACCCAGTTATCAATGCTCAGGGTTCCATTCCAGCTTGAACTAACGGCAGAGCTGTCCGCAAATTTCAGCGACACTGCACCGGTATGGCCTGAAAGATTGAAATCAATAACCGCATTTCCCGACAGCGTGAACACACCCATTTGCTGGTTGGTGTTATTCGTCAGGAGCGTTGCAGCAGCCGTCGAACTTGTCGAACTAGGAATGCCCATCACGACGGCTGCAGTAGATTTGATGGAATTGGCCCCACCGGAGAATTGCAACGTCGCCCCTAACGCCACATTCACGGCAGTCGTGCCGCTCAGGCTGCCGCTCACTGCGAGTGTTCCGCTATCAACGGTAACCGCCCCCTGAAAATTCGGGCTGGAAGCCTGCATGGTGAGGGTTCCGGCTCCCGTCTTGAACAAGTTACCCGTGGAAGCTCCAACTGCCCCATTGATCGGGTTGGCAAAGTTCACGTTATTGCCGTTGGTGTCGAGAGTCGCCGTGATCGCACTGCTGTTCGCGATGTTCAGCCGGCTGGAAAGGTCATCGGTATTAAACGGATTCGTGACGACCGTGCTGTCCGCAGTCCCCCACCTCAAGGTCGAGTTGCCCGTGAATGTAATGGTTCTGGCCGCGGCAGTCAGTGACCCAAGACCGTTTGGGACGAATTCCACAGTGCCGCCTGCAAGGAGTGTCAAGCCCGTATAGTTCGCAGAGTTATCCGCACCGAGCGTGAGCGTTCCGGCATTGATCTTGTTGAGGGTTCCGGAATTTGTGATCGGACTGGCAAATGTCACGTTGTTGCCATTGGTATCCAAGGTTGCCACAACCGAAGACTGGATAACCAGTCCACCGGCTATGCTGGAGACATCGTCGCCATTGGTAGGATTCGAGAAATTAGTCGCCCACCTCAAAGTTGAGTTTCCCGTGAACGTGACACCTCCAGCCGTGGGCAGCGCCCCTGTGAGAAACTCCAAGGTGCCACCATTGATGAAAGTCCCGCCGGGGTAAGTTCCGGGCGTACCCGCGTTATACAAGCTCAGTGTTCCATTGCCTGTCTTCGCCAAGGCACCCGTTGTGGAAAGGATCGGGTTGAGCAGGATCACATTGTTGTTGTTAGTGTCAAGAGTCGCGATCACGTTGTTCGCGATTTGCACATTGTAGAGGCTGGAAATGTCGTCGGTGTTCCCCGGCCCCCACTGCAATACGGAACTCCCCACGAGGGAACCCGCGGTGAAAGTAAGACTACCTGTGGTCGGAATCCCGAGGTGTGCGAATTCCAAGGTGGCGACAGAAATATTGGTTCCTCCTGTGTAACCCGCAGTAAAGTTATTGACCGCATTCAGGAAAAGGGTTCCCGCCCCGGTTACCGTCAATGCGCCGTTCGTCGGGCTTCCGTTCTGGAGGGGAGTCGCGAAGGTCACGTTTTTGCCGTTCGTGTCGAGCGTGGCAGTATAATGGAACAAGGACGACCCGGTATCGGTGATCACCAGTTGGCTGGAAATGTCGCCGCCAGTCGCGGAAAGCCACCTTAAAGTCGCATCCCCAGTGAAAGCTATCTTTCCGGTTCCCAATGCAGAAGATGTGGATGCCGAAGCAAACTCCAGCATGCCTTGCTGAATCTTGGTTCCACCCGTGTAAGTGTTTGAAGCATTCGTGAGCGACAGGGTGCCGGCATCTGTCTTGATCAGTTCGAGTTGCCCACCGAGTCCACCATCATTGATACTGCCTGCCAGAGTGGTATGGCTTGCACCGGCGAAAGTGAGAATCTGGGTTCCGCTGGTCCCCTGGCTGGAAACCGAGCCCAGAATGATCAGACTGCCCGAGCCGTTTTTCGCATTGTTCGTCCATGTCTCCTGATTGCTTGCCACTCCCAGGGAGAGCGCGCTGCCCGCCGTGGCGGAACCAAAAGTTACCGGTCCGCTGGTTCCGGCTGTTGTATCAATCAAAAGGTCGCCGTAGATGGTGAGGAGAGTTCCGTTCACCCCCTTTATGGTTACCACTACAGGATCGGAAATGGTGAGATTGTTTACCGATATGGAGACGTCCACAATCGTATTTGACTGATTGGCCGGACCAGATGAGGTTGCAAAATAAACGTTGTTCACACTGCTCGGAACGGCATTAAGAACCGGCGATCCATTGGAGTTACTCCAGTTCCCACCATTGTTCCAATTTACACTTGCCCCGCCTTTCCAGTAAAAATCCGTGGTCGCCGGAGAGAGGGTGAGGAGCAATTGCCACTCATTATTACTGGGGGCTCCGATTTGAAGTGTTTGCAGGTTGAATCCAAAACCACCCGGGGTCGAACCCAGGCTGAACGGACGAACGCTCAAGTCTGTGCCAATTTCATCCAACAAGATATATTGAAAGTTGACCCCGCTTGGAGTGCCTGTTCCAAAACCCGCAAGCGCCTTCAAGTCCACTTTCAACCCTGTCGAAAGAGGTCCTGCGGGATTTAGAATGATAGAAATGGGGTTACCGGGCGCTCCAAGCTGATCATAATTCACATTGTTCGGTCCGAGATTGAAGACCAAATGCGAGTTGCTATAGAGGCTCAGATTGTTGAAAGTTGTGTAGCCCGATCCGCCGAGGTCCAATGTTGCTCCATTCGTCGCAGTCCCCACTGTAACCGGCACGCCGGGTCCAAATACGGGGGTTCCACTGCTGCCGTTCAGAATCAAGCTGCCGGCATTCACGAACACCGGTTGGTTGAAGGATGTGGCAGAATTCGAAATGATCTGCAAAGTTCCAAGACCGGCTTTTATGAGAGGCCCGCCTTGGTCCACAAGACCAACACTGATGGTCAGATCCGGCAGCCCGGCACCCGATCCGGCAGTGGAACTGCCGACGGTGATTGTGGTCCCGTTCGGATTGAGATTGAGAGCTCCGCCATAGGTTCCTGCGGAGATGGTGGCGGGGTTGGGATTGTTGGTCGCATCGTATATGATGTTGCCCGGATGCGTGTAATCACCGAGAGTCAGGGTGGTGCCAACAATCACGTTTGCAGTGGTGCCAGATCCACCGCCGCCGACCGTCAGGTTGGTAATATACTGCGTTCCCGGGGGATTCAACGGGTCGTCCAGCTTCAGGGTTCCGGCATAGACGGTCACGGGGCCAGGTGAAATCTGACCTATCCCCAATGTTCCGGCACTGACTAGCGCCAAAGTGCCCCCATCGGGGCCATTCGGAGTGCCCACAAAGGTGCCGCCAGTGTAGTAGGTCGGATTGGCGACGGTCAAAGTAGCATTAGTTCCCGTCTTTACCAAGGCAATGTTATTTCTCGGATCCGTCAGCAATCCGGAAACGGACGGGCTGATGCCGACCGAGACGTTAGGATCGAGCGTGGTGTTCACCGCAGTATTGAGTGTCAACGTGGAGGCGACGGCATTCAATGTATTGCCATTGATTATCTGATTTGCCCCAGCGCTGCCGCCTGCGAGCGATCCAATCGTCACGTTGACGGGTCCCGAACTGTCGCCAAGCTGAAGGGTCGCCGAGGTGGTGGCATTTCCAAGCGTGAGCGCGGTGTTGGGTGAAAGGCCGCCGCTCCCGTTAAGGATGGTTGTGGCGTTCAGGAGCTGGGTGGTCCCTTTGTAGGTGCTTGCACCGGACAGCGTGAGTGTGTTCGAGCTGCTCGGGGGATTGAAGACCAGATTGAGGGTCGCGCCAGGGTTGTCTGCAATCACACCAGTGACGGCGGTATTGCCCGAACCGTTGATGGTCCAAGTGACGGCGCCAGTCGGCGGAGTTTCTGTCACGGATGAGAAGGTCAGGGTTTTGCCGCTGATGATGTTGTTCGCGCTACTTACAGATCCGGTCAATGCGAGCGTTCCCAAGAAGCTAAGGCTGTAGTTGCCGGCGAAATAGGTATTGCCGCCAAGTTGAATCTGAGTGACAGCCGGATTGTCACTATAAAGGATATGGTCTCCTCCGTAGGCAAAGACAGACTGCAAGCTGCCACCCAGCACGAGTTTTCCATCACGGAGCGCTGCGCTGCTGCCTAGCCCCAACGGTGCATAGTTCGGGGTGACGGATCCGGTGAAGGTATTGTTTCCAGCAAGGACCCAGGTGGCACTGCCATCAATGGTGATGCTCAAGGGGCTTGTGCCAGATCCGTCCGCGAGGCCCACGGGGCTGCTGGTGGTGGCCCCAGGGAGGCCAAGCACATTTGGCTGCGTATTGGAGCCGCGCAAGAAAAGCGTCCTTGCTCCGACGAGGCTCGTGTTGTTCACCACATTGGTGAGCACGAGCGGCCCAGTCCCGTCGGCATAGATTTGATCGCTCCCAGTCGTGGTATTCACCTGAATCAGGCGATCACTGGTCTCACCCGTGCCGACATACTGGAGGATGGCTGCGCCTGTCGTTCCATTTCCGAGGGTCAGAGCCTGGGTGAGAGTATTGCCCCCGACGTTGCTTCCGACGCTTGTGCCCGTAGCTGATGCCGTGCTGAGTCCCAGCGTATTCGCCACCAAGGTTCCAGCTGTGACCGCCGTGCTGCCGGTATAGGTATTCGCACCGAAGAGCTGGAGGACACCCGCACCGGCTTTGCTCAGGCTTCCTGTCCCGCTAATGCTGCCGGTGATGGTCGCAAGGTCAGTATTCGTGTTGGGGTTGTCATTGACGATGATCTGGCGGACTCCTCCCGCGGCGACAGAGACCGATATGTTGGTTCCAGCCGACACCCCCGTGCCCGTGCTCAAGGTAAATTGCGTGGTGCTGTTGATAGCAGCAATGGTAAATGTGGTCCCGTTTGGAAGGAACGGACTTGTTACCACCTGTCCGATAGTCAGCCCTGCGGTTGTCGAGACGCCCGTCAGGTTCACGGTCGCGCTCCCGTTCGCGGTGGTGGCAGTGAGTGCGGCGGTCGCACCTGAATTAATCCCAAAGCCACTCACAATCTGCACCTCAGCCATCGCGGTGGTGGAATTCAATATCAGGGATCCCGTGTCGAGGAAAGGTGCCGCGCCCCATACCGGACTGCCGCCGAAGGTGACCGTCAAATTGGATGAAGCCGCAGCGAAACCACCCGACCCATTGCCCGTCAAGGTCGCCTTCCATTGCACATTGCCGGCCAACGTACCGAGGGTGCGTGAGAAATTCCCGGTGGACTCGAGGACACCGCCATTGAACGTAAGATTCGACGTAACCGGCAGAGTGACTCCGGTTGCCTGTGTCGCGTCTGTGAATGCCCGGAGGACGCCCGCGTTAATCGTCGTGGGGCCGGTGTAGTTGTTCTGGATGTTGTTCAGCACCCAAACGCCCACGCCAGTCTTGTTAATTGAGAGAATTCCCGAGGCTGGGTTGGTCAACCAGGGATTGAACTGATTGTCACCTGTGGAACTGCCTTGAAGGGTCAGTGTTGGGCTGATGCCCGAGGCGCTGAAAGCGACCTGTCCGCTATTGCTGAAGACAAGTGCCGCATTATTCGGCGTGGTCGTGCCGACCTGCTGGTTCCCATAGGTGCCAGAGGAGTCAATCACCCCGCCGTTCGCTGTGAGCGTGAAGAGACGATCCGTCGAGACTGAAGGCGTCTGCGTGGGCGAGTACACCGTCGCATTTTCACCCTGGTAAAGCAGCGTGCCGCCGTTGAGCACAAGATTGCCGGCGGCATTCGAGGACGCGCCGATGGAAGAAGCCGTGCTGCCGTTGGCAAGAACGTTTGCCTGAAGGATTGCCCCGCCGCTGAGCACCGTCGGCCCGGTGTAAGTGTTCAGGCCGGTCAGAACCTCCGTTCCGGCGGCACCGTTGCGGATCACCGTCATGGTGCCCGAACCATCGGAAATGATCCCCGAGAAGACACCGCTGCCAGTGCTGGCGCTGGTGCCGAGCTGGATCGCCTGCGAGCCGGATGCGGTGCTGGTGATGCTGCCTGCACCGCTGATCGGTGCAGCGATGAGCGTCGGGAGCGAAGTGCCTCCAGTGTAAGGCGAAGTGCTTGCACCCGCTCCGAAGACATCAAGTGAGGCCCCCTGGCGCAGGATGTCCACAGTGGTTGCAGCCGGAGCGCCCAGTGTCTGGGTGTTTGTGCCGGAGGCGCGCAGGCCGCCCTCATCAATAGTCAGCGCCCCGGTGAACGTATTCTGGCCGCTGAGGACGAGGAGACCATTGCCTGCCTTGGTCACACCGCCGGAGCCGTTGGCCAAGACAGAGGAGATCGTCAGAAGTGCAGTGCTGGGGGTCTGCAACACGTTTGCCAAATTGCTGTTTATGCCTCCTGTGGTGATCAGGAGTTCCTGATTGGCCGTCACTGTGGAGATCGTGGCTGTTGACGTACTGCTGATTTTGGAAGCGCCTCCCGCATTGTCGTGAAGGATGCCGCCGAGGTTATTCGCGTTTGTGGAGGTGATCGTGAGATTTGCACCAAGGGTCAGGTTGGCCCCGGATATGATGCGAATGGTATTGGCCACATCCGCTCCAGTGGTGGTTGTGTTGGCATTGACGCGATAGTTTGCCGTGCCGAGTGCTCCAGTCAAAGGCAGCGCAGTCGTCGAACCGAGTGCGGCAACAGGGGTATTCGCAGCAGGCGTGGCTACAAAGTCTATCGCACCGGTCGAACTGGTGAAATACGATCCGCTCAACACGCCGCTCGAAACCGCCGTCGGGACCACTGAGAACTGAATGCCCGCCAGACTGGCCGCCGGCGCGAAGTCCACCACCGCTCCCGCCGTCCGCGTAGTGTAGGCGTTGAAGGTCAATATGTTGCTGAATCCGCCATTCCCGGCATCCACCTGCAGTTTGCCGGCCCCGGCGGACAACTGAAGCGCTCCCATGGTCTGAAGCAGGTTGCCAGTCATCGTTACTGCGGGAGTGACGAGTTCAAAAGTTCCACCCGCGGATCCATTGGTCGTCAGCGCGTCCGTGTTGAAGATCAGATTCTGCGCCGTGGTGAACAGGTTGCCACCGCTCGTCCCGCTCGCCGCAGTCGGCTTCACTTGCAGGAGGCCGCCGCCGACCGTCACCGATCCGGTGAAGTTTGTGATGGCTCCAAAGGTAATCGAAGTTCCGCTCGCAATCTGCGCGCCAATGTTGCTGCTGAGAGTGATTGTGGTGCCGTTGATGTTGGTCACCACCGCGGCCACAGGCACGCCGGTGCCGCCCGTCGTGACTACTTGCCCGGTCCGAATGTTCGATGCGCTTGCCACCGTGATCGTATTTGATTGGGGCGCTCCGAGTCCCGTAACGGTGGTCTGCACATTCACGCCATACGCTCCCGTACCGTAGCTGGCCGCGCTCGGCGAGTAGAGCCAGGTATCCGTCCCCACCTTTGTCAGCGAGGTCAGGTTCGTGGAGGAGTTGTTCTGAATCACGCCGCTAACCGTGTTGATCAGGTTGGAGGAAGCAGCGCCACCGAGGAAGAGGGTCTTTACGCCTGCGCCCCCCGCAGAGACTCCGCTGCTGAGTGTCAATGCCGTGGGCACCGAGCCCGCCTGATTCGCCAGAATGATACCTGCTCCGGTGGTGCCGGAAAGATTGATCACCGTCGGGGATGTCTCGCCCGCACCGGTGCTGAGTGTGCCGAGGTAGCTCAGCGAACCACCATTCAGGTTGATCGCGTTGTTAGCTCCGGTCGTGGTTACGCTGTTCTGGTTAAGCAGCGTCTTGATGTTCGTGACGGCCAGCGTGCCGCCGCTGATGTTCGTGCCACCCGTGTAAGTGCTGCTGGCCGCCGTGGGGTTCGATGCGTTCAGCGTCAGCGTCCCCTGGCCGGACTTGGTCAGAAAGTGATCCGATCCCGTGGCCAGGATATAGCCGGTAATCAGCGTGTCCCCACTGCCCGAAATCGTCATCGTCCGGGAAGTGGTGTTGGTTTGTCCCCAGATATCGCCAGTAAGGGTGAGGAGTCCGTTGAGGTTGTTCGTAAACGCGGAGTTATTCGCCTGCGACGCGGGGTCAATCAACGCACTGAGAGTCGCCGGATTGGAACCGGGCATAAAGGTCACGCCGTAGCCGTCCCGACCGGTCAGTGTGAGGGTGGTGCCCGCAGCAAAAGTGAACTGCCCAAAAGTCGTCGTTCCATTGATGGCCGTGCCGACGGAAAGCGTGCTAACGAGGGCATGATCCACAAAGAAGGTGGAATTCGCCCGTCCATAGACGTTCGCATTGATAGCCCCCGAATCCGACAACGCTTCCAAGGCTCCGCCGTTCATGTCCAGCACCGCAGAGGCGGTGCCCGCTACGGCCCCTGTATTTGTGTCGGAACCCAATGCCGTGCCCGAGAGAATGCGGACCGTGCCACCCGACACCCGGATCGTTCCGGAATATCCGCTGGAATTCGATGGATTGAGAGTCAGCGTTCCCGGCCCCATTTTTACCAGGATGCCGGGAATGGGAATTGTTGCGTTACCCGAGTCCAGAAGGCTGCCGGTGATCGCATAGTTGCCCACACCGCTGCTCGAATTATACGCGCCGAAAAAAGTCTGGGTGCCTCTCCCGATGGCAAGCGAACCCGAAAATGTGAGCAGGCCGTTGGCTGAAACGATCCCGGTGTTCACATTGGGAAGAGTGACGTTGTCATTCGTGCTGACGAGACCAGAAAGGGTATTGTTTCTGACGCTCACCAGCGTGCCGCCGGGATTGGACGTGCCGATGAAATTGGGCCCGAAGCCGCTCAGGGTGATGGTGCCCGCAAAGGGCGTGGGCGAGGCCGTGCCGGTCGTGTTCTCGAGGACAAGCACACCGCCGTTTGAACTGCCATTGCTGGTACGCACCGTGGAACCGGTGATATTGAATGTCGAGGTATCGTTCGCGGAAGCCCCTGTGGTGCTGATGATCAACGCACCGGCTTTGACTGCAGTAACAAGCGTGGGGATGGTGGCTCCGAACAGTTTCAGGGTGCCATCCCCCGCTTTGGTGAGGGTATATCCTGCACCGTAATCGGTGACACTCCCGGTGACGGCGAGCGCCGTGCCTTGATTCACGGTCCATGTCTGGCTTTCGGCAAGGGCCACATTTGCAGAAATGGTGTGTGTGGTGACACCGGTGATCGGCGAGACGGGGGCGTTGACAATGATGCCGCTGTTGGCGGCGTTCAGGGCGGTCAGCGTGGCCTCGATCGTGAGCGTATTGTTGCCACCGATGGTGACGCCCGTGCTCGCGGCAGAACTGAAGGTGAGACTGTTGATGTCCGAATCAGCCCCGAGCACGGTGTTCGTGAGATTCAGTGCGGTCGGGGTTACCGTGTTGAAGAAGACGTCGGAGTTGTATGCAGGAGCGCCCGAAGTGTTGATGTTGGAAGTGGCGTCAGTCCTCCAGTTCGTGGCGGTGCTCCAGTTGTTGCCCGCACTGCCCGCCCAGTAGGCGACCGAGGGGCCCGGAGCGGACGAGGTAACCGTCACCTGCAACTGTTTGAGGGTACCATCAAGTCCAAGCGAAAAGGTCGATCCGAACGCCGTGTGCGTGATCAAGGTGTAATTGGAAAGATTGAGCGTATTGGATGCCGCGATGAGTGTGTAGGTGCCCGCATTGACGCGCGATCCCTGGGCCTGGCCGATCTGATTGAAACTGATCGCCGCCGAATTGGTGACGGACGTGACGCCGGCGACAATGATTTCGTCCGTCTGGGAGGTCCCCGCCCCCAAATCAAACGCAAGCTTGTTGGCGCCAGCAGCACCGGTGATGCTGAGGTTGCCACCCAGCGTCATTATCCCGGTGCCTGTGCCTGCTGTCCCTAAGGGCAGATTGATGCCACCCGTCCCGCTCAACGTGACCGGGCCATTAATCGTTCCGGTGCCGGCGAGGACGCCGCCTGAGATATTCACCGCGCTGGACGCCCCGATGGAACCGTTCACAATCAACGCGCCGGAGGACACCGTTGTGGCACCCGTGTAGTTATTCGCTCCCAGCAAGGTCAGCGTGCCCGTCCCGCTGTATGTCAGCCCATTCGCCGCACTGCCGCCATTGCTCACCGGCCCGTTCATGGTGATGTTCCCGTTCCCATTGAAAATATCCACCACGGAGGCGGCTCCGCTATTCAATGCAAACGAGCCAATTGCCAGCGTATTGCCAGGCCCGTTCACCGTGGTCGTGATTGTGCCGTTCGTCGTATTGGTCACCACACCGCCAAATGTCAGTGTAGCCGGATTGAGCGCATTCAGCGGATTCAGCGTGATCGTGCGGCTGCCATTGAGGCTCACTGCGCCAAGGCCAAGGTTCAGGTTGTTGAGGGACGAACCGCCGGTCGTGCTGAAGGCGAAACTCCCCCCGATGGTGACCGGGTTGTCGTTTTGCAGGCCCAAGAACGCTCCGGTGGTGTTGTCAATCGTTCCGCCATTGATCGTGAACACGCCCGCCGAAGCCCCCAAGGCCGTGGGATTATTGATGATCAGTTTGCCGCTATTGAGAATGACGCCACCGGAAAAGGTGTTTGGAGCCGTGAGCGTCAATGTGCCCCCGCCAGCCAAGGTGAGGCCGTTTCCGGCACCAAAGTCGCTGATGACACCATTGACCCCCAACGTGGCGCCGGCGGCCACAGTCCATGTCTGGCTCGAGGCCAACCCCACGGGCGCAGTTATTGTTTGCGTTCCGGATGAATTCTTCAGGGTAATGCCGTTTCCTGCGGTGTTGCCGTTCACGGCCGCAGCCTCGATCGTCAGCATCTTCCCCACCCCGGCCAGAATATTCACGCCGGAAGTCGCCGTGGCGCTGAAGGTGAGACTGTTGATGTCAAAATCCTGATTCAGCGTGCTATTTCCGAGAACAGGAGCCGGATTCGTCGTGTAAAATGTGACATTGGTCAGGTATCCGGGGATGGCTCCGGCTGTGTTGGAAGTGGCATCAGTCTTCCAACTGGAAGACACGTTCCATTGATTGTTGCTGGCGGTTCCCGACCAAAACGAGGCACCACTAATGGGGCCGGGGTTGCCCGTTGTGACAACCACCTGCAATATCTTGCTGGTGGCGCTGTCGAGTTGCAAGGAGTATAGCTCACCAAAAGCCCGGCTGGTCGCAAGGCTGAACCTTGCCGCCGCGGCCATCGTTGCGGAGGCTCCGGTAACGGAAATCAGATTGTAAGTGCCGCTAGTGATTGGCGCAGCTACCCCGCCGATTTGGTTCAATACGATCACCGGCGCCCCGGCATTGGTCACGACAACGCCTGTGGTTCCACTTCCGACAACATTGATCCTATCGGTCCCGGCCCCTCCCGATCCCATGTCAAAAGTGAAAAGATTGTTCCCGGCGGTGCCGGTGGCGGTGAGCGTGTTACCCAGCGTCAGAGTGCCGATCGAGCCATTGGCGAGGCTGATGCCCCCGACACCGTTCACCGTGACGGCACCGCCGATTGTCCCGGTACCGCCCAGCACGCCGCCACCGGGATTCAGGGGATCGCCGACAGCCACAGCGCTCGTTGCACTCGTCGAGCCGTTCACGAGCAGCGAGCCGAAGCCCACCGTCGTCGGACCCGTGTACGTGTTCACGCCATTCAGCACCAGGGTGCCCAAGCCGGATTTGTAAAGTCCGGCGGCACCCGAATCCGCGATTGTGCTGGTGATGGTCGCCGTCTGCGCCGGGGCGACATAAATGGTCGGCGCCGTTCCAACGAGCGTAAGCGTCCCGCCGGTGAGGTTGAAGCCATTGGAAAAAAAACTCAGCCCATTGGTTTGGAGACCGCTTCCCAATGAGACCGTGCCCGGTGTTCCGATGAAAACTGCGATGCTGTAAGCGGCATTTCCCCAAAGTCCGTCCACGTTGGGGTTATTGGGATCCCACCATTTTGAGGAAGCGGTATCCCAAGTCCCCGTGCCACCGAGTCCGTTCCCGGTGGTCGCATCGTTCAGCGGAGCCGAGCCGTCGCCGTCCCAGTAGTAGGTGGTCGCATGCGCCCGCGGCGTGCTCGCGCAGGACAGGATCGCTACGGCAAGCAAAGCGATGGTGCCGGAAAGCGCCGACCTCCCATCGCGTCTAGGCACCGGCCGTCTTTTTGCGCTGGAAATTCTGCGGGGGGAAATGCAGGGGCTCTTCATCAGTGGATTGACAATGACCATACGTGCGTCCCCACCCAATGCAACGAATTATCCGCACCGCCGACGGGTTATTTTGCCAACGGGAAACAGAAATTCGCACGTTCAGAATTGGAGTCGCATTCCATGTTGGACGAGAGCCTCGACCCATTATTCAGGAAAAATTCGCGGCCTGAAAACAAATTGCGGGCCCTCCATTTCCAAAAAATTCGGGAAAGGCGGTCGGGACCGCGTCCGCAACACTCGTAAGAGGCTGTGAAAAATGACGGCCGATGCGCGCTGTGGATGCAGCAGCGGGATGAATTTGGAAGCCATGAACCCAGGAAGGGAGAAATTGACCCGCCCTTTTTTCCTGGCTTCTTGGCTTCCAAATTCGACTTCTTACACAGTCTCGAAGGGGAAATCTCATGCGTTCTCTCGCGCGCATGCGCACGCGCGCGCGTGCGCGCGCCCTGTTTTTGACGCCCTTGCCAATTCGACCAACCAGTGGCGATGACTTCAAGTGCGCTCCATAGCGCGGCGAAATCCAATCGCAGAGGATCCGGGATTTCCGCACAAAGACACGGCAATAAAAATTTCCCGTCATGATGTCTCGAAACCAGCACCGCACACGAGCTACGTCGAAGAGGATGCCAGACAGCCTCCCAAAACAGACCCTCCGGCTGCTTCGGGCGGCGGCCTCCGGAAGCGCAAAACCAAAGGCTTTCACCGGATTCACCTGCTTCGCGGATACGATTCCCCATGCCGTCAAAGCGAGGCTTTCGCCGGCGAAACGAACGGTTTGAAACGATGGCGAATGGTCGTGCCACATCACGGCAGCGTCCGGCGTGAGCGCGAACTTTGAATTCGTGCCGCCGTTCTTGAAACTCGGCGGCAACGGGCCGATTATGGCGGTGGTGCAGCTCGCGCTGGGCCTCCGCGTGAATCATGTCGGCGCAATCGGCAAAGCCGCGCTCCACACCGTCTTTGCGGATTTCGGAAAGTGGGTGCGCGTTTTTTTGATCGGCGATCCGGGGTAATCAGCCGTTGCGAGCTGCATGCATGGGTGATCCTGAGGATGCACCTCGGTGAAGCAATGCAGGTGGCGGAACTGCTCGGCCTCGGCGGCATCAAGGAAAAGCGGGAGGCGGTGGCGCATGCCAAGGCGAGCATCACGGATGCGCTCGGCATTGCCACCAACGCCGGCATCTGCCTCGGGCGAATCCGCGGCCTGAATCTCGCAGCAAGCCTGCAGGCCGCCGTCACGAGAGGGTAATTGAATCGTGATTATGCCCTTGATGCGATTTACAGAGAGCGTCTCGGTGAGCTTTCGGAGGAAAGTTGCGTCAAAGGCATAATCGCGGATGAAAGCGTCTCCCTCTGACCACCATCCGTGTTACGCGCGTCATCCGTGGTCAAAATATCCGCGTCATCTGCGGGCCGGTGTATTTTGCAGAGGGTTCATCGGGAATAACCGGCAAGCCGTATTCAACATCTCCCCATACCCCGTGCCTCGCCGCCTCAGTTCAGCGGAAATTTTGAAGGCAGACTTTCCAAAAAGGGGCATGCCAAGGGCGATGCCGATGCACAGACACGAACCGACAGAAAAAACAACAAATCCCTTGCATGGCCGTGAAACTCCGCATATTGACGTAAACACATTGTAACTCCACGATGACTCCCCTCCCCCTCAGTTCCAGTCACGGAAAAAAAGCAGGATTCACTTTGGTGGAAATCGCGATCGCCATCAGTATTCTCGCTGTGGCCTTGATCGCCCTGCTGGGACTGATGCCGGCAGGAATGTCAAACTTCCGAAAGGCGATGGACGCCTCGGTGACGGCCCAGATCGCACAACGTCTCATGCACGACATGGAGGAGGCGGAATTTTCCACGCTCATTGACATCACCCACCTCCCCACCGACGCAACCGGCTACTGCCCCCCGAACTTCAGTTTCCGCGCACCCATAGTGCAGGCCCCCAAGCTCCGCTATTTTGACGAACAAGGAGAGGAAGTGATTTTGCAGGGCACCACGCCGAGCGCCCTGGAACGACAGCAGATCGTTTATCACGTCAATATCCGCATCATACCGCGGGCCATCCTGCCGACCATCAACGAAACGGGATCCAATGTGGCCCAGATCACCATCCAAATCGCGCGCAACCCGGGCAACCAGACCATTCCCATCGTGGCCGGTTCTGCCAGTGATCCAAATATCCCCTCCAGAAACCTTTTCCAGACCACCACAGGCGTGACGATACTGACGTATTCCGCATGTCTGGGCAACAACCAGGGAATATGAAAATGCGCCGCCAAATTACCGGATTCACGCTCGTCGAGGTCCTTGTCGCGGCCACTATTGTCGTAATCCTGATGGGCATCCTTCTCTCCATGACGGATCAAACCCAGCGCCTCATGAAAGGGACCTCGTCAAAAGTGGAACAATTTCAGGGTGCACGCGTGGCATTTGAATCCATGACACGACGTCTCGCCCAGGCGACGCTGAACACCTATTGGGACTACCAGTATGCACCAAATGCGAAGCCGGGCGCCCCCCCGATCGGCTATCAGCGGTCGTCCGAATTGCGCTTCGTCTCCGGTGTCACCAATACGTTGACCGGCGGCACCGGAACGAATGGCTACACCCGTCCCGGACACAGCGTGTTCTTCCATGCACCAAATGGCTACGTGAGTGACCAGAAGACTTATGGTGTGCTCGATCACCTCATCAATCTTTGGGGATACTTCGTGGAAATCGGCTCCGATGCCGATTCATTGCCTCAGTTCCTGCAAAACCTGGTTCCCGCCAGGACGCGGTTCCGCCTTATGGAATTGAGGCAGCCTTCCGAGCAGTTGATGACCTATCAGTATCAGCAGGTTGCCGCCGCACCGACTTTTTCCCAAGGGGCGGCTTGGTTCGCCCCGCTCGTCACCGCAACGACTCGCCCGACCCGCGTGCTTGCGGAGAATATTGTGGCACTCGTCGTTTTGCCACGCCTTTCAAAAAGCGACGAACAACTCTGGATGACACAGAACGGCTCCAGGACCCCGCCGATACTTGCTCCGCTCTACAGCTACGACTCCACAAACAACACCGTCACCGATCCGATCCTGAATCCGCATAACCAGCTCCCGCCGGTGGTTCAGGTGGCCATGATTGCCATTGATGAGCCTTCCGCTCAGAAACTGCAGGATCAGTTTGGAACCGATCCGAACCTCGGTGTCAGCTATTCCTCCCTCTTCCGAAATCCTGCCGTCCTCGAGGATGATCCCTCGACCGCTGCGCCTGACGACGGCGACCTCTCCAAGCTGGCAGCGATACTCGCATCCCAGCGTGTTTCCTACCGTATCTTTTCCACGAACGTAAGCATCCGCGGCGCAAAATGGAGCCGCAACCAGTCGAAGTAATCCCCCGCTTGATATAACCTCACTTGTTATGAATACCCCTCAAAATCCATCACAGCCCCAAAACTCACTGTCCCGTTTTGCCCTGGGCAAGCATCGTCGCAAAGCGGTTGCGCTCGTGCTGGTCATCGCATTTATCGTTCTGATCAGCGCACTGGTGCTCAGCTTCTTCAGCCGGGTGACGACCGACCTTTCCAGTTCCCGCTCCTATGCCGAGGGGATCAATGTCCGCCAACTGGCTGATAACGCCGTGGGCGTCGTCATGGGCCAGATTCGCGCAGCAACCACCGTCCCGAACGGCTGCTGGGCCTCTCAACCTGGCATGATCCGTGTCTATGGATCGGCAGGAGGCCAGCCAAGTGTAAACGCCTACGCGTTCTACAAACTTTATTCCTCACAGGATTTGATTGTCTCGGGCAATGAGATCAGCCGCTTTGATCCCTCCCTCACCAATCCTGCCACCTCGGCGGTTCCGGTTGAGGTCCCCCTCGGCACTGGCGGGTGGATGCAACAACCCGCGTATTTCACCGACTTGAATCAGCCCGTATCCATTCCGAATCCCAATGGCGGACCGACACCGGTCAAACGATACCCCATCTTCGATCCGTCCGTGGCCTTGATTTACAACCCCGGGGGTCGTCCTGCCACGCCCGCTTGGAAAAATCCAGGCGGAATCGAGGGATGCGAAATTGCCCTCGCTGCAACTGACCGCACCCTCAATGACGCCCCCATGCCGGTCCGGTGGATTTATGTCCTCAAGGACGGCACGCTCACCGCCCCCACTCCGATCAACGGCACAGCATCCGGTACGGCCGGCCTGGTGGCCAACTGGGCTGCCATCGGTTCAGATGGCCAATCCGTAACCGGCGTTCCCACTCAGGCCAACCCCATCGTGGGACGCATCGCATTCTGGACTGACGACGAATCGTGCAAGGTCAACCTCAACACTGCGGGCGGGTTCATCGTGGATGAGACAAAATTCAATAACTATGCGAGCAGCCCCATGTACAACGGGGCTGGTCCGACAACCGATCCAAATCCTGCATTCATCGCAGGCTCCTTCTGGGACACACCCCGTGTGCAGACGTGGTTCGACCGGGGCCTTAACAGCAACACACCCACTGCGTTCCGCCCCGGCCTGTCAAATGCGCAACCGCAGCAAAATGAATTCCAGCGGTATCCCGGCCATCCCGCCACCACTTCCCTCGGTCTGGTTTTCCAGTATCTTCTGCCAAGCAACACTGGCTTTAACTCCGAAAAGCTCTATGCCTTGGCCCCGCGCCTGAATCCGGGCGGTTCACAAAGTGGAACACGACGGCTCGATACCAAAGTGAATGGAGCGCTTGCCGTCAAGGCCGGCTATAGCGCCGCACTGCCGGGAGCGAATGGCAACCATCTCTACGCCTCCCTGGACGAATTCTTCTATACGACGCAAAATGGCCTGATGACCAATGGCCTGCGGACATCGGCTGTGGACGGGATTAACGCGTGGGTTCCGACTTTCAACAGCAACCCCAATAACACAAGCGACATCTTCTTTGTCCCGCAGAAACCAATGGTGGCCGGTTCGATCACTCCGCAGATGGTAGATCAGGTCCGCTTTTGCGTCACAGCCGGAAACCGATCTCCGGAGCTGAATCTCTTTGGGCGCCCCCGGGTGACCATGTGGCCGGTTCCCACCGCATCCCGCGAGCAGCTTTTGCAAACGTACGGCATCCGGAACGTGAGCGACGACTTCATCCGCTTCTGCTCAACCATCGGCGGCAACGCAAATACCGCCGTCCAGACACTCACCCGGCAGGGGGAATTCATTTTCGACCGCCAGGATCCTTACAGCCCGACGACGGATTTCACCCTTGCTCGCAATCAGCAAATCTTTAACTACCTGCATGGGCTCACGACCTCACAAGTCCCCGGTTTCGGCGGGAGCTTTGGCCAAAAATATGCCGGAGGATCCGGAGGCATGGATCAGATCCTCGTTGAAATTTTCGATTATATCCGGACGATTAATCAGAAAGACGCTTCGCGTGACAAGACGATCGACCAATTGACGAAAGTCAACTCGCTCGTGAACAATCAGCTCAAGACGGCCGCCCGCTACGCACCGCATGCCCTCGTCATCCCCACCCGTGCCACGTTCAATGGCACGCAGGTGTCAGGCCTGGGGCGCTATCCGACGGTATCGGAAGCATCAATAGTATTTTACCATGCAGGTTATATCTGTGAACCGCTGCCGGGCAGCGACCTAGAAAAGAAGGATTTGCCGGGCAACGGATCGGCGCGTTCTCCAAAAAGCCCCAATGAAGTCGTGATTTACGATTTCGCGAAGATTCCAGTGGCTCCATCGTACACTGATAATAACTCGCTGCTCAAGTCTGCTTGGGCCAAGGCGAATGTCAGAACGTGGAAAGGCCAGCTTGTGAGGGCATTCATGATCTTTGGAACTTACAACCCGATGCAAGGATATGCACCGGTGGACAATTTTGCAAACATCAGCCTGGTGGATACTACACCCGCGGATGTCAATGCCGTCAACGGTCTGATGCCGCGCTATAACTACCCGGATCCAAACAAGGGCGTCTATGTACACCAGTTGCAGATCAATGGGGCCTTCGCAATCCAGACACCGACAACGGGCGCTGCAATCCCATTGGGAATTGGGGGCGGGGTCTCCACGGGCTTGCTCACAAACAACTTTACCAAGACATCGGGCGACACCTGGGGTGGGCGTAATTTCGGAGGCACCGAGGGCTTCTACCATACGATCATTGACTCCATCGGCAACACTCCCGCCAAATCAAATTATTACGTCTTCCAGACTCCCTGCACCGACCCGGTAATGGATGGTATCCGTGTCGGATGGACCGAAAAGTCGTTCACCTTCAAAGGTGGCGAGATGGATATGTTTGTCAAGTATCAGGACCAGGTCGGCCATAACGTACAGATTCAGAAATTGTCACTGACCTATCCCGATGGCGGCAGTTGGCCATTGCCGACGCCTTCCTACCGCCAGGACGTAGGCGGATTTGACAATCGGGTCAATGGCTATAACGCCACCAACGCTTCCTCATGGACTCCCTGGGGCACCTTTGTTTCAAAGTATGGGATGCTGGGCGGTTGGGCGATGCCCTATTACCTGCCAACCAGGATAGCATGGTCCCAGCAAAATTCAGGGACTCCGTGGCCGTTGTTGGACCAGTATGGTAACCAAACCGGGGATGGCTTAAATTACACCAACCGCTATCTGCAGATCCTCCAGCCGGGAGACACGATCCGCAGCCTGATTGTCGGCGGCGGCGTCAATGGAGCCGTCCCCGCGAATGCAGACGTACGGATCACCGCCCTCCAACAAACCGTCAGCACCCTCCAACCCCATCCGGAATACCAGAGTGCCACCAAGCATCTCGTGCAGAAACTCCGCGTCGGTTATGGGGGCTTTTATTTTGACCCGACCGTCTATGCCGAATTGCCCGAGACAACGGCCTCGCCGGCAACAGGCGCCTTCTTTCCCCTCGGCGGCTCAAAATACTCAACCAACTACGGCCCGGATCTCCCGCCATTTACAGACGCCAATGGAAAGATCCCTTTTGTTGCAGTCCGAAGTGACGGGGGAGCGGCGGATTTTGACACTGGAATCGGCAACTTCCCAGATGGGGCATTTGCAGGGAAGGCTGACGAAGGGAATGTCGCCCAATACTGGTACGACGCCGTCAATAAGATTTACAACTTCGTCGAACCCTACTTTTCGACATGGCTTTATGATTCCCCGCTGGATACCTATTTTTCGCCGAACCGCCAAGTTCCAGGGCCGGTCATGTTCGGATCGCTCCCTGCACCACAAAGTTCTTGGGCCAATGCGGGCTGGAAAACGCTTCTCTTTTGTCCAAATCCCGCGGGTGCAAACCATCCTGGGGCGAAGACACCGCCGGATCATCTGTTGCTGGATCTCTTTAACATGCCCGTTGTCCAGCCCTATGCCATTAGCGAACCCTTTTCCACCGCAGGCAAAGTGAACCTGAATTACCCGATTGTGCCGTTCAGCTACCTCAAGCGGACGACCGCCCTCCGCGCAGCCCTGCAACCGCTTCGTGTCACTGCCATCCCGCAGACATTAGTGGATGGGAACAAGGTGTTCAAATACAAGGGCACGGATAACCAACAGAATCTTCGCTATCTGGTGGATCGCGAGGAGACACTCAAGGCATTCGATGCTTTCTTTGCACAATATACAAACAACAGGAATGGCGGCTTTTTCAAGTGCGCCTCACAGATTTGTGAGCGTTTCCTCTATCCAAAGGGCCAGACATTCGACGGCTCGACGGTCACATACACGGCTGGCGAAGCCCAGATTCAGGCATTCTGGGCGAGAAACCAGCTTACCGGTGACAATGTCCGTGAAAAGCCTTATGCGGATCTCTATCCCCGGATCACGACCAAGTCGAACACGTTCACCGTGCATTACCGTGTGCAGACGCTGCGGCAACGGGCTTATACCGGAGACCCAAGAGGTGCGGTCGCCTACTACCGCACGTTTGATGAAAGCCGGGATCAGATCATGTCTGAACTCCGCGGGCAGACAACCATCGAACGTTACCTCGACCCGCAGGATCCGCGCTTCCAGTCCACCTACCAGCCTGCCACGAGCCAGATCAACGCGCAGACCCAGTCCCTAGAGACTGCCTATCGCTTCCGGATCATCGCCAACAAGCGGTTCTCGCCCTGGTAGTCGCAACAGCGAAGATGGGCGTCGTGCGCGTCACGCCGCGAGTTTTCGTCCGGCGAGCGTCCTAGCCACCAGACGCCTGACACGGATCGCGTCGCAAAGCATCCGCCAGGAATCGCGGACGATTCGGACTTTACTGCCCTGCGCGTTAGCCCACTGAACGGGCATGTCCTCCACGGAAAAACCGAGTCGCCCGGCAAGCAGCAGCACCTCCACGTCGAAGGCAAAGCCGTCAATCTTCTGAAGCGAAAAGATCGCCTCGCGCGCGGTGCGCCGGAATGCCTTGAAGCCGCACTGAGTGTCTGCGAGCCGGATGCCCGCAATCATGCGGAGAATCGCGTTGAAGGTCTGCCCCATTTTCCTCCGCAGAAAATGCTGCTGCGTGAGAATCTCGCTGTGCGTGTGCTGGCGGTTGCCCACGAGCACTTCCACTTTCGGGTCTCCGGAAAAACGCGCGACGAACCGATCAATCTCCGCAAGCGGCGTGGACAGATCGGCATCCATGAAAAATGCGATCGCGCCGCGCGCGCGCAGCATCCCGGTGCGCACGGCGTAGCCTTTTCCTCGCTGCACGTCGTTACCGATGACCGTCAGATACGGCCTTGCGTCCTCTACCCGGCGCGCGATGTCCAGCGTGCCGTCCGAACTTTTTTCGATGACGAGGACGACTTCGTGCGGCCACGGCACGGAAGCGAGGTATCCGTGGAGCGCGTCGAGGCTCGCCTCCAGGCGGTGGGCCTCGTTAAAGGCGGGGATGATGAGTGAGACAAATGGTGCTCCGCTGTCGGACATTTCGGTTGTGTCCGCACTGCGTATCAGTTGAATGCCCGACCGGTCAAAAGCCATGAGCGCAATTTTTCTCCCTCCTCCTTCCCGCGTCCGCTGAACGAATCCGCAAGATGTCAGCCCGCCGGCGTTGGTCTTCCATCCTCATCATCGCGCTCGCGTTCGCGCTGCGCGTGGCAGTGCTCGCGTTGCGGCCCGCGCATTTCGACGAGGGAGTGAACGGCTCGTTCATAGACAGCATGCGCACCACGGGCCACTACGCGTACGACCCTGGGAATTTCCACGGCCCGCTGCATTTCTACACGCTCTTCGCATCGCAGCAGCTTTTCGGGCGGAGCCTGTGGGCGCTGCGGATGCCGACGGTGCTCATCGGCACTGCGCTGGTGTGGCTCATGCTTGCGTTCCGCCGTTTCCTGCCGTGGCGCGCGGTGTGGGTGGCCGCGGTCGCCGCGGCGATTTCGCCCGCGATGGTCTTCTACTCGCGCTACGCGATCCATGAAATGTGGCTGCCATTTTTCACGTTGCTCGCGGTGTACGGCGGCTGCGGCATCGTGCGGCGCGAGGGGCGACTTGGCGACCTGTGGGCACTCGGAGCGGGGCTCGCGGGAATGGTGCTGACAAAGGAGACCTACCTCGTCCACTGGATCGCCGCGGCGCTCGCGCTCGCCGCCGCACGCTTTCTCGAATGGATCGCGCCGCTCACCCCGCGTGTGCAGCGCCCGCGCCCCGCGTATCTTTTTTCCGGACGATCTGCGGACGAGCCGCCGCCGGTTCCGCGCGGCGCGTATTTTTCAAACCGCCAAATCGCGATCGTGACGTTCACCTGCGTCGCAGCCGTCGTCCTTTTTCAATCCGGCTTCGGCATGTTCCCGGAGGGCATCAGCGGACTCTTCCAGACTTTTCGCCTCATGATCGCGAAGGGCACCGAAGCCGAGGCCGGGCACAACAAGGAATTTTTCTACTGGGCGAAACTGATGGCGAACTACGAGTGGCCGGCACTGCTCGGGCTCGTGGCCGCGCCGATCCTCTCGCTGCGCCGTTCGCCGCTGCTCGCCACGGTGCTACTCCTCACCGGCGCGCTGCTCGTCGCGGCGGGAATTTTCAGCAGCGCAATCGGCCTGCACATCGAGGATGCAAAGGAATTCCTCAAGCCTCACCTGAAGCTCACGTCGCTGGCATCGCTCGGCGCATGGCTCCTCGTGTGCAGCGTGGGATTCTTCGCCGCGTCGCCGGCGCAGAGCCGCGAGATGCGCTGGCTCGGACTCTTCGGCCTCGCCTCGTTCGCCGCGTATTCGCTCATCCCTTACAAGACTCCGTGGTGCATCATCAATCTGCTCTGGCCCTTCTTTTTCATCCTCGGCCAGCTCGCGGAAAATCTCGCGCAGACCGCCTCGCGCTGGCTCGTGTACGTCGTCGGCACGCTCCTCGCCGTGACTCCGCTGCGCGACTGCTGGGCTCTGAACTACGGGCACCCGACGAGCGACGGCGACCGCTACTGCTACGTCCACACCACGCCCGACATTAACAAGCTGCTTCGCGCCGTGCGCGGCCTCGTGCGCGAAAACCCACTCGAACGGCAGATGCGCGGCAACATCTTCACCGAGGCGTTTCCGCTCTCGTGGGAGCTGAATGATTTTCCGAACATCACCTACTTCGCGTCGGATTCGGTTGTGGAAAATTACGACGCCGATTTCATCCTCGTGCCCGCGGACCGGCAGGTGGAATTCGAGGATCGCGCCTTCGGCATCTACTACCGCGAGGGAATCCGGCTCCGCAGCGGCCTCGACCGCGGCTGGCTTTACCTCAGCGCCGAACGATTCGCATCGCAGTTCCCAGGGCGCACGCCTGAGATCCATCCGCGCGTGCAGCAGAGAAATCCCGCGCTGCCCGACCCGTCACGCAAGTGAGCCAATGAGCCAATGAACTTCCTCGCCGCCGCACTCTACACCGTCGCCAGTTCCGTGCTCATCGGGATTGCGCTCGGCTTTCAAAAAGGCGCGCTCACTCCGCTCGCAGCACTGCTCGCGCTCTGCGGCGGACTGGCAGTCGGTATCTTCGGATGGTGGCGCGGACGCCGCGGACCGCGTCTCCCCCTCCCCGGTTTCTGGGCCACGGCGTCGCTTGTGCTCTTCGCGATTTTCAGCCTCCGTGCATTCCTCTGGCTCGTCTTCCGCAACGGCGACGACATCTGCGTGCTCTCGCCGAACAACCTCGGCGACCTGCCGCTGCACCTCACCTTCATCCGCTACCTCGCGAATGGCGCACCCTTCTGGCCGGACAGCCCGATTTTTTCCGAGGGCAAGCTCACGTACTCCATCGGCATGGATTTCTTCAATGCGCTGCTCACGCTCATCGGCATGGACACCGTGCGCGGCCTGCTGTGGACCGGGCTGCTCGGCGCGCTCGGCACCTCGCTCGCGCTGCTGCGCTGGGGCGGCGCATTCACCGTGATCGGCCTGCTGTGCAACGGCGGCCTCGCCGTCCTCGCGTGGTTCGCGTCCGCGCCGGACGCATCGCTCTTCCACGACTGGCAGGCGCAGTGGGCGTGGAAAAATATCGCGCTCTCGATTCTCGTCACACAGCGCGGATTCCTGTTCGCACTGCCCGCGGGCCTGCTGCTGCTCACGTCCTGGCGCACGCGTTTTTTCCGCGACGGCGAGGGATGGAAAATGCCCTTCCACGGCGAGCTGCTGCTCTACGCGGCGATGCCGACATTTCACATCCACACATTCCTTGCGCTCTCGTTTTTCCTCTGCGTGCTGCTGATCGCGCGCACCGCGGCGAGAAAGCAGATCGTCCGGCTCATCGGCGCGGCACTCATCCCCGCCACCATCCTGTCCTATCTCACCGTCGGCATGTTCAAGACAAACGCCGAGCCGATGTGGGAGGACATGGGCCAGTTTGAAAATCCGCCGCACCGCCCAAGCATGGACGCCCTCGGCTGGCAGCCCGGATGGATGGTGAACGACGACAGGACGAGCGAAATCTGGAACCAGTTCGCCACCACAGCACCCAATGTTAATTTTTTAGCACCCCTCGGAAAGTTTCTGATCTTCTGGTTTGGAAATTTCGGCATCCTCCCGCTGCTGCTCGTGCCGCTGCTCGTCGCGCTGCTGCGTCCCGTGCTCCCGCGCAGCCCGTCGCATCTTGCGGCATGGGGCATCTTCATCGGGGCGATCCTCGTCACGCCGCTGCTCGGCTTGTGGGATGGCTACCAGCACAAGTCGCTCGGCGCACTGCTCACCGGCGGCACCGGCGAACTCGGCACGCGCGCCGCAGCAGTGCCTGTCATGGCGATCGCTCTGCTGATTGCAGGCTTCAGCCTGCGACGCTGGGAGCCTCGCAGCCTCCTGCTGCACCGCGTGTTCTTCGCGCTCGCAGCGACGCTCATGTTCGACTCGTTGTTCACACTCCTGCACTCGTGGAACCCGCACATTCCCCTGCTCCGGGCGAACGCCGTGCCGCTCGTGCTCGCGACCATCGCATTCGGATTTTTCCTCTGGCGCGCACGCCAAATTGACACCGGCTGGCCAACGCTCATGGGTGTGCCCGCGCTGTTTTTCTTCTTCGTCTGCTGCAACGTGCGTTTCGCGCAATGGGACTGGGACAACACGAAGCTCATGCTGTGGTCCCTGCTCATCGCGCTCCCCGCACTTTGGGAAACGATCCTCGCGCACTGGCCCGCACCGTGGCGTGCGCTTGCTTGCGTGCTGCTGTTTTTCTCCGGCTTCTGCTCGCTGCTCGGCGGGATCGGCAGCGAACATCACGGGCACGGTTTTGCACGCCTCTCGACACTCGACGCCGTCGAACTCGCCGTGCGTGACATCCCGATCACCGAAGCCTTCGCCGCGGAGCCGACCTACAACCACCCTCTGCTCCTCTGCGGACGCAAACTCGTGATGGGCTACAACGGCCACCTCGCCAGCCATGGCATCGTGTACGGCCCCGTGGACGACGAACTCGACGGCCTCATGCGCGGCTTCCCCGACTGGCGCATCCGCGCCGCGCGTCTGCACGTACGCTACCTTTTTTTCGGACCCGGCGAACGGAAAGTCTGGCCCGAGTCCTACGAATCGTGGCGCATGGGAGCGACCGTGGTCGCGTCCGGCGAATGGGGCGAAATTTTCGATCTGCACACGCCGCCGCTCCCGGTCGGTGAGGAAGGGGAAAAATCTACGCCTCGCTTAGAACCACAGCGCCTTCAGCTACCAGCCTTTCCCCGCTGACGGCGCGCACCTCGAACTGCCACAGCCCGCCGACTGTCGCCACGCGCTTCGCGAAAAAATGGATCTCCTCGTCCGGCAGCGCGGCTGCCGGAAATTTCATCGCCTTGATCGAGGAGAGCCGGAAGCTGCGCCCCGGCTGTCCCACCGCGAGGCCAGCCGTCTGCGCGAGCGCCTCGGCGAGAATCACGCCCGGCACAATCGGCGAACCGGGGAAATGTCCTGCGAAAAATGGCGTCGCAGCGGGGAAAATTTTCACGCACTCCGCCGACTCGCCCGCAGTGCGCGCCACGAGCGCATCCACAAAGACAAACGGCTCCCGGTGCGGCAGCCCGAGCGCAATCGGATCTTCCCCGCTCACTGCGGCAGCGGTGGCAGCGGCTGTTCCTCGGCCGCGGATGGCGACGACGGCACCGATACCGATGGTTCGCCCGGCCCCGGTGCGCCGACAAAATACGCGAAGCGCCAGCTTCCGTTCACCATCGTAAGTCCAGCTCGATAGCCGGGATAGCTCTCGCTCTGCGCAAACTGCGGCGGCGCGACCATGAAGCCCTCGTGCGGCGTCCAGTGCTCGCGCATCAGCGCCGCGAGCGTGCCCCAGAGCTTGTTGCGATCCCAGTAGGCAAACGGCGTCTCACCGGCCGGCCCGTTGTCCCAGCGGTAGCCAAAGTCCGGCGCCATCATCGAAGCAAGCGTGACTTTGTCCTTCATTTCCACCGCCTTCCTCAACCGCCCGAGGAACGCCTGAAACGACGTGTCGCCATTCTGATCCTTCATCTTTTCCTTTTTTCCCTCCGCAGGCTTTGGCTTTTTCCCAGGCATCGGACAGCCTGAAAGAAGCACGACTGACAAAAACAATATGGAGGCTCGGAGAAACATGCCCGCACATAGAGGTGCCCGCACACTTTCGCCAACAGCAAATTTGCAAGACAGACCTCTTTACATGAATCTCCACAACCATCGGAAAAAGGCAGAAATAAAACTGCCTGCCTCGGGCTCAGCCGTGCTCCAGCACCTCGCCCCAAGCGGAGCGAATCGCTCTACCGGCACGACGCGCCTACCACTTCACAAACTTCTCAATCGTTGTGATTGAAGAAGTGCCGAGGAGGGGACTCGAACCCCTACTCCTTGCGGAACCAGATCCTAAGTCTGGCGCGTCTGCCAATTTCGCCACCTCGGCATTTTCTCAAACTGCTCTGATGAAGAGCTTTTTATAATTCCGCTGAAGCAGCCGTTTGACAGTGCTACACTTTTTGCTACACTGTGCCGCTCTGAAACGCTCTGCAATGATTCGGAAGACTTCATCTCAACGGAGGCACTCCTACACCAAGGTGCTGGACGTCCGCAAGCGGCCCGTTCGCCACCTCTACCGGCGCAACGGCTTGTTCTTCGCCCGCATCAGCGTCGAGGACGAGCAGGGCAGGAAAAAGAAGGCATGGGTTCCGCTCGCGGTGGAAACCACCGCGCAGGCGCAGGAGGAACTCAGGCGTGTTCTCGTCGAGCGCGAAGATCAAACCCTCCGTCACGTCGGCGAGTCCCCCACCCTGGAGACGTATTACACGAAGAGCTACCTTCCCCTCCTCCTCGCCTCCGGCAAAAAGCCGGACACCATCATCACCGAACGCGGGCATCTTCAGCACTGGCGGAGAGGACTTGGCCACCTCCGCCTCGACAAAATTCGCCCGAGTCATGTCCTGAGTGTGTTCGGCCAGATGAGGAAGACGCTCCAGCCGCGCACCTGCAACGGTGCGCTGGTGGCCTTGAACAATCTCCTCAGGGCGGCAAAAACGGACACCTATCTCAAGGTGCTGCCGACCTCGGAGGTCAAGCGGTTCAAGGCCGTGTCGAAACAGCGGCGGCTCTACACTCTGCCGGAGATCGAGCGCGTCTGCACCAAAGCGCTGGAGGCCACGAAAAACGGCGTGCAGTTCGCCGACTACATCCGCTTCCTCGCCTTCACAGGTGCGCGGGAGGTCGAGGCTCTCAAGGTGCGATGGGAAGATGTGAATTTTGAGCGAAAACAGGTGTGCATCGGGTGGGACGGCAACCCGAAGAATGACTCATTCCGCTGGGTGGACATGTCGCCGGTGCTCGAAGCCCATCTTCACGAGATGGAAACGAGGAGGGCTCCAGACTCACAGTGGCTATTCCCCTCCCCTCAGCGTGGGGACAAGGATCTTGCCGCAAAATCCTTTCGGGAGTCCCGCATCCTTGCCCGGACCGCCGCGGGGCTGCCGGATTTCGGATTTCACGACTGCCGGCACTTTTTCATCTCGCAAGCCGTGATATCGGGCGTGGACTTCATGACCATCGCAAAATGGGTCGGTCACCGCGACGGCGGATTGCTGATTGGGAAAGTGTATGGCCATTTGTCGGATGAGCACACCCGACGGCAGGCGGGGAAGGTTTACTTCGGGTGAGAATCTTATGACTGAGAGCCTTCCCATCCGGGACGAAGAATGGAATTTTCATCCCATACCGAGAAAATTCATGCCGCAGGCTCTTGCTTGGCTTCGCGATTGGTGCGCGTGCCCGGCAGGCGAGCGGTTGGCGGAAGTCGTTCGGCACACCCTGGCGCGTGCCGAACGCTGGACCTCGCCCGGCGGCACCCTGCGTGGTGTGCTGCGCCCGATCCTCAAGCTCGCGTTGCTCATTGGGCTGCCAACGCTCATCGTCGGGCCGGCTGTTCTTTTGCTCCTCGAAGGCACGGCAGCAGCCAGCGCAGCGGACGCTGCAGTGGCCGCAAATCTCGCGGCCATAGCCTCCCACTTATCGGCGCGCTCCTCGGCTTCGCGCCGCTGCCCGCCCTCGGGCGGGCGTTCCTGCGCAGAAAGTAACCACCCCATGCGCGGCTTGCGGGCCGGGTGCGCTTGCGCGTGCCCGGCCCTTAGCCATAAGGCGCCACCTCTCCAACTCTACATCTCCAACTTCACCGCGGAGCTGCGGTTCACGGTGCGCGTGCCAGTGATGGAAAATCACATCCTTGCGCTTCATCACAACGCACGGTTTTTTGCGCTCAATCGCCTTGGGATCCTGATGGATACAAGGGTTCCGCGCATGCACTCTTTTTGGGGGCATGCTCTTTTTCAAATTCGGTAACGATTTGGTAACCGCCGCCACCATCCGTGCCCCGTACGCAAGGTGGACGGCGCGTGTGGTGGCGATGGGAATTCATTGCAACAGCGACAGGCTCTTCGGGTCATTCAATTTCGTGAGGCACAGGCAAGTCCGTTACTGCACGCTCTAACGGCTCGGCATCCAAGAGAGCGCGTTCTCCGACGGCAAAGGAGCGATGAAGGGACTGGAGATGGCGTGAGTCCTACGGAGCGGACCGCAGATCGTAGCACGCGACGGCGTTGCCCTGCCGCAGATAGAGTCGGCCACCGACGAGTGCGGGCGAGGTACACAGGGTGATTCGGTAGTCGTCCTTGCTGAGCAGGCTGTATTTCTCTGGGGTGGCCTGCAGCAACGAGAGGTAGGTGCCGCAGACGACGAACAGTTTGCCATCAGCGATGATGGGCGATGACACTTCGGCGAAGTCCACCACTTCTTTCCAGGCCACCTTGCCGGTGTCCAGATGGACACTGACCAGATGGGCGCTGTGGCCGTGGCCCCCGCCTCCGGCAGCGGCATAGACGTGGCCGTCGAAGACCACGGGACTGCCACCTCGGTCATACTCGGGCTGCGTCCACAGAAGTTGCGGCTCCTTGTCCGTGAGGCGGTAGGCGAAGAGGCCAGGCTTGCGACTCTCCGACAAATTCACGAGGTAATCACCGCCATACTCCTGCGCAACGACGGGTGTGGACTGGCCGCCGCCTGGCACCGACCACAGCACGCGCCCGTCGGCTGCGTCTACGCAGTGGGTTTCGCGTGGGCTGTTGCAGAACACATAGTCCCGACCTTTCGACGACCACGTCACGGGCGATGCTTGTTCCCCTTTGATCAGAGGCTGAGTCCAGAGCGGCTTTCCGGTGTCGGCATCCAGGCCGAACAACATATCGGCCTGAACGATCGCCACCTTGCCAACCACGGCAAACGATGAGGAGACGGATTCTTTACGGGAACGGTCGAGTTGCGATTCCCAGATGGGCGCACCGTCATCGGCATTGATGCAGAACGCCTTGTTGCCGGATCCCATGATGTAGAGCTTGCCATTCGCGATGCACGGCGTTGACGACGCTTCGCGTCCACGGGAGTCCTTGAGACTGGATTTCCACAGGGTCTTGCCGCTGTCGGCGTCGAGGCAGAAAACCTCATCGGTCGCGGGTGATTTCGTCGCTCCGCTGGTGAATCCATAGACCTTTCCATGATAGACCACGAGACTACCGCGCCCGCCGTTGTCGCCGCTGGGAATGTGCTCGGATAACCATAACGGCGTGAGTCCTGCGAGTGAATTGGAGAGCGCGGGGCTCTTCGGTCCCAGACCGCTGCGATCAGGGCCGCGCCATTGCGGCCAGTCGGCAGCGGAGGTCAGTCCGGTGAGGACAAGCAGGACGGCTGATGCCATGTGTGAGGTCTTGATGAAGTGGCGCATCGGGTTCTTGTTCAGCTCCTTCATTATTCTTTTGCCGGAATCATCCCCACCAGCGGTCGCATGATGCGTTCAAGATCGCGCTCGTGCCATTCGTATTTGTCCTTCGTTCCCCAGCCCCAGATGCCGACGCCGACATAGCCGGCTCCGCGCAGGGCGTCGAGGCTGGTCTTGGACACAAGCTCGGGGGCCATCTCGGCGACCATGATGGCGACGTCGAGGATGCGGGGTTCGGCGCTGAGTGCGTCTTCGAGCGTGCGCCCGGTGAAGATGTTGTGGCAGTAGAGATCGAGGCCGCGCCCCTGCCAGTAGGCGATCTCGGATCGGCTGCGGCTGACCACGGTGAAGCGCGCTTGCGGATCGGCCTGGCGCGCGGCGGCGAGGACGCGATCCACGTAGCGCTGGACGTCGCGCAGTGGCAGCGTGGTGACGTTTTCGGGCTCGTTGAAAAGATCCCAGATCACCTGCCGGCCCTTGAGCTTCTTCACAATCTCGATGAGCGCGTGATTGACGAAGCAATCCGACCCCTCGCCTTCGCGCAGGAGCGCGAGGCTTTCCGCGCGACGGCCATTGACCATGGCGTTGTCGGTGAGGCTGAACATCACGGTGATGCCGTGCGCATTGGCGACGGACGCGAGCTGGTCGAAGTAGTTCAGGAACTCGGCGTCAACGCCGCTGACCAGACCCTTGCGGTCGAAGAACAGGCCGGTGCGGTAGTCGCCGACATAGACGCGGGTGAAGCGGCAGCCCTGGCCGGCGAGGGCCTTGTAGGTGCGCTCCAGTTCCTCCTTGTTTGCGTCGGTCACGGGACCGGAGAACGCATAGCCAAGCGGCCACGGGCGATCCACCCCGCTGCCGGCCAGGAATTCCTTGCTCGTGAGCACAGGCAATGGTTTGCCTTCGTGTGCAGGCCGGCGGATCTCGGGATCGAGGTGCGTGCCGTGCTCGACATCGCTAATGCGGGCACTCGCGATGCGCAGCGTGCCACGGAAGGGACGATAACCGGCGCCACTCACGCGGTCGCTCTGCGCGCTGATTTTTAGTCCGATGCGAGCGATGCCCGCAGCGGGATCGAAGCCCTTGTCCTGATAGCCCATCGCGGGCATGTGCAGGCTGGGAGTCAGCGCCACGGTCACAGGACGCAGGACGTCGTGGCTCTCGACGATCTGCATGTTGCCGTATTCGAGCCGGCCCTTGCGATCTCGGACGAAGGTCTGAATTTCACCGGTGAAGCGCGAGGCGTATTCGACGGTAAAGCTCAGTTGCCGGCCCCGACCCAGTGAGTCGCCGAGAGCGAGCATTGCACCGTCGAGGTCGAGGAAGATTTCGCCTTCGTTGGCCTTGTCATCGAGCTGCACGCGGAGCACCAGCGAGCCGCGTTCGGCATGCACACTCCTGATGCCGCCTGGCTGGCCTGGAGTCTGGCGGGGTTGGATCTGCCAGTTCGCGGTGGTCACATCGAGCCCCAGTGCAACAGCCTCGCGCGTGCGTCGAACGGCCCTTGCGGGAGCGTCGAGCTGGAGCGTGGCGAACGCCATTCCGGCGAGGAACACCACGCCGAGCGCTCCGATGGCGAATCGCGCCGGCGAGAGCATCTGCCAGGGTGCGGCGGCCGAGCGGAGCTGCGTCACACGCGCGGCGTATTGATCCAGCAGTCGCAGCAAGCCGACGCCTCCGTAACCCAGTGCGAAGAGCAGGAGAAACGGCACGCCGATTAAGGTGAAGGGCCGCACAAAGCTGAGCGCGAAGCAGGCGAACAAGACGCCCGACATCAGCAGCTCCAGCAGTCCGCGAGGGAAGCGCCGACGCCGATGCGCGGTTGTTTGATCCGGATCGGTGTCACCGCCTGCGCCGAGTTTTGGCGTGCGGACAAACGGACTCTTCATGCCCAGCAGCGCCTCTACGACAGCTCGCGCATTGACCGCGCAGATGCCGATGCCGAGCGCCATGAGCAGCGGGATTTTCAGCAGCGTCCGGATCAGCGGGAATCCCTGAATGCGCTGCGAGACGACGTAGAATGTGGCCGCGCCCATCGTGCCGAGCATCAGCGTGCCGAGTCCCGCGGCGAGCGCGAGGCGCGATTCCTCGGTGAACGGCGTGGCCAGGAACATCGCGGGCAACGCAACCGCCGCGACGAGGAACATCACCAAATACATGACCGGCGTGGTGAGATGAATGCAGGCTTCGAGCTTGATCTTCAGCGGCGCTTTGCTGACAAGAATGCATGGCACGAGCTTCTTCGCGGTCTGGATGAGACCCTTCGTCCAGCGATGCTGCTGCGCGAGGAAGGCGCTCATGCTGGAAGGGAGTTCGGCAGCGCATTTAATCGTCGGCAGATAGAGGAAGCGCCAGCCCTTGAGCTGCGCGCGATAAGAGAGGTCTGTGTCTTCCGTCAGCGTGTCATGCTGCCACCCGCCGGCTTCATCGATGCAGCTTCGTCTCCAAACACCGGCCGTGCCGTTGAAGTTGAACCAGCGTTTGCTACGGCTCCGCACCGCCTGCTCGACGACGCAATGGCCATCGAGAAACATCGCCTGCAACTCAGTGAGCCATGAGTCTGCGCGGTTCAAGTGCGACCACTCGGCTTGCACCATGCCCACTTTGGCATCGGTGAAAAAATGGATGGTCTGCTGGAGAAAGTCGGAGCCAGGCAGAAAGTCCGCATCGAAGATGACGATGAATTCCCCCGTGGCCGATTTCAAACCCGCCGCCAGAGCGCCGCTCTTGAAACCCTCGCGAACGGTGCGGTGCAGATACTCCACCGGATGGCCTGCCGCGACCATCCGCTCGCAACAAAGCCGCGCGATGTCGGCGGAGTCATCGCTCGAGTCGTCGAGCACCTGGATTTGCAAGCGCTCGCGAGGGTAATCCATCGCACAGACGCTTTCGATGATGCGCTCGGAAACGTGGCGCTCGTTGAACATCGGAAGCTGCACGGTCACGCGCGGCAGGATGTCGAATCTCCCGGCGGGCACAGGCGATTTCCTCGTCTCGCGATCCTTCAACAGACGCCACGTCAGCCAGCAGCGATGCAGCCCATAGAAGCTGATCAAACACACCGCGATGAGATAAAGGATCGCGATGATCACAGCGCCGATGGAGTAGCCACTTCGCGTCATGCCAGTGATGACGTGGATCAACGGATGCGCCAACTGGAAGCGCGCGAGGGCTGCCTCCGTGAGGCCGGTGTCACGCACATTCAGATCGACGAGAGACGGGAGCTTCGCCAGCGCGGGCAGGGCGTTGTCATCAATCATCGTGCCGGAGAGGTCCAGCGACTTGAGGCTCGACATGGCTTGCAGCGGCTCGATGCCCGCATTTGTCACCGGCAGACCGGTCAAGCCGAGGCTCTCGAGTTTGGACAGCACCGACAAGTGAGACAGGCCTGCTTCGGTGACCTTGCTGCGGCCGATTCGGAGCCGGATGAGGTTCGTCAGCGGAGCGAGTTGGGCCAGTCCGCGATCCGTCACGTCCGTGCCATCGACTGCGAGTTCCTCCAGCTCAGTCAGCCCGCGCAGTTGCTCGATGGCGGCGTCGGTGACCTTGGTATTGGTCAGGTAGCAGTAGCGCAGCGTGGTCAGCCGGCTCAGCGTTCTCACGCCATTGTCCGTCACGGCGGTGCCGTAGAGATCGAGGTATTGCAGACGCGGCAGCTTCACCAGATGCTCCATGCCAGCGTCGCTCACGCGCGTGTTGCCAAGCTCCAGTTTGCGCAGCTCCCTCAGTCCGATCAGATGCGCCACGCCATCGTCATCGAGCCGTGTGCGCCGGAGATTCAGGACCTGCAGACGGCTCAGGCTGGCCAGATGCACGAAGCCGCTGCCGTTCACTCGTGTGCCTTGCAGCGACAACTCGCGCAGGGCCTGCATGTCCGCCAGATGCGTCATTCCTTCATCGCTGATGCGTGTGTCCGAGAAATCGAGGCGCGCCACCTGCGACAAGCCCAGCAGGTTCGCAAGCTGGCCGTCGGTGACCGCTGTGTTTTCAAAGCTCAAGTCCTCGAGTGCAGCGAGATCCTTCAGGGAACGCAGGACCTCCGGCGCCAGCAGCGAGTCATTGATGCGCAGACGACGCAGGCTTTGCAGACTCTTGAGTTGCTGCACGAAGACCGTTGGGCTCGCAGGAACCGCAGCGCCGGCCTGATTGGACAGATCGTAATGCGAGAAGCTCTCGCCCCACACGAACGGGAACACGACATCGACGACCAGCTTTGGAGCGTTTCGTTTCAGATACGACACGCCCTGCGCGCTGACGCGCGAGCCTTCCAGCGACAGGCGGCGCAGGCTCGTCATCTTCAGAATCGCATCGATGCCGCGATCACTCACCGCGGTACCGTTGAGATTCAGCTCCTGCAATTGCGGGAGCAGCGTGAGGTATTGCAAACCCAGATCGTCCACCGCCGTCTCCGCCACATCCAGATGCTTGAGGCGCGGCATCACCTGCAGCAGCTTCAGCGCATCGTTGGTGATGGCCGTGGAGGCGAGGCGCAGCTTCGTCATCTGATTGCAGCCTTGCAGGTGCTCCACGCCCTCGTTCGTGATGCGCGTGTGGCTGAGGTCCAGTTCCACGAATTTGTCGCCCAGCTCGGCCATGCCTTCGTCGGTGATGCGCGTCCGGCTCAGGTTGAGCACGGCCAATTTGGTCAGTTTCTTCAGGCGCCTCAGCCCCTCGTTCGTGACTGAGGTTTCATTCAAATTGAGCCGCTGGAGATTCGGCAGTGCGGCCAGCAGATCGATGCCTTCATCGCCCACTTCGGTTGCTTCCAACTGAAGTTCCGCGATCTGCAGCGCGCTTTGGAGCCGGCTCATGCCTTTGCCCGTGACGCGGGTGCCGCTGAGCAGCAAGGTTTGCAGATTCGTCAGCGGAGCCAGCGCATCGAGGCTGTCGTCCGTCACGCTCGTGCCCGACAAATCCAGCACGTGCAGACCGGCCATGCCCGCGAGATGCTTCAGCCCTGAACCCGTGATGCGCGTCTTGCCCAGCTTCAAGGAGAGCGGGTGCATCTCTTTGAGGTTTTCCAAACCAGCGTCCGTGATCTGCGTGCCTTCGAGGTCGAGGGATTTCAGCCCGAACTTCCGCTTGCCGATGTAGCCGAGCCCGACGTCGGACGTTTGCGTGCCGGCGAGGAAGAGGTGTTCCAATCCTTGCTTGTTCTGCAGCGGTGCCAGTGCGGCGTCGGTGATGTTCGTGCCAAAGAGGTCCAGATACTTCAGCGGGGCCGCAGCGATGATCGCGATCACACCACCATCGGTGACGCGCGTGCTCGACAGCTCCAGGCGTTGCAGTTGCGGCAGCGCGCCGAACTGCCGCAGGGCGAAGTCGCCCACACGAGTTCGGTTAAGGTTCAGCGCTGCGAGCTTGGTGAGTCCCTTCATGTCGCCGAAGCCCGCACCGGTGATGGGTGTGTTCTCCAGCGAGAGCGCTTCGAGCTGCGCGAGCTTCACGAACTGCGACAGGTCGCTGTCGTCCAACTGGGTATCGCCGAGGTCGAGGGACTTGAGTTTGGTCAAGGCCGCGAGATGGCTCAGGCCCTGGTGAATCTTGGTGCGCTTGAGATCGAGCGACTCGAGGCTGGTCAGTTTGCTGATTGCGGCGAAGCCCGTGTCGGTGACTTGCGTGCCCGCGAGCGACAGGCTCTTCAATTGCTTGAGCCCATCGAGATGCGCGAGCACGCCGCTCGTCACGTTCGTGCCCGCGAGTTGCAGCTCTTGAAGCGATGCGAACTTCCACACATCCTTCAATGCCTCGTCTGTCGCGCTGGTGGTGGACATCACCAGACTGCGGAGCTTGTCGCCTGCGAGCTTGCTCAGTCCTGCTCCAGTGATGCGGTTGGAGTCGAGTGCGAGGACTTCCAGATTCGGCGCCGATGCCAGCAGCGGGATCACTTCATCGCCGAGCACGGTGTTTGAGAGTCCGAACTCCGTGATGGTCTTCAGCTTCTCTGAATCCCTCAGCCACCCGCTCTCGACGGACCCACCGCTGAGGTAGAGCGCCTTGCCGCCCTTGCCGACTCGGATCGCAGTGAGCATCTCCTGCGCTGCCGCCGAGATGTGGGCGAGTTCCAGCAGGCGCTCCGTCTTGTCCGCCGCTGTGCTCATGTCCACCACCGCATCGAGGCGATCCAAGCCCCCCACGAGCTTGGCGATCTGCGGCTCGACCTGATCCTTCGCGCCGATGGCCAAGGCGCTTGCGCGCGCACTGTTCAGTGCCTGCCGCGTGGCCTGGACCTGGCCCGCGAAACGGCCGGCGGAGGGCGAAAGGAGCTGAATATCGGCGATTAGAAGCGTGGCTGGCCGGCGGTTGTCCTTTTGGAAAAAATGGAGGGAGCTGATCTGTTTCGCATCAAGGCCGTGCAGCACCAGCCGTGACACGATTTGCTCCCAGTGACCTGGCTTGACCGTGATCGTCGAAGGAATGGGGAAGGCGCGATTGCCATCCTTATCCCTGAACGAGAGCGATAAGTCTGCCTCCTCCGGCCCAACATTTTTCACCCAGAAGGTGATGGCCTCGAACGGACTGAAGTCTTCCACCTTGAGCGCGCTATCCTCGATGACCACGGCCGGATAGTCGTGCTGTCCCTCCGGCACCGGCGCAAACACGACCTTGAAAGCGCGCTTGCCTTCGTGAGTTTCCTGCGTCGGCTCGATCTTCGCTTTCTCGCTCGTGCGGATCTGGACAAGCTGCGCATCGTCCTTGATATCCAGGAGCAACGCGGAGGCAGGAGGAGCCGCCAGTCCGGGCAGCGCCAGGCAGGCGAGAAGAATGCCGGCGACGCAGCCGAGAAGCTCGCCAAGTGAAAATCCTCGTCGAAGATTGGTCAGCATAGCGTTCCTGTGAGCCCGGCAGTCATTTGGAATTAGGCATTTTCGACAGACGCGGGGCCGATTCACACGCCGTGTTCGAATCCAAAATGCACATTCCACAACCGGGCATCGTCGTATTTATGGTGCGGCGACCGCCGCGGCAGCCGAACAGAGTGGGATGCACTTGCGTCCGCGTCTCGTCTCACCGGTAGGCGAAAAGAATGTTTTTCATGCGACCGATCCTGACGGCCCTCGGCATCGCCGAAGGGACAATGCTGGCATCCGAAGCGCCACCCTCGCGAGTTCAACTTCATCAGGCAATCAAACGCAGTCTCGTCTTCCTGGAAAAGAGCGCGGCCGACTGGAAGGATGGCAACAATGGAGTCGGAGTCGACTAGGGTCAGCCTGTCTTCGTCAAACGGACCCAGCCCGCCTCTGCCTTGTATCGTTCTGTGCCGATTACGGTTCGGCGCATGACAGAGGCGAGGGTTCACGGCTTTACGGTGACCAACGAGACTGTGGACAAGTTCCGCCACTAGTCCCTTCCGCCGTATCTGAAGCACGCCGGCTTTCAGCCGTTCAACCATGACAAATTCGGAGGCGCGAAAACGAGTCTCAATACCATTTACCTCACTGAGTCGCTGCTTGCCCCAGAGACTGCGGACGGGCAGGCGACAGAGGCGCTGAAGCAGTTCGCAGCCCGGGTGACCGTGCGCTTCATCACAACGCCCCGGAAAAATCGCATCCGAAATGCGTCGTTACGCTGCGGCAAAGCGTCGGCGGAGCCTCTGCGGGGGCTCCTCGTGATGCACCCCATCCGAATCCCTCCCCGCCAACAAAAGCGCAAGCCCCGGATCGCCCGTTCTCTCGGCCTTGTCCACCCAAGTTTCGTGG
The DNA here is from genome assembly GCA_903882875.1 of uncultured Spartobacteria bacterium. Taxonomy (GTDB): domain Bacteria; phylum Verrucomicrobiota; class Verrucomicrobiia; order Chthoniobacterales; family Chthoniobacteraceae; genus SXWH01. Next base: position 1,689 of record CAIRYQ010000124.1, on the reverse strand, counting down.
AGAGCGGTGACGAACTTGAGATACCCGTCGTCCTTGCCGGTCTCACGAGGGGGCTGCCGAGCCTCCACGTTGCGTGCTGCGAGGAAGCGGCGCAGATCATTTTCACTTGGGGCTTCGCCTCGGGCTTGGATATCCCCCACATATTCCAGGGCTCGGGCTCCGAGGTCAGCGGACAGTTGTCGCGAGATTTTCTCGATGGATTCGGGTGTGGCTACAATACGATGGAAAACCACCTGCTCGACGCCCTCCCACCCACGGTGGTATGCGGCCGTCAGCCATCGCCGTTCCCGAAGCGCCTCGGCTTCACCCACACCGTCGGGCACCGTCATCACGATACTCCGCAGCCAGACCTCGTTATCGAGGTAGCGGCGGACGTCAAAGAAGACCTTCATGAACGTCACGATGTTAATTCTGGAGGTTCCCAACTCCACCGCGATTTCATCCGCGGTGCGATCGGCGATCAACATCGCACGAATCATACTGGCGGTACCGGTGGTCGCATTTCGCGCCTGACATCCCGCAGCGTAACGAAAGCCGGCGGCATTGGAACAGACGCCATCGTAGCGGAATCGCAGGAACTGCCGGACGAACGGATCATTTTCCGCAAAGAGAATCTCGGATAGACGCGCCTTGGCATCCTGAGCCTTCGCGACGTCGGCGATATAGAGTTCGACGACGCGACTCCTCCAGTCCGGCTGATGATCCGGACCTTCCTCCAGTGATCTGACGATTTTGTCCTGCATGCTGTTCCTCCGATTTTGTGAGCAGGAATTTTACCGGATCGCGAACGCGAACAGAAGGCTTTTTGCGGTCAGGGCGAAGGGTCGCGCCAACACGCGCATCCGCCACTCTCGACATTCACCGCGCCGGCAAACTGCAAGGCTGGCGGGTGCCATCAAGCTGAGATGGCAATCTCGGTGCGTTCGTCGGCCGCTCCACGTTAACATAACGAGGCCTCCCTCGATAACCCCGGCATCCATTTGACGTCACCTTGCTGCGGTGTGGTGCGGAAAGCACGGGGCCGTCCGATCCTACTTCTGCACACTGAACACGATCACCGAATCGAGAACCGCTGCAGCAGTCTTGGCACCCAAGGGCAGTCCCGGTCCTGCGACCTGATAGTAGCCGCTCATGTTGCCGGTGTCCTTGCCCTCTGCGTTGATGACATTGAAACCTTTGTCGAGCATGGTGAGTGAGACAGCTTTTTTCTGCTGCTGAGCATCCGGACGCAGGAGGGGATTGTGGATCGAGAAGTCGCGCAATCCCGGACCGGCATTCACGACGGTCACCCAATGGCCGCTGTGCCGGTTGAAGCCGTTCTCCTCCTTGCGGTACCAGCCCACGTTGAACACTTCGACGCAATCCGGGTCAGCCGCCGCTGCACGGAGCCATTCCAGCACCGGCTTTTTGCCCACGGAGCAAGCCCTGTTCACCTCGCTGAGTCCGCGCCATGTGGCGACTTCCAGCCGTTTCATGCGAAAGCCGTTTGCCTCCACATAACGGCGCAGACCGGTGATGATTTTGTCCGGACTGGTTCCGTTCTTGGGGTCGGTGTCCATCTCACGAGCCAGCTTCTCGATGAGCGCGATTTGATGATCATGTCCGGTACCGGCAACCAATCCCTTCATGCCCCGCGCCTGCGCCAGATAGATCAGGCCGTTCGAGATTGCCGTGGGAGCGCAGTAGTTG
>CAIRYQ010000123.1 GCA_903882875.1 uncultured Spartobacteria bacterium | reverse complement strand
TTCCGTCCCTGCCGGGACTTTGTTTTTCTGGAACCTCCGGTTCCCAGCGCTGAAGCGCTGGGCTATTTTCACGGCGTTCCCTTTCACCACGCGCTGTGTCAAGCAACCGGATAAGCACGCCGAAAACGGCGGTTTTCAGCCGTTCTTCAGCTTACTCGGCCTTCGGGGCCTCGATTCGGGGGAAGAGGGGGACGGGTTTGCCGAGCACATGGCCGTCCGGCAGGCCGCCCCAGACGGCATCCGCGAGGCGGAAACGCGTGTCCTTGCCGGCCTCGTCCAGCTTCCAGGCGAGCTGGTCAAAAATCCCATGCGCCGCATCCGGCAGCACCGGCGAGATCAGGATGGCGATGATGCGGAGGGATTCGGCGAGCCCGTAAAGCACAGCGTTGAGATGAGCTTTGCCTTCGTCTGTCTGATCTTTTGCAATTTTCCACGGCGCTCTTTGTTCGATGAACCCATTGCAGTGGACCGCGAAATCCAATGTGACGCGCAACATGCCGTCCACATTGGTTCCCGGCTCCACCCACGTTCGCCTCTTCGCTCCTGACAAGGGGTCGGGAAAACTGTCGATCAATTTATCGCATCCGTAGCTCGCAACCGTTAAGTGAGATCTCCCTTCGAGGTCTTCGACGTGGTGTTGCGTCTTATTGGACACTTTGCTCGCAACATACTTCGCCGCCATGTTCAGCGTGCGGTTGAGGAGGTTGCCAAGGCTGTTCGCGAGATCTGTGTTGTAACGCTGGATGAGCCTTTCCTCGCTGAAGTCCGCGTCGTAGCCGGTCGCGATGTCGCTCATGAGGTAGTAGCGCAGCGCTTCGGGGCCGTATTTGTCGGCGAGGAGGTCGGGGTCCACGATGTTGCCGAGGCTCTTGCTCATTTTCGCGCCGGCGATGTTCCACCAGCCGTGGACGAGCAGCGTGGGCATCTCGTCATCCGTGAAGCCGAGCGCTTTCAGCATGATGGGCCAATAGACGCCGTGCGCGGGGATGAGGATGTCCTTGCCGATGACGTGGAGCGGCGGCCACCAGTCGGCGAAGACGTTCGCGCCGCGTGCGGCGGCCTTCCACGGGTTCGTGCGCTCGTCGTAGAGCGGGTCGTGGCCGGGGGCGTAGGTGATGTAGTTCACGAGCGCGTCGAACCACACGTAGGTGACGAAGCCCGCGCCGAAGGTCTCGGGGAACGGGATGCCCCACTTCAGGCGCGACGCGGGGCGCGAGATGCAGAGGTCGCCCTCGAGTTTGTCCACGGCGTTGCGCAGCTCGGAGACTCGGAAGTCGGGGACGACGAACGGCTTTCCGTCTGCGGTGCGCTTGTCAATGAAGTCGAGCAGCCACTGCTTCGGGTCGCAGCCGGGCAGGCCGGTCGCGGGATCTTGGGTGAGGCGGAAGTAGAAGTTCTCCTCGTCGCGCTCCTCGACGACGCCCCACTCGGGGCCGAACTGGCCGTCCGGCCCGCGCTCCTTGTCCGTGAGGAACTGCTCCTGCCGCACGCTGTAAAAGCCGCGCTGCGTCTTTTTGTAAATCCACCGGCTCTGCCCCGTCGCGGGGTCCTTGTCGTCCCACAGCTTTTGCAGATTCGCGCGCACGCATTCCTTGTGGAGCGCGTCGGTGGTGGCGGCCCACGCGTCGAATTTCACGTCGAGCTTCTCCCACAGCGCGGTGAATTTCTTCGTGATGCCGTCCACGTATTCCTGCGGTTCGAGGCCCGCCTTTTCCGCGCTCTGCTGCACCTTCTGCCCGTGCTGGTCCACGCCGGTGAGATAGAAAACGTCGTCGCCCTTCAGCCGGTGGTAGCGCGCGAGCACGTCGGCGAGCACCTTCTCGTAAGCGTGGCCGATGTGCGGCGCGCCGTTGGTGTAGTCAATCGCGGTGGTGATGAAGAAGGGCTTCGGCATGAGACGGCGGACGATGCGGGAAGCGGAACGAAATGGAAACCGGAAAGCGGATACCGGATACCGGAAAGTGAAACGCAGCCCAAGCTGAGAGATCATTCTGAACGCAGCGAGGCGCAATCTTTCCGGTTTCCGGTTTCCGCTCTCCGGTCTTGCCCGTATCGTCCGCGCTCCCATGCCGCCCTTCCTGCGCATCTTCTGGTGGAATGTCGCCCGCTACGTGCGGCGGCACCGGGTGCTCGCGCTTTTCAATGTGCTGAGCATCGCGCTCGGCATCGCGGTGTATCTCGCCATCCGCATCGCGAACGAGAGCGCGACGAAGGCCTTTGCCGCCGGCGTGGATCTCGTCGCGGGCAAGGCGCATCTCGAAGTGCGCGGCGATGTGGACGAGACGCAGTGGCCGAAAGTCGCGCGCGTGCCCGGCGTGAACGCGGTGACGGGCGTGATCGAGGCGGTCGCCGCGCTGCCGGACTGGCCGGGCGAATACCTGCGGCTCACGGGCGTCGAGGCGATCAGCGGCGCGGCGTTCCGCACATTCGAAATGCGCGCAGATGCCGGGCGTTTCGACATCGGCAAATGGATGAGCACGCCGGGCGGCGTCGCGATCACGCGGGAATTCGCACAGCGCCGCGGGCTGCACGAAGGCTCGGAGCTGCGCGCGATCGTGGACGGGCGCACGGTGCAGCTCAAAGTGCTCGCGCTGATTGATGCGGGCGACGTGCCGGTGGCCGATTCGCGTTTCGCTGCGATGGACATCGGCTGGGCGCAGGAGCTTTTGCAGCGCGCCGGGCGTGTCACTTCGCTGCAAGTGATGCTCGCCGACCCGCTGCATCCCGCGAAGGTCACGGAGCAAATCGCCGCGCTCGCGCCCGGCTTGCAAGTCGGCCCGCCGAGGCAGCGCAGCGAACAGGTGGGGAAGATGCTCGCGGCCTTTCAGCTCAATCTCACCGCACTCAGCATGGTCTCGCTGCTCGTCGGTGTGTTCCTCATTCACAACACCGTGTGGACCTCCGTCGCGCGGCGGCGCGTGCAAATCGGCATCCTGCGCGCCATCGGTCTCCCGGCGTGGCGCGTGCGCTGCATTTTCCTCGGCGAAGCGCTGCTCTACGCGCTGCCCGGCGTGCTGCTCGGCGCGGCGGGCGGAGTGCTGCTCGCGCAAAAGCTCAGCGGCGCGGTGCAGCAGACGGTGACTTCGCTCTACGCGCTCGTGAATGTGGACCGGCTGTGGCTCGACTGGCGGCAATTTTCCGTCGCAGCAATCTACGGCATCGGCGCAGCGATCTTCGGCGCGTGGGGCCCGGCGGCGGAGGCATCGCGCGTGGAGCCGGTGGAGGCGCTGCGGCGCGGAGTGGAAAAGCGCGGCGAGCGTGAACGCGCGCGCGGTTGGTGGCTGTGGGCGCTCGCGGCTTGCGCGGTCGCGGCACTGTGCGCGTGGAGCGCGCTGACGAACGGACCCGCGTGGATTGCGTTCGGCGCGGCATTCTTCGTCCTGCTCGCGGCGTCGCTTTTCGCGCCGCTGTCGCTTTCGCTCGCGTGTGCGTTTGTGAAAATCACCCGCGCGCTGCCGGTGACGGTGCAGCTCGCGGCGCGCAGGCTTTCGCGCTCGCTGCGTCGCAGCGCGGTGACGGCCGCGGCGCTCGCGGCGGCAGTGGCGATGTATGTCGCGCTCGTGGTGATGACGCATTCCTTCCGCCACAGCCTCGATGCGTGGATCGGTCGCGGGATCATCGCCGACCTTTTCATCGCGCCCGCCGCGAACGAATCGTTCGGCATGAATTCCTTCCTGCCGCAGTCCGCCGTGGACTGGCTGCGCGCGCGTCCCGAGGCTGCCGCGGCGGACACCTACCGCGAAATGACCGTGCCGACGAACTTCGGCCCCGCGATGCTCGTCGTGCTCGACGGCGCATACAGAGACAACCTCACCTTCATCGAGGACGACGGTGCATCCGCGATGGCGCGCGTCTTTTCTGGCGAAGCCGTCGTCGTGACGGAGCCCTTCGCACGCAAGCATCGCGTGAAAGTCGGAAGCCGCGTGCGGTTCGACACACCGCGCGGCCCGCTCGAATCCGAAATCTCCGGCGTGTATGCCGACTACAGCCGCGACCAGGGCTCGGTGGTCATGGGCAGCGCGCTGTTCCGCCGGCACTGGGACGATGCGCGTGTGATGTCCGTCGCGGTGTATCTGCGGCCCGGCGCGTCGGCGGAAAACTTCGGCGACGCATTCCGCGCGGCGTTTGCGGAAAAGGGGACGTTCGTTGTGAACACGACGCGCTCGCTGCGGGAGCGCATCCTGCGGGTGTTCGACCAGACGTTCGCCGTCACGCACGTCCTGCGCACCGTGGCGATCCTCGTCGCGATTGCGGGCGTCCTTTTGACGATGACCACGATGGTGACCGAGCGCCGGCGCGAACTCGCGCTCGTCCGCGCGCTCGGAGGCGGGCCCGGCTTCGTGAGCGGGCTCGTGCTGTCGGAAGCCGCGCTGCTCGGCGTGACATCCGCGCTGCTCGGCGTGGCCGCAGGCGTGCCGCTCGCGATGGTGCTCACATGGGTCGTGAACCCGGCCTTCTTCGGCTGGACGATCCAGCTCCACATGCCGTGGGCCGCGCTTGCGTGGACGCCCGTGTGGATTCTCGCCGCCGCGCTCGTGGCCGCGTGGTGGCCCGCACGGCTCGCGCGGAACGAGGAAATCGCGGAGGCTCTGCACGACGAATGAAACGCGTGCTCCTGCTCACGATGTTGCTCGGGCTCGCGTTTGCCTTTGGCGAGGACGCCGCAGGCTGGCGCGCGGCGGAGCCGGGGTGGAAATTCGACTGGCCGCGCGACCATGCGCTGCACGCGGATTTCAAAACCGAGTGGTGGTATTTCACCGGCAACCTCCGCGCGGCGGACGGGCGGCGCTTTGGGTATCAGGTCACGTTTTTCCGGCAGGGCGTGCGCGCGCCCGGCCAGCGCGTGGCGGCGAAGTCGCGCTTCGTTGTGGACGACGTGAAGTTCGGCCACTTCACGATCACGGATGTGAGCGCGAAGCAGTTTCATTTTTCGCAGCAACTCCTGCGCGGAGCATTCGGCGAGGCGGGCTTTGGTGATTTGAAAAATGACCAGCGCGCCGCGTGGCTCGGCGACTGGTCGCTCACTTTGGACGCGGACGGCACAATGCGACTCCACGCGAGCGACGGCGCATGCACGCTCGATCTGCATCTCGAAAGCGCGAAGCCGTGGGTGCTGCACGGCGATGCGGGACTGAGCACGAAGGCCGATGTGCCCGGCCACGCGTCGCAATATTACTCCGGCACGCGGATGCGTTCGCGCGGCACTTTGAAAAATGGCGGCGAGACCATCGCGATCGAGGGCGAGAGCTGGTTCGACCACGAATGGGCGACGAACCAGCTCGCACCGGGGCAGTCGGGCTGGGACTGGTTCAGCGTGCAGCTCGACGACGGCACGGAACTGATGATCTACCGGCTGCGCAAAAAGGACGGCAGCGTGGATGGCGCGTCGGCGGGTTCGTTCATCGCGAAGGACGGCAGTGTGCGCCATTTGCGGCTCGACGAGCTGAAGCTCACGCCGGTGAAATTTTGGCAGAGCACAAGAACGCGCGCGAAATATCCGATCGCATGGCGTGTCGAAGTGCCGTCACTTTCTCTCGCGCTCGATGTGACCACGCCTGTCGAATCGCAGGAACTCGCGCTCGATCCCGTGGCGTATTGGGAGGGTTTGATTGAGGTACGCGGCACGCGGGACGGACGCGCAGTGAACGGCCACGGCTACCTCGAGCTCACGGGCTACGCAGGCGAGGTCGCGGGACTCTCCGCGCCGGAGTGAACAGAAGATCTCCGTTTTTCCAGCTATCGCGAGAGTTGTATTTTGAGCTTTGAGCTTTGGCCTTTGATCTTTGAACTCCACGCCCATGCGCCACGAACCGCTCGACCCGAAGCTCTTCACCGAAAACCGCACGCGTCTCGCGAAGCTGCTGCCGCCGAAATCCGTCGCGGTGCTGAATGCGAACGACATCCTGCCGACGAACGCCGACGGTTCGCTGCTCATGCGCGCGAACAGCGACCTCTTCTACCTCACCGGAGTCGAGCAGGAGGAGACGCTGCTGCTCATTTTCCCCGACGCCGACGACGAGAAACTGCGCGAGGTGATCTTCGTCCGCGAGCCGAACGAGCACAACGAACTCTGGGAAGGCCACAAGCTGCGCAAGGACGAGGCGCAGAAGCTCACGGGCATCAAGGCCGTGAAGTGGACGCAGGATTTCTGGTCCGTCTTCCGCCGGCTCGCGTGCGAGGCAGAGCACATTTTCCTGAACACGAACGAGCACAAGCGCGCATCCGCCGAGGTGGAGACGCGCGACGAGCGGTTCATCCGCGAGGTGCGGCACCGCTTCCCGGTGCACGACCTGCGCCGCCTCGCGCGGCTCATGCACTCGCTGCGGCTCGTGAAAAGTGAGCGCGAGATCGAAGTCATCGCGCGCGCGTGCAAGCTCACGGAAAAGGCGTTCCGGCGGGTGCTGAAATTCACGCAGCCCGGCAAGACGGAGACGGATGTGGAGGCTGAGTTTGCGCACGAGTTCATCCGCGGGCGCGGGCGCTTCGCCTACGAGCCAATCGTCGCCGGCGGGAAAAATGCGTGCTGCCTGCACTACCAGGAAAATTCCGCTGAACTGAAACCCGGCCAGCTTCTGCTGCTCGATGTCGGCGCGTCCTACGCGAACTACAACTCCGACATGACGCGCACGATTCCCGTGAGCGGAAAATTTTCCCGCCGCCAGCGGCAGATCTACAACGCCGTCCTGCGCGTCCTGCGCGCGAGCACAAACTCGCTGCGCCCCGGCCTGCTCCCGAAATCATGGCAGAAGGAAGCCGAGGCGCACATGACCGAGGAGTTGCTCGAACTCGGCCTGCTCAAGCCGCGCGATGTGAAGAAGCAGGACGCCGACTGGCCCGCGGTGAAGAAGTATTTCATGCACGGCCTCGGCCACCCCATCGGCCTCGACGTGCATGATGTCGGCGACACGACGAAGCCGATGCAGGCCGGCTGGGTGATGACCGTCGAGCCGGGCATCTACATTCCCGAGGAAAAACTCGCCGTGCGGTTGGAGAACACGGTCGTCGTCACCGATGCCGAGCCGATCAATCTCATGGCCGACATTCCGATCGAGGCCGGTGAGATCGAGGAACTGATGGCGCGGTAGCCGGGGCTTGCCTCCGGCCGTGATTGTGACCGCATCCAAGGAGAGTTCATAGAAATGGGACTCGCAGATGATTTCCACATCGAGATGCAAGAATTCACGCCCACAACCGGCGCATGAACCTGCACAATTTCCCTCACGAACCCGCACGCTTCCAGGTTTTGATCCACCTCACACACGCATGACACACCGCATCGTTCCGATCATTCTCGCCGGCATCATTTCCTCGTCCGCAATCGCAGCGGAGTGGCCCGAGTGGCGCGGGCCGGGCGGGCAGGGGCATGCTTTGGCGAAGGGATTGCCGGCCGTGTGGAGCGAGACAAGTGGCGTTGCGTGGAAGACGGCCATTCCCGGTCGCGGCTGGTCGTCGCCGGTGATTGATGGAAAGCAAATCTGGCTGACCACCGCCATCGAGACGCCTGCGAAACCCGAGGACATCGCGCGGCGGCTCAAGGCGAACACCGGCGACCAGCCGCTCACGATCCTCGAACAGGTCGAGCTGCGCGCCGTGTGTGTGGATCGCGACAGCGGGCGCATCATCCACGACGTGCCGCTGCTCACTGAGCGCGAACCGCAGGGAGTCCACGCGCTGAACAGCTACGCGTCGTGCAGCCCCGTCATCGAGGACGGACGGCTTTACTGCCACTTCGGCACATTCGGCACCGCGTGTGTGGACACCGCGAAGGGCGCGCTCATTTGGAAAAACACGGATCTCCATATCCAGCACGAGAACGGCCCCGGCAGCACGCCAGTGCTGTGGAAAAACCTGCTCATCTTCCACCTGGACGGCAGCGACAGGCAGTTCGTGGTCGCGCTCGACAAGGCCACCGGCAAGCTCGCGTGGAAGACGGATCGCACGGGGAAAATGAACGACAACCCGCAGCTCAAGAAATCCTACGGCACGCCCATCGTTCTCGAAATTTCCGGCAAGGACGTGCTCATTTCTCCCGCCGCCGACTGGCTCTATGCCTACGATCCCGCGAGCGGACGCGAACTGTGGAAGTTGCCCTTCGGACGCCTCGGCTTCTCGATCACGCCGCGTCCCGTTGTCGGACACGGCATGATTTTCATGAGCACGGGATTCATGAAGCCCGAGATGATCGCCGTGCGCTACGAAGGCGGACGCGAAATCGCGTGGCGCTACGCGAAGGGCGCGCCCACGATGCCCTCGCCCCTGCTCGTCGGCGATGAACTGTACATCGTGAGCGACGGTGGAGTCATCACCTGCCTCGACGCGAAGACTGGCGCTGAAATCTACAAGGAACGTCTCGGTGGCGACTACAGCTCGTCGCCGATTTTCGCCGACGGGAAAATCTACATCGGCAGCCGAACCGGCCTCGTCACGGTGATCGCGCCCGGCAAGAAATTCGAGGTGCTGAGCAAGAATCAGCTCCCCGGAAAAATCATGGCCACGCCCGCGGCGGTGGATGGCGCGCTCTTCATCCGCACGGATGAGTCGCTCTTCCGGATCGGCAGCGGCGCAAAGCCGTAGGGCGCAAGACGCGGTCTGGCGGGTGGAGCAACCAATCAGTTCTGCGCGGACGTCCATCGAAAGCCCCGCAAGGACGGCGATGATCGGGACCAACGCGGCGGCTCGATCAGCGCGAGGGCTTTTCTCCTAGCGGACGGCTCGGCGATTGTGCGACGCATGGGATCGAAACCGAATGTCCAACCCCTCTTCGCCCAGTTGTAACGGCATGGCTTCCGGCGCGACCGCGCGGACGGGACTGAGAACCGTGCTCTGGATCTGCGCTGCGCTGCTGATCGGTCTGCATGTGCTGCTGCCGTTCACCGCCGCGCCGCTCTCGCAGTCGGAGCCGAGCTTCGCAGGCGAGGTCTTTCCGTGGCTCGGCGTGCCGACGAGGGAATCGCTGCACTTGCTCGAAACGGCGACCGGGCAGTGGCGCGCGTGCCTCCCGTTCACGCTCGTGTGCGCGGCGCTCTTTGTGGTCTATGCGAAAATGTTCCGTGCGCTGCGGGGCGTGCAGCCGCTTGCGGTGCAGCGTATCGTCTTTGCGGCGGGCGCCGTGGCGATGCTCACCTATGTCTTTTCCCCGGTGATGCTTTCCACGGACATCTTTGCCTACGCGATGTACGGCCGCGCGGCATCCGTGTACGGCGGGAATCCGTACGCCGCGACGATGCCGTTCCCCGACACCGATCCGTTCTACGTCCAGTTCGGCGACGAATATCTGCCGTCGTGGTACGGTCCGATTTGGACGCTCATCTCCGAGGCCGCAACTTGGTTCACCGGCGAGCGGCTCGGCGTGACGGTGCTCGTCTTCCGGCTCATCTCGATCGCCTTTGCGCTCGCCACATCGGGTTTCATCTGGAGCAGCCTGCGAAAATATTCGCCGGAGAACGCCGCACGCGGACTCGTGCTCTTCATGTGGAGCCCGCTTCTCATCATGGAGACCGGCCTGAGCGGGCACAATGATCCGGTGATGCTCGCATTCGTCGCGCTCGGCGTGTGGCTGCACCTGCGTGGGCACAAGGCGTGCGCTGTCGTCGCGCTCACGCTTTCCGCGCTTGTGAAATTCCTCACCGGGATGCTCGTGCCGCTCTACATGCTGCTCGTGCTCCGCGAATCGAAAACCTGGCGCGGGCGGATCAGCTTCGTGCTTCGCAGCGCGATCCCCGCAGGCGTGGTGGCGTTCGCGCTTTTCCATTTTGCAAAGGCGGAAACCGACGTGCCTGTCGCGCATTCCGCGACTGCGCCCGATTTTTACATGAACAATTTCCACGAGCTGATCTTCAACCGCCTCCGCGTCGCCGTCAGCGACGACGCCGAGTCGGCGAAGGTGGGGGTGTTCTTCCATCCGTACTGGGTGCGGCCCCGCGAGCGCACCGTGCTGCACGCTGCGCAGTCCGCCTTATCGCCCGTGCTGCGTGAAATCGGAACGGACGAACCACTGCTGCTCATCGCACCGCACCTCACCGAATGGACGCGCGCTTACGATCCGGTCTCGCATCAGAGGGGATATTTCGCCGCGGGCCAATTCGACGAAACCGACCGTCCCTCATTCGCGGACAGCGATCCCGTCGCATGCGAAATCGAGAAGCCCGTGCTCGAACAGCGGACCGTGCTGCGGGCAAACCGCATCCTCCGCATCGTGACGTGGCTCGGCTTCGCGGCATTCGGCCTCTTTGCCGCATGGCGCACGCGCACCTTCACCGACTTCCTCGTGTGGTCGGGCGCATCGCTGATCGGATCGTATTTTTTCATCATCACGGAAATCTGGCCGTGGTACGTGAACTGGGCGCTCGCCCTCGGCGCGCTCGCGCCGGGCCGCCTGCCCGCGCGCCTCGCGATGATGCTCTCCGCCGGCGTGCTCACGCTCTATCTCACGCTCGGCTGGGCGGGCACGCGGCTCGCGTGGGCTTTCCCTTACCGCGGCGCGCTCGCATTTGTGCTGCCATTGCTGATCTTCTCCGCCCTATGGTTCCTCCGCTGGCGACACCCGGCTCCCCATGTCCGCACCGACTGATTTTTTCAAAAACAAACGCGTCTTGATCACCGGCGGCCTCGGCTTCATCGGCTCGAATCTCGCGCGCACGCTCGTGGAAAATGGCGCGCACGTCGTGCTCGTGGACAGCCTCATCCCCGAATACGGCGGCAACCTTTTCAACATCGCGGGCATCGAGGATCGTGTGAAGGCAAACATCTCCGACGTGCGCGACCGTTTCAGCATGAAGTACCTCGTGCAGGGACAGGACTTCATCTTCAACCTCGCGGGGCAGACGAGCCACCTCGACTCGATGGAAAATCCCGAGATGGATCTCGCGATCAACTGCACCGCGCAGCTCTCCATTTTGGAAACCTGCCGCCATCACAATCCGGGCGTGAAGCTCGTCTTCGCGAGCACGCGGCAGCTCTACGGCAAGCCGCGCTCGCTGCCCGTGGACGAGGATCATCCGCTGAATCCCGTGGACGTGAACGGCATCAACAAGATGGCCGCGGAATTTTACCACACACTCTACAACAACGTGCATGGACTGCGCTCGTGCGTGCTGCGGCTCACAAACACCATCGGCCCGCGGATGCGCGTGCGCGACGCGCGGCAGACATTCGTCGGCGTGTGGATCCGGCAGCTCCTCGAAGGCCGCCCGATCGAGGTGTGGGAAGGCGGACAGCTCCGCGATTTCACATACGTGGACGACGTGGTGGAGGCGATGCTCGACGTTGCAGCATCCGATGCGGCCAATGGAAAGGTCTTCAATCTCGGCGGTCCGCCGCCGATCAGCCTGCGCGATCTCGCAGCGCTTATGATCGAACTGAATGGCGCGGGCGAGTTCAGCGTGCGGACATTTCCCGCGGAGCGGAAACGCATAGACATCGGCGACTACTACAGCGACTTCACGCGCATCCGCACCGCGCTCGGCTGGGAGCCGCGCACGACTCTGCGCGATGCACTCGCGCGGACACTGGAATTCTACCGCGCAAATCTCGCGTACTACGTCTGACATGCAAAACGCGAAGCCCGAATTTCCCTTCCAGCCCATCGCCGAGTATCGCGCCTACAAGGGCGCGATTGACGCCGCGATGCTTCGCGTCTGCGAGAGCGGGAACTACATCCTCGGGCCAGAGTGTGTGGCGTTTGAAAAGGAATTCGCCGCGTGGATCGGAAGCGAAAATGCGGTCGGTGTCGCAAATGGAACCGACGCCCTCGTGCTCGCGTTGCGCGCACTCGGCATCGGCGCGGGCGACACGGTGCTCACCGTCTCGCACACCGCCGTCGCGACGGTCGCCGCGATCGAACTCACTGGCGCGGAGCCTCTGCTCGTGGACATCGAGCCCGCGACGTTCACGCTCGACCCGCAGAAGCTTGCCGACACGATCCGCGCGAACCCGCAGCGGCGCTTCAAGGCCGTGATCCCCGTGCATCTTTACGGACAGCCCGCGGACATGCCGGCGATTCTCGCAATCGCGCAGCAGCACGGCCTGCGGGTGATCGAGGACTGCGCGCAATGCCACGGCGCGACGCTCGGCGGAAAAATCACCGGCACATTCGGCGATGCTGCGACGTTCAGCTTTTACCCGACAAAAAATCTCGGTGCGATTGGCGACGGCGGCGCGGTCGTCACGCAGGACGCCACGCTCGCCGCACGCATCCGCGAACTGCGGCAGTATGGCTGGAAGTCACGCTACATCAGCGACACCACGGGCATGAACAGCCGCCTCGACGAACTCCAGGCCGCGATCCTCCGAGTGAAGCTCCCGCACCTCCGCGCCGACAACCAGCGCCGCCATGACATCGCCGCGCTCTACGGAAAGCACGCCGCAAATGCCGCCATCACGCTCCCGCCGGTACGCGCGGGCGCGGAGCATGTGTATCACCAGTACGTCGTCCGCTCGCCGCAGCGCGACGCGCTCATGGCCGCGCTGAAATTGCAAGGCGTGCCGAGCGCAATCCATTACCCGCAGCCCGTCCACACGCAGCCCGCGTATCTTGGCCGCATCGTACACGGCGCGGGCGGGCTCGGCGAGAGCGAACGCGCGTGCCGCGAAGTCCTCAGCCTGCCGATGCACCCGCAGCTCACCGACGATGCCGCACTTTTCGCGGCTGAAAAAATCTCCCGTTGGCAACCATGAAGCAGCCATGAAGCCCGCGCTCACCATCGTCGTCCCGCTCTACAATTCCGAGGCGACACTCGCGCGCCTCATCGCGGAACTCTCCGCGCTGAAGGTGGACGGAGGCCACGAACTTGTGCTCGTGAACGACGGCAGCCGCGACAGAACCTTCGAGGTTTGCGAGGAACTCATGCGCGCCGCGACCGTGCCGATCACGCTCGTGAAACTCTCGCGCAATTACGGCGAGCACCACGCGGTGATGGCGGGCCTGCACCACGCGAGCGGCGAATTCATCGTCACGATGGATGACGATTTGCAGAACCCGCCGTCCGAGGTGATGAAGCTCGTGAACTGCGCGCGCGAGGGCAGGCACGAGGTCGTTTACAGCTTCTACGACGACAAGAAGCACGAGGGCTGGCGCAATCTCGGGAGCTGGCTCACGAACCGCATGGCGGACTTCCTCCTCGACAAGCCGAGGGGCCTCTACCTTTCGAGCTTCCGCTGCATGAGCGCATTCGTGGCGCGCGAAATCTGCCGCTACGACGGGCCGTTCGCGTATGTGGACGGCCTCATCCTCCAGGTCACGCAGAACATCGGCCGCGTGCTAGTCGCGCACGCCGAGCGCGACTCGGGCCGCAGCGGCTACACGCTGCGCAAGCTCGTGAAGCTGTGGATGAACATGTTCGTGAACTTCTCCGTCATCCCGCTCCACCTCGCGACGATGCTCGGCTTCGTGATGGCCGCGCTTGGCTTCCTCTACACGATTGCGGTGGTGATCGAGCATTTCAAATACGGCACGCCGCTCGGCTGGAGTTCGCTCATGGCCGCGCTCACGGTCTTTTCTGGCACGCAGCTCATCGTGCTCGGCATGGCCGGCGAATACATCGGCCGGATTTTCCTCACGGCCAACAAGCGGCCGCAGTTCGTCGTGCAGGACGTCGTCCGCTCGGACTCAGCGCCGAAACCAAACGGGTGACGCAAAGCGTTCGGCGGACCTAGCTTTGGCAAGCGCCCGGCGCGTGAAGAACGAGGCGCCCGGCCGCCGGATGGACGCGGGCAAGCTGCTCTTCGCAAAGCTCGAATTCAAGTCCTGGCAGGGCGGATGGCTGCGCGGCGGGGTGCGGATTTGCCTGCGGGATTGCTGAGTGCCCGCTGCCGCGAGGGGAATCACGCTCCGAATCTCGACTTGCGTACGGCGTGGGAAAGGATCACCGCATTTCCAAGATGCGATAGACCGTGACCGGTCCAAGCTTGATCCAACGATCCCCTTTTCCATCCGTCTCCTCCACACGCCCGACCTCCTCGGGCGAACCGTCCTCCCGCACGTCCGGTGTCAGAATCCGTGACTTCGTGGCGGAGATTTCTCCGTCTTTCGGAATTCGCACCCATAACGGCTCCGAGACGATCGGGAACTCCGCGTCGGGGTTCGCCTTCTTCAACTGTTTCGCCTTCGCCAGATCCCTCGCGTAGTTCACGACGTGCAGTACATGCGCCCCGTCCGGATGCCGGTAGAGTGACACCCGCAGCGAGTTGGCATCGCGCATCGGCACCTTCGCACCGCTGCGCTCCACCCAAAGATCCAGCGCCGGCTCGGACAGCGGCCTCATTACGCCCCAATCCATCCCCTCCGCCGCCAGCGCATCCACGTCCACCCGCACCACCCGCTCGGCGCCATACGCAGACGTCCAAGCCATCCGCTGTTTGCCGTCCACCGTCGCGGCAATCGCCCAAGGCCGGCCGCGGTTGTCCAGCATGGCTGCGTCGCCGATGATCACCAGACGGTTGTCAGCGCGCTGTCCCATCCAGCGCCCCAATGCGCGGACCTGATCCTCCGACAGCGCCAGCACCTCCGGAAGGATGACCACGCGGAACTTCGCCAGCCCGTCCCCCGCCACGATGTCCTTCCGGTGCGAAAGACCGCCAGCCACCGACGCATCGCCCGCCAGCACCTCGTCGGACATCATCATGATCCGTTGCTGCCGGCGAACCAGTTCCGTCCCCACCTTCCGAAACGTGTCGAACGAACGCCGCTTTCCCGCCCACGCCGACTGCCGCGGGATCACCAGGCACGTGTCCGCCAGCATCATCGGTTGAACTTTTTCCACGGGCTTGCCCGGCACCGCGCGGATGTGCGCGTCGAGCACGTCCCCCTCGTGCGCCTTGGCGAACCCCAAAGACCGCTTCAACACCGCAAACGCTGCCGGATCCGTCACGGTGTTGTTCAGCCCGGTGCCGGCACCGCCGAGAGCCATCGCCTCCGCCTGCCCCACGCGAATCCGGACGCTGTCGTAGCGCCCCATCACGTACGGCTTGTCGCCCGCCAGCGCGCGCAGATACAGGCCGTTCAACCACCCGTCATTGTCGTCCCCCGGTTTCGCATCCGGGTTATAGTGGTTCCCCGAATGCCACAGATAGTTCTCACCTTTCGCAAAGCTCCCGATCGGCAGGAACCCGCGCTCTTCCGTCACCCCCACGTTCCCCAGATGATCCCATTGCCCGAGGATCAGATCCGGCTTCGCGCCTCGTCCTTCACCTAGGAAAATCTCGTCCCAAGCCGCCTTGTAAGCCATCGCCGACCACTGGAACGACGCCAGCGTGAAGGGATCCGCTTCGCCCTCGGGCGGGTAACCCGGCGTCTGCCCCGGAATCTTCTCGAACTTCGCGTGATCGATGTCCGCGATCCCGAAGTGACGCTCCAGTTCCTGCTGGGAAAAAGTCCGTTTCAAATGCGCGCGGAACGCCTCCTGACAATGCACACAGGCGCACGCGCGCCGGTAATTGTAGGTCGTCATGAAGCCGTCCGCGCCATTGGCGAGCGCCGCCTGCACCATCTGCTTCAGTAACGCCCGCGTCGCGGGGTTGTTCACGCACAGCGCGTTGTATTGCACGTAGTGATGGTCGATCAGCACCTTGCCCGACGCGTCCTTCGAAACCAGATCCGTCCAGTCCGGCGCGGGACGTTTGCCGAGCAACCCCTCCGGCCACGCGTTCGTGTACCAATCCGCGAAGAGGCCCGGCTTGCTCTCATCATCCTTCTCCGGTCCGCGGATCACGTTCGTCACCGTAAAATGGGCCACCGACTTCCCACCGTTCGCGCGGACCTTGCCGTGCATCTCCCGCCACTGCTCCCAGCAGGCGGACAGGCCGGACACCGGCAGTTGCATCGGATACCCCGTGGATTGCTTCAGCCCGACATAGCCGAAGAACATCGGCCCATACCAGCCGGCCTGGACAATGTCCGGCCGCACCTCCTCCAGATACCGCGTGAACTCCGGCTTCTCCGTCGCGCCCCACGTCACGTAGAAAGTCCGGAACCTCGGCGACAAACTCTCGTCCGCTCCAAATCCGAAACGCTCCGCCACCGGCCCGCGATTCTCCTGCGCCTGGCAGAGCCCGATCGAAACGAACGCCGCGCTGATCACTGCAAACCGGTTGAGAGAGGACATTTTCATGGCAGGTGTTCGACGACTGGAAGGGATTTGCTTTCGCGCCCGTCGCGCCGGAAACGGTCATACCGCGGATCGGCGTCGGGGGTGAGGGGTCGGTAGGTGGTTCTTCATGAACCCGATTCGCGGGCGGAAATTGGGCAGCTCCACACCGGCTTGTAAAACTTTTCTCCACCGGCGCGGAACTCGGCACCGAGCAATTGCTGATGAACGCGCTGCTGTGGGCGGCGAAAGGGATTGGCGAACCCGCGGGCGCGTCGCAATGACCAGACGCTGCTCGTTGACGGCATCTGCCCGCCCTCCAGCGCGCTTGCCGCCTTCCATGTCGTCCAAGCGAGACACGGCATCTTCGACGACACCGTGGAACGGTTTCAGAAACATTATGGCTGTTCACTCCGCGCCTTTGCGTTGAAAACTGGCCGCGCTTTTAGTTGAACCGCTCCAATCCCTCCAATCCATGAAACTGATCTTCAAGCTCTGCGCAGGCATTGTGGCGGCAATGGTCATGACGCCCGCGCACGCGGCTGAACGCCAGCCGTGGGTGAATGCGCGGCTCGTGGGTTCGCCGGAGCCGCCGTCGCCGTATGTCGCGGTGCGAGCGTTTTCCAAGCTCGAGATGAAGCGCCCCGTCGCCATCGAATTGGAGCCGGGGACGGGGAAGATCCTGCTGCTGCTCTACACGTCCGGAAACGACAAATTTTGCAGACTCAAGCGCTTTGCCCCGCACGCGGATGCGGCCGAGGCGGAGACGCTGCTCGAGCTGACCGACTCGGCCAACAGCATCGGCCTGCATCCGCGCTACGGGGAGAATGGCTGGATCTACATCGGCGGCACGGGGCCGGATCCGGCAGATGCCGAGCGAAAGAAAAAGGTCGCCCGCATTGTGCGCTACACGGTGGACCGGCAGCCTCCGCACCGCATCATCGAAGGCTCGGCGCTGACCATTATCGAGTGGCCGAGCAACGGGCACAACGGCATGGCCACGGCCTTCGGCAACGACGGCATGCTCTATGTCACGACGGGCGACGGCACCCCGAGTTCGGATACGGACAACGCCGGGCAGGATCTCAGCACGCTGTGCGCAAAGGTGTTGCGGCTCGATGTGGATGGCGCGCCACGCGGACAGACCTATCGTGTGCCGCCGGACAATCCCTTCGTCGGCACCAAGGGCGCGCGGCCGGAGACCTGGGCGTATGGACTTCGCAATCCCTGGCGCATCACCGCGGATCGCGAGAGCGGGCAGATTTGGGTGGGACAAAACGGGCAGGATCTCCGTGAGAGCGCGCACCTGCTGCAGCGCGGCGCAAACTACGGCTGGAGCGCGTATGAAGGCTCGCGCGTTTTCATCGAGGGTCGTTTGCGCGGCCCGTCGCCCTTCACGCCGCCGACCATCGAGCATGATCACGGAGAATTTCGTTCGTTGACCGGCGGCTTTGTGTATCGAGGCGCGCGCTTTCCGGAACTCGCCGGCGCCTATCTCTACGGCGACTACACCACGGGCCGGATCTGGGCGGCGAAGCACGACGGCAGGCAGCTGCTGTGGAACCGCGAACTGGTGGACACCGCACTGGCCATCACCGGCTTCGGCACCACGCCGGAGGGCGACATCCTCATCGTCGATCACAATGGCGATGCGTTGTATCGCCTCGAACCGGCTCCTGCCGCCGAGGCCAGTGCAACGGCCTTCCCCACGCGACTGAGTGAAACCGGTCTCTTCGCAGACGTGCCTGCACTCCAGCCGGCCGCCGGTGTGCAGCCTTACGTCATCAATGCTCCGGCGTGGCACGATGGCGCGAGTGCAGACCGACTGCTCGCCCTGCCGGGCACGAGCACCGCCAGGCCGGGCGGAACGTGGGCGACATGGGATCTGCCCGACGGCACCGCACTGGCGCAGACGCTCAGTTTGCCTCCCCGCGATGGCAAGCCCGCCCGCCACTTGGAAACGCGGGTGCTGCTCAAGCAGGACAACGATTGGTCCGCCTACTCGTATCTTTGGAACGACGCGCAGGACGATGCCGTGCTCGTCGCCAAGGAAGGCACCCGCGTCAAACTTGCCGATCGCGAATGGCTTGTCCCCAGCCGCTCGGACTGCCTGTTCTGTCACTCGCGCGCGGCGAAGTTTGCGATGAGCCTGACCAATGCACAGCTCAACCGCGATGTGGTGATCGGAGGCCAGACACGGAATCAGATCGAAGCGCTGGGAGCCCTCGGCATCGCCAAGGGCGCGGCTCCGAAGCCTGACGCCCCGCGCCACGTGGATCCATACGACAAGAGCGCCGCACTGGCCGACCGGGCGCGTGCTTACCTCGCGGTGAACTGCGCGCACTGCCACACTCCGGAGGGCGGCGGCAACACCCTGATGAATCTGACCCCCGGTGCCGCGCCCGACCAGCAGCACCTCATTGACGCTCCGCCCCAACACGGCGCGTTCGGCCTCACCGGCCTTGCGGACGCAAGGATCATCGCCCCGGGCAATGCGGGACGCTCGGTGCTGCCCATCCGCGTTTCGTTGCGGGGTGAGGGTGGCCAGATGCCACCCGTGGGGACGCTCGCAGTGGATCCCGCGGGCATTCAGTTGCTCCTGGAGTGGCTTCAAAGCCTGCCGGCATCCGTGCCGAAGCCTTGATGCTTGGGCGACTGGCTGAAGGTGGAAGCCCGCACCTGCCTGCGGCATTTTTGAGCCCATACTGACGAAAAAATGCGCGCGCTCCGCCATTGCCGCCGCGCCGGTCCTTCCGGTAGGAATCCGCCATGGTCCCCACGGAAAAAACTCGCCGCCTTCACCGCATGGGCAAAGACGCACATCACCGGCGATGAGAAAGGCCAGGCGCAGATATTCCTCGACCGCCTCTTCATCGCCTTCGGCCACGCGGGCTCGCTCGATGTCGGCGGCGAGCCCGAGTTCCGCGTGCGCAAGGCCACCGAGGACGGCGGCGGCACCAGCTTTGCCGACTACGTCTGGAAGCCCGTCGTCCTCATCGAAATGAAAAAGCGCGGCGCGGTGCTCTCGAAGCACTACCGCCAGGCCTTTGACTACTGGACGCGCCTTGTCCCCGGACGCCCGCGCTACGTCATCCTCTGCAACTTCGACGAATTCCACGTCTATGACTTCGAGACGCAGATGGACTCCCCCGTCGGCATCGCGAAGCTCGACACCCTCGCCGAGCACTACGGCCCGCTGAATTTCCTCTTCCCCGGCCAGCCCAAGCCCGTCTTCGACAACGACCGCGTCGCCGTCACCCGCGAGGCCGCCGACTGCCTCGCGACGTGCTTCCGCAAATTCCGCAAGCGCTCCGAGCAGACGACTGATAATCTCGACTTGTTTCTGCCACACATGGCAGAAAGTGGGCTGTCGTAAGGATCATGCTCACTCAACTCCAAGCTGACCGCCTCATCGCGTTGCTTAAAGAGGCCGCGCTGCAAGAGGTTTTCGTTTGGCTGAACAACACGGCCCAGACCGAGACGTTTGTTGCTGTGGAAGATAAGAGAATTCAGTTCAAACTGTCGATGAAGCGAAATCCCTACGAAATTCGCATGCACCTGCGGACGAGGGATCGCGACATCGGACTCATCCGGCTGGATGCTCATCCTTATCATTCAAATCCTGATGGAACCGAAATTCGGAACCAGCCACACCTGCACGTTTATCGCGAAGGATTCGGACTCGAATTCGCGGAGCCCGTCGATTGGCATGATCCTGCGAATCCAGCGGCAACTCTCGAACGATTTCTTGAGGAAATTCACGCGAGGTTTCCGCTAGGTTACGAACTCGCGCTATTGTAATCGTATGCCCGTCACCACTCACTCAAACTTCGCTCGCGAATACGCCGACTGGCTGCGCGACCGCGTGACTGCTCTGGATCAAGGTGGGCGGCAGGTGATCAGCACGCCGTTTTTGGATGCGTTTCACGACGGGATTCGGGTCTTTGTCGAGCCGCGCGGCGGTGAGTTTCTTTTGCACGATGACGGTAACACACTCGATAACCTCAAGGATCTAGGCGTCAAAATCGAAGACTCGGATCACCGAAAAAACCTGATACAGCGCGCCACGGCCGGGTGTGGTGCCCATGTTGTAAACGATCGCATCGAGATGATCGCGACCGCCGCCAACTTGCCTCAGCGGATCCATTTTCTGCTGACCGCTATTTTGCGACTGAACGATCTCTGGATGAGCGCGGTCCCGCACCGCTGGGTAGATTTCTTCGAGATGGTCGCGGAATTTTTGGATCAACAGGGCGTTCTCTACACACCCAATGTGATCCTTCCCGGACGCACAGTTGAGCACACGGTCGATTTCGTCATCCCTCTTCCCCGTCGCCGAGAGCGGCTGATCAAGCTTGTGGGAGACCCGAAACCGCAGACTGCAAAATTGATCTCTTTTACTTGGATGGAATTGCGAGAAAGTCGTCCTGACTCAGATCGAGTCGTCCTAATCAACGACCTGCGAACACCCGATCCCCTTGAGGAAGAGGATGAGCAAGATTTTCGCCGAGTCAGCGACCAGACGATTGCGATTCTGCGAGGCTACAGCACCGCGATTTATCGATGGAGCGAGCGAGATGCGGGGCAGTTCGCTCATCTATGGCAACCGAACGGTGCAACGTCTTAGCCGCACCGTCTTCGACACCTTCCCCTGGCCGCAGAGCCCCGAGGCGAAAGCGGTGAGCGCCGTCGCCGCCGCCGGGCGGGAGGTGCGGCGCATCCGTGCGGAGGCGTTGCCGAAGCTCAAGGGCGGGCTGAGGGCGCTCTACCGCACGCTCGAACTCCCCGGCGCGAACCCGCTCAAGGACGCCCACGCCGCCCTCGATGCCGCCGTCCTCGCCGCCTACGGCTTCACCGCAAGGCCGACCTCCTCGCCCAACTCCTCGCCCTGAATCGCGATGTCGCCGCCCGCATCGCCAGCGGCGAACCCGTCACCGCCCCCGGCATCCCCACCGGCTTCCCGAACCCGGAAAGTCTCCTCACCGAAGACTGCATCCGCGCGAGCGCCTGATATTTGCGCTGGGAGGCAGCAGGCTCCGAAGCGCCAGCCGAGAATCTCGGCTGAGGATGGGGAGACTTGGGAACGCTGGCCGAGATTCTCGGCAAATGCCTGCGCTACGAGGCCAAACTGGAGCGGCAGATGTACCCGTGCATAGGCACGGGATAATGCTGCACCGCCGTCCGTGGAGGTCTCGGATCGGGGGTGAACCCAAAATCCACTTATTGCCAAACGAACCCATTTCCAGTTCCACGACGCGGCAAGGTCGGCGAAGGGTGCTCCGGGCTGCGGACAGCCTGGAATTTTCCCGGCTGCGACAAGGCCGGATGGCGGGTTGTAAGGGACACTGCGCATGAGCAAGCCTGCCGCCCGATTTTCAAAATGAACCGCATCGCATCCGGCATCCTCACGGCGTTCACCGGCATCTTTGGAACCGCCATCGGGCTTGCTGCGGACGACGGCGCTTTTCACGAGGCCACCCGGCCGATCCTGAGGGAATACTGCATCACCTGCCATTCGACGGAAAAGCAGAAGGGAGATCTCGATCTGGAGCGGTTCGTCTCGGTCGCGGAAATCAGGAAGCAACCGGATGTGTGGGAGCATGTGCTCGAGCAGATCACGAACGACGAGATGCCGCCGAAGAAGGAGAAACAGTTGCCGGCGGAGAAAAAATCCGCCCTCGTGCAATGGGTGCAGGCGACGCTCGATGAAGCCGCGCTCGCCAACGCGGGCGACCCCGGCCCCGTCGTGCTGCGGCGGCTGTCGAACATGGAATACACCTACACGCTGCGCGATCTCACCGGCGTGGAATCGCTCGATCCCGCGAAGGAATTTCCGGCGGATGGCGCGGCAGGCGAAGGATTCACCAATGCAGGCGCGGCGTTGGTGATGTCGCCACCGCTGCTGACGAAGTATCTCGATGCGGCGAAGGAAATCGCAAACCACGCGGTGCTGCTGCCGGATGGCATCCGCTTTTCACCGAGCGCTTCGCAGCGCGACTGGACGGACGAGGCGCTGGCGAAGATTCGCGGATTCTACGCGCAGTTCAGCGAGCAGGGCGGCGCGACGGCGGTGAATTTGCAGGGCATCAAGTTCGACACAAACACGGGTGGACGACTGCCCGTGGGAAAATATGTGAAGGCATTGCTCGCGGAGCGCGACGCCCTGCGCGACGACAAGAGATCCATCGCCGCTGTCGCGAAGGATCACGACCTGAATCCGAAATACTCGGCGATGCTTTGGGCGGCGCTGAATGACGGCACGCCATCCCCCGTGCTCGACATCATTCGCGCGCAATTCCGTTCGGCAGCGCCTGCCGATGCGGCGGCGGTGACGAGGCTCATCCAGGACTGGCAGCAATCGCTGTGGCGCTTCGCGAGCGTGGGCCACATCGGCAAGGAGAACGGGCCGAAGGGATGGCAGGAACCCGTGACACCGCTGGCCGCGCAGCACGAGCTGCGTGTGAAACTCGCAGCGCCAAAGGACGGAGGCGACGTGACGATCTTCCTCGCGACAGGCGATGCCGGCGACGGCAGGGCGAAGGGCGCGGTGCTTTGGGAAAATGCGCGGCTCGTGACGAAGGGCGCGAAGGACGTGCCTTTGCGCGACATCCCCGGCGCAGCGCCGGACGCCTTGCGCACGGGGTCGGGGACGATTATCGAGGTCAAGATTCCTGCGGCGCAGATCAAGGACACGGAGCTTGTCGTGACTGCGAAACTCGATCCCGCGAGCGACGCCGAGGCTGCGCTGCAAGTTCAGGCGGGCACGAGCAGGCCGGAAAAGCTGAGCGGCCTTTTCGCAAGCCGCGCCGAATCCGCGCAGGCGAAGGGCCAGTGGTCGGACAACAACCTGCGCACTTCGCACAGCGCGCCGATTCTCGTTCGCGACGGCTGCGCGGTGCGGCGACGGTTTGAAACGGCGTTCGACGATTTCCGCGCGCTGTTTCCCGTCGCGCTCTGCTACACGAAGATCGTGCCTGTGGACGAGGTCGTGACGCTCACGCTTTTCTACCGCGAGGACGAGCAACTGAAGCGGCTGATGCTCGACGATGCGCAGGTTGCCGCGCTGGATCGCATGTGGGATGAGCTGCATTTTGTGAGCGAGTCGGCGCTGAAGCAGGTGGACGCCTTCGAGCAGCTCTGGCAGTTCGCGACGCAGGATGCGAAGCCGGCCGCATTCGAGCCGATGCGCGAACCGATTGCGCGCGCCGCGGAGGCGTTCAGGAAACGGCTTGTCGAAGTCGAGCCGAAGCATGTGCAGGCCGCGATTGATTTCGCCGGGCGCGCGTGGCGGCGGTCCTTGAGCGACGCGGAGAAGAACGAACTGCGCGCGCTTTACCAAAAGCTGCGCAAGCAGGAACTGCCGCATGCCGCCGCAGTGCGGATGATGCTCGCACGAGTGCTCGTCGCACCGGCGTTTCTCTACCGCGGTGAAAAGGCGGCGCCGGGACCGAAGGCAGCGCCGGTGAATGACTGGGAGCTGGCGACGCGACTGAGCTATTTTCTCTGGTCATCCGCGCCCGATGACGAACTGCGCTCGCTCGCCGCATCCGGCAAACTGCACGATCCCGACGCGCTTGCTGCTCAGGCGCGACGCATGGTGCGCGATGCGAAGGTGCGCAGGCTCGCGACTGAATTCGGCTGCCAGTGGCTGCATGTGCGCGATGTCGCGGCGCTGGATGAAAAGAGCGAGCGGCACTTCCCGACTTTCACCTCGGTACGTGGCGCGATGCAGGAGGAAGCCGTGCAGTTCTTCACGGATTTGTTTGAAAAGGATCGCTCAGTCCTATCGCTGCTCGATGCCGATCACACTTTCGTGAATGCCGACCTCGCAAAGCACTACGGCATTGCTTTGGGCGCGGGGATTTCAAATCAGAAATCCGACGGCTGGCAGCGCGTGGACGGACTCCGCGCGAGCGGACGCGGCGGCATCCTCGCATTCGCCAGCACGCTTGCGAAACAGAGCGGTGCCTCGCGCACGAGTCCGATTCTGCGCGGCAACTGGCTGAGCGAAGTCGTGCTCGGGGAAAAGCTGCCGCGTCCGCCGAAGGGCGTGCCCGTGCTGCCGGACGAAGCACCGCAGGGACTCACCGAGCGCCAGCTCATCGAGCGCCACAGCGGCGACGCACAGTGCGCGAAATGCCATCAGCGCATTGATCCGTTTGGCTTCGCCCTCGAAGGCTTTGATGCCATCGGACGCGCACGCAACAAGGACGCTGGCGGACTTGCGATTGATACGCACGTGAAGCTGCCGGATGGCACGGCCTTCGAGGGACTCGACGGCCTGCGCTCGTATCTCGTGAACACACGGCGCGACGATTTCCTCCGGCAGTTCTGCCGCAAGCTGCTCGGCTACGCGCTCGGCCGCAGCGTGCAGCTTTCCGACAAGCCGCTGCTCGACACGATGCTCGCGCGGCTGCGCGAAAACGGCTACCGTGTCGGCACCGTGATTGATTTGATCGTCCTCAGCCCGCAGTTCCGCGAGGTGCGCGGGCGGGACTTCGTCGCAAACAACTGAACCTCCATGAACACCCATCACTTTTCTCGCCGTGCATTTCTCCGCGGAGTCGGCGTCTCGATGGCGCTGCCTTGGCTCGAATCGTTCAACGTCTGGGGCGACGAGCCGCGGAAGAACAAGCCCGCGAGCGAGGCGCCGGTGCGTCTCTGCGTGACGTTTTCCGGCAACGGTTTTCACTCGAAGGAATGGTGGGCGAAGGGCGAGGGCAAGGCGATGGAACTCGGCCGTGTGCTCGCGCCGCTCGCCGATTTTCGCGAGAAGATGCTCTTCGTGCGCGGGCTGTTTCACGCGGAGGCGCGCAAGGGAAACATCCACAGTTCGCAGACGGGCAACATGCTTTCCGGCGCGCCCATCGCGAGCGGCGGCGAGATTCGCTCGGGCACGAGTTTCGATCAGATGCTCGCGCAGACTTACGGACACTCGACGAAAGTGCCGAGCCTCGTGCTCGCGTGCGAGCGCTCGAATCCGGCGGTGCACAAAAATTACTCGATGCTCTACAGCTCGCACATCTCGTGGAGTTCGCCGACCACGCCGACGCCGCTGGAACTGTATCCTGCGCTCGCGTTTGACCGACTCTTCAAGGACGACGCTTCACCCGCGGACAAGAGCGTGCTCGATGCCGTGCTCGCCGACGCGCAGGATTTGCGGCTCGGCATCAGCAAGAACGACCAGCGCAAGCTCGACGAGTATCTCGAATCCGTGCGCGACGTGGAGAAGCGCATCGAGAACGCCGGCAAGCGCGGCGAGTTGCAAGGCTGGCGGCCTACTTTGGAAAAACCAAACATCGCACGTCCTGCGGACGGCATCCCGCAGGACATCGGCGAGCACATGCGGCTGATGATTGATATCCTCGTGCTCGGCTTCCAGACGGACACCACGCGCATCACCACGCTGAAGCTCAATAACGATCACAGCGCGCTCCGCTTTCCAAATCTCCCGAGCGTGCAGCAGGCCGGGCACGGGATTGACTACATGATCCACCACCTGCTCTCGCACAGCGACGGCGAGGATTTCCTAAAGGTGAACCAGTTCTTTTTGGAGCAGCTCGCGTATCTCACACGGAAGCTCGACGCGATCCAGGAAGGTCCGCGCACGTTGCTCGACAACACGATGCTGCTGCATTGCTCCAGCATGATGGCTGGCGCGAAGCACGACAACGACCAGCTTCCCATCATCGTCCTCGGCGGCGCAGGCGGGCGCATTCACGGCGGCCGCGTGCTCGACTACAAGGACAAGCCCGAGCGCCAGATGTGCCGCCTCTTCATGTCCATGATGGACAAGATGGACGTGCGCCCGAAGACCTTCGGCGACGCGAAGGTGGCGCTGGAGGAAGTCTGAGCGCGGCTATTTTTTCGCGTCTGCCTCGCTCACGATTTTCTTCCCCTCGTCCGCGCTGATCTCGTGGACGAAAATATTGCGCCAGCGGATTTCGCCGCCGTGCGTCTGGAGCATGATCGGGCCTTTTGCCGGAAACGGCTTCGCGCGGTCCCAGTAGTTTTCCATCGGGTTGCCGTCCACGACGAGTTTGTCGTTCAGCCACACCCAGGTGCGCGCACCGACTTGGATGATGCGGAAGGTGTTCCATTCGCTGAACGGCTTGTCCGCGAGGACGAGCGGGTCGCGGCCCGGCGTGTTCGGCGTGTTGTTGAAAAGTCCGCCGGAGCCGAGGTGCGGCTTGCGGTCGGGCTTCTTGGGATCAAAGATTTGGTTCTTGTCCCAGATCTGCACCTGCGGGCAGCCGCGCAGGTAGATGCCGCTGTCGGCGTGTGCGACGGTCTTGTATTCGACGCGCAGCTCGATGTCGCCAAACTCGCCATCGGTCGTCGCATACGGGCCGGTGCCGGCGTTCACAAGCTCCCCGTTTTCCACGCGCCAGTGTTTTGAAAAATCCTCGCGCTGCTGTTTGAGGTTCGCTTCGAGCTTCTCGCCTGTGAGCTTCACCGAGGAATGCGGATTCCAGCCGTACCAGCCGGTGAGATCCTTGCCGTTGAAGATCGCTTGGAAACCGGATGGCGGTGTGGAATCGGCGGCATGGAGTGAGCCGAGCAGCAGTGTGGCGAGGATGGCGGGGAGCGTGAATTTCATGGGAGGTTCGGATTTTGTGTTCCGAGTTAAGGGTTCAGGGTTTGAAAACTTGGGGATGGGATGTGCGCCGAATTTGGAATGCGCTGCGGACTGGAGTGCCTGCGTTACTTTCCGGCGGCGATGCAGAAGAGGTGCTTCTCGCCGCGGATGAGCAGGCGGCCGCCAACGGGGACGGGCGAGGCGATGACGGGCTCGCCCATTTTGTTTTCCGAGAGCACTTCGAATGCGCCGTCTATCTTCGCCACAAAGATGGTGCCGTCCTCGCGTGCGGCGTAGATTTTCCCATCGGCTGCGGCGGGCGAGGAATAGTAGCTCGCGCTGCCTTTAGGAAAGTCGCCGGTCCACACTGTCGAGCCGTCGGCGGGATTGATGCACACGACTTGGCCACGGTCGCGCACGAGGTAGATGCGGCCTTTGTATTCGAGTGGCGTGGGGACGAAGCTGCCGGTGTCGTCGCGCACCCATGCGCGGTGCGTGGCGGTGATGTCGCCGGTGCCGCCGAGTCTGATGCCGTGCAGCCGCGAGCCGCGTCCGTACGGGACGACTGCGATGTCGCCGGCGATCACGGGCGAGGCGACTGCGACCCAGTTGTTTTTCGATTCGGGATTGAAATCGCCGCAGCTCCACAGCGTCGCGCCGGTCGCTGCGTCATGCGCGGTGAGGTGCTGTCCGCCCCACACGAGCAGCGCCTCTCTTTCCGCGTGGCGGATCACGATCGGCGTAGCGTAGCTGTGATCGCCCTCGGTCGGCGTCGTGAAATTGCGCGCGACCTTCCAGCGCAGGTCGCCGGTGATTTTGTCGAACGCCGCGATGTACGATTCGCCGTGGTGCATGAGCGTGGCGATCACGTCCTTTTCCGTGAGCACGGGCGACGTGCCGTAGTCCCAGTACAGCATGTCTTTTCCGAATCGCTCGAGGAGGTTCGTCTTCCAGCGCAGTTTGCCGTCCATCTCGAAGGCGGCGAGATTTCCGCTCTTGAAATGGGTGAAGATCGCGGTGCCGTCGGTCGTCGGTGAAGGGTTGCTTCCGGAGCCGTTGCGATTTTTTCCCGCGCGCTCGGGGCCGACGGGCGTCTGCCAGAGCGGCTTGCCGGCCCAGTCAAATGCGAGCAGCGTGTCCTGCCCGTCGGACGGCGCGGTGAGGTAGATGCGTTCGTTCCAGACGATCGGCGTGGAGCAGCCTTTGCCGGGAAGCGGTGCGGACCAGAGGACGTTTGTGGTCGCATCCCACTTGGTCGGATATGCGCCGCTCTCAGTGCTGCCGTTGTCGTGCGGGCCGCGCCAGCGGGGCCAGTTGGAATTCGTGTCGGCGGAGGCAAACGCGGTGACAAGAATCGTGGCGACGCAGGGGAGCAATGCGGGGCGGAGGCGAGGAAGCATGGTGCGCGCATTCATTGCGACGGCGCGGGAAAAGACAAACCGAACCTCGCTCTGTGATCGTGCGAGCGAGCGGGAGTGGCGGCGGATTCGGAAGCAGAATCGCATTGCAAGCGGTTGACTGCGCGGGACAATCACCATCCTCATTCCTCCCATGAAAACTTCACTCTCCCGCCGTCAATTTCTCGCCGCAGCATCCGCGGCCGCCTCGTGCTCGGTGCTAACGCCGCAGTCCATGCGTGCCGCGGAATTTCACAGCAAGATTCGCAAGGCGAAAATCATCGGCAAGGTCACCGAGGACGCGCTCGCTCCGCTGAAGGCCGCGGGTTTTCAGGGCGTGGAGACGACGCACATTTGCCCCGAGGAGGAGGCCGCGCAGGGCCGCGCGCTCGCGGAGCAGATGGGGATGCGCGTGCATTCCGTCCTGCGCGGGTGGATGAGCTTCAACAGCGATGACGCAAAGGCGGTGGAAAATTCGCAGGAGCAGGTGCGCCTCGCGTTGCGCGCCGCGAAAGGCTACGGTGCCGACGCAGTTCTCGTCGTGCCGTGCAAGGTCGGCGGCATCCCGATGCCGGAGCCGTGGGAATTCGACATCGAATTCGACGAGAAAAACGGACACGTCTCGCGTGTGGTGAAGGGCGACAACTCGAAGTTCGAGGCTTACATCGCTGCGCAGAACAGGGCGACGGACACGTCGAAGAAGGCCGTCGAAGCACTGATCCCGCTTGCTGAGGAACTGAAGGTCATCATCGCGCTCGAGAACGTCTGGAACAATCTGTGGGTGAAGCCGGAACTCTACCGGTACTTCATCGCGTCGTTCGCGCACCCGTGGGTGAAGTCGTATTTCGACATCGGCAACCACGTGAAATACGTGACGCCGGTCCAGGATTGGATCAAGGCGCTCGGCCCGCTCATCGCGAAACTGCATGTGAAAGATTTCAAGCTGAACCCGGACGGCCACGGCGGGAAATTCGTGCATCCGCGCGACGGCAGCATTGACTGGCCCGCAGTCCGCCGCGCGCTTGACGAAGTGGGCTACGACGGCTGGGCGTCCATCGAGGACGGGGGCCTCCCGCTCGAGGAATTCAATGCGCGCTTCGATCTGATCATCGCGGGAAAATAATCGGGCGTGGACGCGATCCTGCAAAGCCGACCGCGGAAACCGCACGGCATCCATGCGGCGCTCGATTTTCCCGCAGGGCATCCGTATGCTGTGCGGCGTGCCACCACGCCTGTTCCGTTTTGTCTTCGCCGTTTTGCTCGTGTTCGTGTGCCGCGCGGCATTTGCGCAGCGGCTCAGCCCGCTGGTTTCGGCACCGGACTGGGCGAGGCTTGAGGCTTTCCACGACACGATCACGCGGGCGGAATTCCAGCGACTGCTCGACAAGGCGTATGCGCCGGGTGGCGCGGCGGCTGGCGTGATCGAGGTGCGTGAAAATGAGGCGATGGTTCTGAAGACGCTCACGCCGCCGGAGCCGTTCGTGCTGCGATTTGCGAAGGACGCGAAGTCGGCGAAGGCTGTGCCGCGGGACTGGCGCGCGGTGTCGGCGCTGCCGCGAACGAAGGCGGAGCGCCCGCTCGACGGCGTGAAGATCGCGCTCGATCCGGGGCACATCGGCGGCGACTGGGCGCTGATGGAAGGGCGCTCATTTCAGCGCGGGCAGGACAGGTCGGTGCGCGAGGGCGACATGACTTTGCTCGTGGCACAGCTCGCCGCGCCGAAGCTGCGCGCGCTCGGCGCGGAGGTGTCGTTCGTGCGCGACGCGAACGCGCCGGCGTCGCCCTTCACGGTGGATGCGCTGCGCCCGGCGGCGCGGAAGGAAATGCAGCTCCTCGGCATCGCGGCGGCGCGCGAAAACTACGACGGCCCGCACGATCCGCAGAAGCGCGAAACGGTGCAGTGGCATGCCGAACGCCTCTTTTACCGCGTCGCGGAAATCCATGAGCGCGCGCGCAGGGTGCGGGAAAAAATCCGGCCCGATCTCGCCGTGTGCATCCATTTCAACGGAACCGACTGGCGCGATCCGGAGCATCCCGATTTTGCGGAAAAGGAGGATCTGCATGTGATGGTGAACGGCTGCTTCAGCGCCGACGAGCTGCGGTTCGACGACCAGCGTTTCGAGATGCTGCTGCGCCTGCTCACGCGCAGCCATGCGGAGGAACTCGCCGCCGCCGCGCCGCTCGCAAAGGCGCTCGCGGATGCGACGGGGCTGCCGCCCTTCACCTACTTCGGCGGCAACGCGGTGCGCGCGGGTGCGGACAAATATGTGTGGGCGCGGAATCTTCTCGCGAACCGAATCTTCGAGTGCCCGGTGGTGTACCTCGAGCCGTACTGCATGAACAGCGAGCTGACCTACGCGCGCATCCAGGCTGGCGACTACGAGGGCGAGCGAGAGGTCGCGGGAAAAATGCGGCGCAGCATTTTCCGCGAATACGCGGATGCGATCGTCGCGGGGTTGCGCAGCCACTGCGCGAAATCCCGCCACGCTCAAACGGGCAGCGTGCCGAAGTAGCGGTCGCCGGCGTCGCCGAGGCCGGGGAAGATGTAGGCGCGCTCGTCCAGCCGCTCATCCACGGCGCTCGTGAATATGGCGACATCGGGGTGCTGCGTGCAGAGGTGCGCGATGCCCTCGGGCGCGGCAAGAAAGCAGATGAAACGGATGCTCCGCGCGCCGGCCTGCTTGAGTTTTGTGATGGCGTCCGCGCCGCTGTGCCCGGTGGCGAGCATCGGGTCCACGACCAGCACGTCGGCTTCGGCAAGTTGCGTGGGCGCGTTGAAATAATACGATGTCGGCAGATGCGTGGACTCGTCGCGGCGCATCCCGATATGGCCCACGGCGGCGTCGCCGAGAAAGGGCAGGATCGCATCGCAAATCCCGAGCCCCGCGCGGAGGATCGGCACGACGACGATCGGCCGCGCGAGCTTCGCGCCGGTAGTCTCCGCAAGCGGCGTGCGGACTTTTTCCGGCGAGGTCGCGAGATCCTGCGTGGCGGCGAATGCGAGGAGCACGGCGAGTTCCTGTGCGTTGCGGCGGAACTCGCGGGGCGGCGTGCGCTCGTCGCGCAGGCGCGTGAGCTTCACTCGGGCGAGCGCATGGGCGATGACGGTGACATTTCTCGGAAGGCTCGGCGCAGGCATGGGCGATTCATCTCAGGACTTGCATCGCTTTGCCAGCCGCAGGTGAGGCGTTGATTTTCCACCGGCCGCGCGGCAGACTCCGCGGAATGAAAGCGCTGATCACCGCCCTCCTCCTCGCCCTCTGCACCGCGCACGCGGGTGCGGGCGAACGCGTGACGCTCTATGCGCGCCTGCTCGAGGATCTCGCCGTGGAACTCACCGACGGCTCGAAATGGGCGATGGAAAAGGGCGACTGCTTCCCGGTCGTGGCCTACAAGGAATCGCACACGAAGCTCATCCTGCGCCTCGCGAGCACGAACTTCGTCGTTTCCAGCGAACACGCGGCGATCGTGAGCGACAAGGAGGCGGCCGCGGCGCTCGAACGGTACCGCGGGACGCTGCAAGTTTACATTGAGGGATTCTCCGCGCGCTGGAAGGCGAGGGCCGAGGCATCGCAGAAAAAATGAAGCTCTACGTGAAAACCTGGTGCCCGTGGTGCATTGCCGCGCGCGAGTGGCTGGACACGCGCGGCTTCGGCTACGAGCTGATTGACGTGGAGGCCGATCGCGCGGACTACGACGAGATGATCCGGCTTTCCGGCCAGGGCAAGACGCCCACGCTCGTCACGCGCGAAGGCGTCGTGCTGCCAGATTTCGGCCCAGAGGAACTCGAGGCATTCGTCGCGCGGCACGGGCTCAAGCCATGATCGGAGCGACCCCATGAGCATGGCCGATCTTTTCCTGATTCTCGGCGTGTTCGCGCTCAGCGTGGCGCTGCGCACGACGGGCAATCTCGTGCTGAACAAAATCGGCGTGCTCGGCTACCTCAGCACATCGTTCCTCGCGGGCTGGCTGCTCACGGGCTGGTGGCCGATGGGGCTGATTTTTATGAGTTTCTGGCTCGTGTGGCCGTGGTACGAGCTGATCACGCGCGTGCGGAAAATCGCCATGCCCGTGAACACCGAGCTGCGCCACAAGACGCCGCCGCACCGCGAAATGTTCCCCGCGCTCGACGACCTCACCGGCGAAATCGAAGGCGAGGGCTTTGAGCACGCCGCGGATCTCGGCCGCGAGTGGGACGAGGCGCGGCAGTTCTTCCGCGTCTTTCATAAATCGGACGAGCGCGTGCAGGCCGTCATCTGCCTCGTAGAGCAGGAAAATTTCGCATTTTACTACCTGCGGATTATTTCTCGCGGGGCCGACGGCACGATCTGGACGACTTGGAATTATCCATTCGCGCTCAACCTCAAGCTCGCGCCCGAGTGGCGCACGAATGGCGAGGACGGCGGCAAGTCATTCGGGCAACTCCTCGACAGCCACCGCGATTTCCTCGCGCGCAACAACGTCCTCACCGCCGGACTCGCCGAGACCGATCCGGAAAAACTCGGCACTCAGCTCCACGACGAGCAGGCCGCGCAGATCGCGCACAACGTCACCGCCGGAATCCTCGCGCGCGGCAAGGACGGCGCGATCCGCTACACATGGCGCGGGCTGTTGTTCATCTGGTTCCAGTTCCTGCGCGATTTCGTGCGGCTGCACTGAGGCCGCAGCCGTGAGCAATTTCGGATGTTGAAAATTATGTTCTGCGCAGGCGTCGTGCGGATGCGGCTCGGGTCGTGACATTGCGGCGCCGCACAGGCTCTGAACGCCGAAGTTCAAACGTCCGCTTCCAACATTCAGTGAAGCTTCATCCCCCGGTGTGATGCGCTCCCGTTGGTTCGTTGCGCTGCGCTCGACGGAAATGTTTGCCGCCTCCGTGCGATTGTGCGCTCCATCTAATTACCGCCGCATGAAAACCGCATTCGCCCTCCTCGCGCTGCTCACTGCATTTGTCCGCGCTGAAATCCCGAAGCCCGACCGCGTGCTGAAACTGTGGGAAGGCAAGCCGCCGGGCGAATTCACCGTGCCCGGCCCCGAGACGCTCACGCCATCGAAGCCGACGGACAAGCTGCCCATCTCGCGCCTCACGAACATCGCCGAGCCGCGGTTGGAGTATTATTTTCCCACGGCGGAGAAAAAAAACGGCACTGCCGTCGTGATCGTCCCTGGCGGCGGATTCGGCATTCTCGCCTCCGAACACGAAGGCTCCGACCTCGCGTTGTGGTTCCGCGAGCGGGGGTTCACCGCCGCCGTGCTCCAGCACCGCTGCCCGACGAACAAGCTCGCGAAGCCGTGGGAGTTCCCCGCGTGGGACACGCAGCGTGCCATCAGCCTCGTGCGTGAGAAGGCCGCGGACCTCGGCGTGCAGCCGGACCGCATCGGGCTGTTCGGATTCAGCGCCGGCGGGCAGGTCTCGCTCATCGCCGCGACGAACGACGAGACACGCCTCTACCCCGCCACCGACGCGACGGACAAGGTGAGCTGCCGTCCCGATTTCCTCATGCTCTGCTACGCGTGGCACATCCTCGCGGACAATTCGCTCACCGAGCTGAAACCCGAAATCCACATCACCGCCAAGACGCCGCCGACATTCCTCGCGCAGGCGAACGACGATCCCGGCTCGCTCGCCGAGGGCAGCACGCTCGCCTTCCTCGCGCTGCGAAAGGCGAAGGTCTCCGCCGAGTTGCACATCTACTCGACGGGCGGACACGGCTTCGGAATGCGCGCAAACGACACGCAGGCGCCAGGCGATTTCCCCGGTCGTCTCGAACTCTGGCTGAAAACGCGCGGGCTCATGGCAAAATAATCCGCCTTGCCGGCGCACGCCTCGGTGCAGCCGCGAGCTGTTCACTTTCGTAAATCCAACCATGTCCGACTCCTTCAGTCTCACCCTCGGCCACTCGCCCGATCCGGACGACGCCTTCATGTTCTTCGCGCTTGCCGAGGGAAAAATCCCCACGGGCCGCTGGCGCTTCGAGCACATCCTGCAGGACATCCAGACGCTCAACGAGCGTGCCACGCGCGGCGAGCTGCACATCTCGGCCATCAGCATCCACGCCTACGCGCACGTCGCGGACAAATACGCGCTGCTCCCCTGCGGCGCGAGCATGGGCGACGGCTACGGCCCGATGCTCATCGTCCGCCGCGGCAAGGCGCTGCCGGACCTCAGCGACTTCGGCGCGATCCGCGACTGGCTCGGCCACCAGCGCATCGCCGTGCCGGGGAAAATGACGAGCGCATTCCTCGCACTGAAACTTTTCCTCCTCGGCGAACCGATCCACACCGTCGTGCCGTTCGATCAGATTTTCGATTTCATCTCCGGGGGAAATGCGGACGTCGGCCTCATCATCCACGAGGGCCAGCTCACGTATGCGCGCGACGGCTTCGACCTCGTGCTCGACCTCGGCGCGTGGTGGAAAACAGAAACCGGCTATCCGCTCCCGTTAGGCGGCAACGTCATCCGCAAAGACCTCGCGCCCGCCGACCGCTCGGAGATCAACCGCATCCTTTTCGAGAGCATCCGCTACGGCCTCGAACACCGCGCCGCCGGAGTCGCGCACGCCATGCCGCTCGCACGCGACATGGACACGACGCTCGCGGACAAATTCATCGGCATGTACGTGAACGACTACACGCTCGACTACGGCGGCACCGGCCGCGCCGCGATCCGCGAATTCCTCGGCCGCGGCCAGCAGCTCGGCTTCGTCCCGGAACTCGGCCCGCTGGAGTTCGTGGAGTGATGCCAGCTCGCACTGTGTGCGCCGTTGCAACCTGTCGGAAAAACGCCAGCGGTTTTTTCTTAAACCGCCAGCAGACGCCTTACCTGAGCTTCGCGGCCACGAGCGCCTCGAGCTTCACGATGTCCACGGCGAATTTGCGGATGCCGTCCGCCGTCTTCTCTGTCGCCATCGCGTCGTCGTTCAGTTCGTAACGGAACGTCTTCTCGTCGTAGTGGCGCTTCGCGATGTCCAGCTTCTGCGCTGCGACGGCGTCAAGCTTGCGCGTGAGCGGGTCGGTGCTCGCCTGGAGTTCGCCGAGCAGCGCGGGGCTGATCGTGAGAAGGTCGCAGCCCGCGAGTTCGGTGATCTCGCCCTTGTTGCGGAAGCTCGCACCCATCACCTCGGTCTTGTGGCCGAACTTTTTGTAGTAGTTGTAGATCTGCGTCACCGACACCACGCCGGGATCTTCCGTCGGCGCGTAATCCTTCTTTGTGCTCGCCTTGAACCAATCGAGAATGCGCCCGACGAACGGCGAGATGAGCTGGATGCCGCCCTCGGCGCACGCCACGGCCTGCGCGAGCGAAAAGAGGAGCGTGAGGTTGCAGTGGATGCCTTCCTTTTCCAGCACCTCGGCGGCCTTGATGCCTTCCCATGTGCTTGCGATTTTGATCAGCACACGATCACGGCTGATGCCGTTTTTCTCGTAAATCCCGATGAGCTGGCGGCCCTTCGCGATCGAGCCTGCTGTGTCGAACGACAGGCGCGCGTCCGTCTCCGTGCTCACGCGACCGGGGACGATTTTGAGGATTTCGAGGCCGAAGTTCACGAGGATGTGGTCCACCACATCGTCCACCTGCTTCGCGCCGGTGAGGCCGCTGCCCTTGCGATCCGCGACCGCCTTGTCCACGAGCGGCGCATACTCCGGCTTTGAGGCGGCGGCGAGGATGAGCGAGGGATTCGTCGTCGCGTCCTGCGGCTTGTAGGCCTTCATGGATTCAAAATCGCCCGTGTCGGCGACGACTTTGGTGAGTTGCTTGAGCTGATCGAGTTGAGTGGACATGTGGTGTTGAAAGTATGCGGGTCTTCGGAAAATGGGCCGCGAGCCTATGCACATCCGAGCGGCGCGCAAACGGGATTTTGGACGCGGACGAAATCGGAGCATGATTGATTTCGCGTTCAAGAAGGAGTGGGAGGCAGGGCTGACAAACGGGAATGGCGCCGTGTGTTCGTGCGATTGCCCCGCGTCGGAAGGCTCGTGCCGCCGGGTGGAAGCCGCCTTCAATCGTCAGCTCATTTGTCCGACGAACTTCGTTCCCACCCTTCGCCATTTGTCGTCTGGCATCTTGCAATCCGGACCTTCTGCCGCGTGAGGCGGGAGGAAAGCGCCAAATAACCCGCGCCAGATCGGGTCATCACGCGGCACTCACCGTTGCCTCGCGATGCGCGCCCGCGTCCCAGCTTTCACGACCAAACACTCACCCATCCATCCCATTCCATGAAACGCATCCTGCTCACCATTTTCTCGCTCGCGAGTGTCGCGACCGCCGCACCGCTCGTTTACCAGGGCACTGACGGGCCCGGAAAAGGGAAGCACATCGTCTTTCTCGCAGGCGATCACGAGTATCGCTCGGAGGAATCGCTGCCGGAACTCGCGCGGATTCTCGCGAAGCATCAGGGGTTCAAATGCACGGTGCTGTTTGACATTGATAAGGACGGCAACATCGCCGCGGGCGAGCCGCAGAACATGCCGGGCATGGAGGCGCTCGACAGCGCTGATCTCGCGGTGGTTTTCCTGCGCTTTCAAAATTTCCCGAAGGAGCAGATGCAGCACTTCGACGACTATCTGAAACGCGGCGGGCCGGTGATCGGGATGCGCACGGCGACGCACGGCTTCAAGACGGGCGCGGATGATCCGTTTGCGAAATATTCCTATAACAGCAAGGTCGCCGGTTATGAGCTGGGCTTCGGGCACCAGGTGCTCGGGCAGACTTGGGTGGGGCACTACGGACAGAACCACAAGCAGAGCACACGCATCAGCATCGTGCCGGAGAAGACGTCGCATCCGATTCTGTGCGGCGTGAAGGATGTGTGGGTGCAGGCGGGCGGCTATGTGGGCAAGCCGACCGATGGTGAGATTCTCACGATGGCGCAGCCGTTGAACGGCATGACGCCAGATTCGCCCGCCGACGCGACGAAGCCGCCGCAGCCTTCGGAATGGACGCGCACTTACAAGGCGGCGAATGGAAAATCCGCGCGCGCCTTCACGTCGCTCTACGGCACGTCGGAGGACATCACGAACGACGGCTATCGCCGGCTGATCGTGAACGGATGCCTGTGGGCGCTCGGCATTGAGGACAAAATCACGCCCGATCTGAACATCGCGTTCGTCGGGCCATTCAAGCCAAACACCTTTGGTGGCGGTGCGTATGCGCGCGGCATCAAGCCGGAGATGTATGCGGGCTTCGAAAGCCCGATCCCGGCGAATGACAACACGAAGGGCGATGCGAAGCCGGAGAAGAAAAAGGACGACAAGAAGGACGGCGCCAAGGGCGACAAGGCGGCGAAGCAGGATGAGAAAAAGGACGCGGCGGCGAAGCCCGTCGAGCCGGCGAATGCGCCGCTCGTCACGGGCAGGCCCGCGCGCTTTGTCCGCATCGAACTGCCGGGTGACAAGCGCATCCTCACGCTCGCGGAAGTCGAGGTGATCAGCGGTGGAAAAAATGTGGCGCGCGGCGGCAAGGCCACGCAGTCGAGCACGAACGGCAGCGGCACTGCGGAGAAGGCGATTGACGGCAACAAGAGTCCCGACTGGGGCAAGGGCGGGCAGACGCACACGACGAATTCGGGCTCGACGCAACCCTGGTGGGAACTCGATCTCGGCAGCGCGGTGGATGTCGAAAAAATCGGCGTGTGGAATCGCAGCGGATTCGAGAGCAGGCTCGATGGATTCTCGCTCACGCTACTTGATGCGGAGCGGAAGGAAGTTTTCAAAATCACGAAGGTGGCCGCGCCGGAGGCGATGGAGATTGATGTGAAAGGCGGCGGCAAACTGACCTACCTCACCTACGGAGGAAAGCCCGGCGTGCCCGCAGCGGGCGGTGCGAAGACCGCGAAGAACGACGGAAAGAAGCCTGCGGCGGCGTCCAAGGAGCCGGCGCTCGCCGATGTGCCTGCGGACTACCGCGACCCTGCGCCGTTTGCGTTCAGGAAAGGCGATATCGTCGCAATCCTCGGAAACGGCCTGCCCGACCGCATGCAGCACGATGGCTGGATGGAAACTTTGCTCCAGAGCGCGCTGCCGGATCAGCAGGTGCGCTTGCGCAACATGAGCACCAGCGGCGACCGGCCCGATTCGTTCCCGCGCAGCAGCGGGCAGATTTCGATGACCGCGTATTTGCAACTCGTTAAGGCCGATGTCGTGTTCGGATTCTTCGGCTACAACGAATCGTTTGCGGGCATCGAGAAGGCCGACGAGCATAAGAAGAAGCTCGTGGACTTCGTGAAAAAAACGCGTGGCTCGAAGGCGAACGGCAAGGACTTCCCGCGCATCGTGCTCTTCAGCCCCATCGCGCACGAGGACACGCACAACCCAAACGTCCCCGACGGCAAGGCGCACAACGCGCAGCTCGAAGCCTACACGAAAGCCACCGAGGCCGCGGCGAAGGAAGCGGGCGTCGCGTTTGTGGATCTGTTCCATCCGTCGCTTGAGCTTTTCAAAAACGCGAAGACGCCGCTCACGATCAACGGCGTGCATCTCACCGAGGACGGCAACCGCCAGCTCGGCGAAGTGATCGCAGAGGCGCTGCTCGGCAAACAGGTCAGCTCATCGCCTTCGCTCGATCCGCTGCGCGAGGCGGTGCTCGACAAGGACATGCACTGGCACAACCGCTACCACGCTTCCGATGGCAACGACGTGTGGGGCGGCCGCTCGACGCTGAGCTTCGTGGACGGCCAGACGAATGCCGTCGTCCTCCAGCATGAGCTGAAGATGCTCGACGTGATGACCGCAAACCGCGACGAGCGCATCTGGGCGCGAGCGACGGGCAAGGACAAGAAAGTGGACGACAGCAACGTGCCCGCACCCATTCCTGTGATCTCGAATGTCGGCGGCAAGAGCAAGAGCTCGAGCGCCATGAAGGAAGGCGTGCTGAACTACCTCGACGGCGAGGAGGCGATCAAACACATGGCAGTCGCGAAGGGCTTCAAGGTGAACCTTTTTGCCGACGAGAAAAAATTCCCGCAGCTCGTGAAGCCCGTGCAGATGCAGGTGGACGCGAAGGGCCGCATCTGGGCCGCCGTGTGGCCGACGTATCCGAAATGGGAACCGCTGAAAAAAATGGACGACGCAATCCTCATTTTTCACGACGATGATGGCGACGGAAAAGCCGATCGCGTCACGGAATTTGCGAAGGTGCAGAATCCGCTCGGCTTCGAGTTCTGGAACGGTGGCGTGATCGTCACCTGCATGTCCGAGATCCTTTTCCTCAAGGACTCGAAGGGCGACGGCGTGGCCGATATCCGCATCCCGCTGCTCCACGGCCTCGACTCGTCTGACACGCACCACGGCGCGAACAACCTCATCTACGGGCCCGACGGCGCGATCTACTGGCAGAGCGGTGTCTTCATGCAGCACAACCACGAGCACCCGTGGGGCCCGTCTCTGCAGAG
Organism: uncultured Spartobacteria bacterium; assembly: GCA_903882875.1. GTDB lineage: Bacteria > Verrucomicrobiota > Verrucomicrobiia > Chthoniobacterales > Chthoniobacteraceae > SXWH01. Next base: position 46,520 of record CAIRYQ010000123.1, on the reverse strand, counting down.
CGGCGCGAGCGCGATGTACCGCTTCGACCCGCGCCGCTTCACCATCTCGATGCACGCGGGGAACTCGCCGAACCCGCACGGAATCTCGTTCGACTACTGGGGCTATCACTACGCCACCGACGGCACCGGCGGCCGCGCATATCAGGTGCGGCCCGAGGGCAGCGGCTTCAAGATGCACGAGCTTTTGAAGAAGGAAGTCCGGCCCGTCACCTCGAGCGGCATCCTCTCGAGCGCGCATTTTCCGGAGAAAATGCAGGGCGACTTTTTGATCTGCAACGTCATCGGCTTCCTCGGCATTAAGCAATATCACCTTGACCGCAATCCCGACACCGGCGCGGTGTGGGGCGAGCCGGACGGCGACGAACTGAGCGTCACCGTGACGAATGCCGACGGCAGCAAGAGCGAGGAAAAATCGCGCGGCTTCCTCATGAGCGGCGACAAGAATTTCCGGCCGTCCGACATCAAGTTCGGCGCGGACGGCGCGCTCTACGTGAGCGACTGGCAGAACGTGATCATCGGCCACATGCAGCACAACGTGCGCGACCCCAACCGCGATCACGCGCACGGCCGCATCTACCGCATCACCGCGATTGACCGCCCGCTGCAAAAGCCCGTCGCCATCGCCGGCCAGCCGATCCCCGCGCTGTTGGAAAATTTGAAGAACCCCGTGGACGGCATCCGCCACCGCACACACATCGAACTCAGCGGACGCGACTCCGGGGAAGTCATCGCCGCGACGCAGACGTGGATGAAGCAGTTCGATCCGAACAAGAAGGAGGACGCGCACCATCTGCTCGAAGCGCTCTGGATTCACCAGCAGCACAACGTGCGGAATGTCGAACTGCTCGGCCAGCTCCTCAAATCACCCGAGCCGCACGCGCGCATCGCCGCGAATACGGTGCAGCACCTGTGGTTCAACGTGGAGTCCTCGTTGCGCGGCGGCGTCATCGCCGAAGCCGCCGAGGTCGCCGGGAAAAAGTCGGGCATCCTCTCCGACACGTCCGAACTCACCACCATCCGCATCGCGACCATCCCGGAAAAGATGAGCTACGACGTGAAGGAACTCACCGTGAAATCCGGCAAGAAGATCCGGCTCACGTTTGCGAATCAGGACTTCATGCCGCACAACATGCTCCTTGTGAAACCCGGCAAGGCTGACGCCGTCGGCGAAAAGGCAATCGCGCTCGGTGCGAAAGGCTTCGATGTCGGCTTCATCCCCGAGAGTTACGACATCGTCTGGCACACGAAGCTGCTCGATCACGGCAAGGAGGAAGTCGTGGACTTCATCGCGCCCGAGCCGCCCGGCGACTACCCGTACGTGTGCTCGTTCCCCGGCCATCACCTCATCATGCGCGGTGTGCTGCATGTGAAAAAGTAGCGCGAGCCGTGACGCAGGCAATCCTGTCTGCGGAGCCTTTGCGCGTAACGATTTTCTGACAAACTCCGCACAGCGGGCTGACACTCGCCGACACGCACCGTGGCAACGTCGGAGCATGAAAGCAAAATTCCTCGCCGGGCTCTTGGCACTTGTTGCGCTCGCCGGTGGCGCGCGTGCCGACGGGTTCATCATCATCCACAATCCGCCGCCGTTTCCGCATCCGCCATTTCCGCCGCATCGTCCGATGCCGCCGCCGCACTACGTCTTCGCGCCGCTGGAGGTCGCGTTTCACAAGGTGGATGTGGAGATCACCGGGCAGAAATCGGTCACGCGCGTCGAGCAGGAGTTCTTCAATCCGAACGACACGAACCTCGAGGGCGAATACATTTTCCCGATTCCGAAGGGCGCGTATCTCGACAAGTTCACGATGCAGATCGGTGGCAAGGACATGGAGGCCGAGCTGCTCGATGCAGGCAAGGCGCGCGCGATTTACGAGGACATCGTGAGGCGGCAGAAGGATCCCGCGCTGCTCGAATACACCGGCCGCGCGGCGTTCCGCGTGCGCATCTTTCCCATCGAGCCGCACTCGCGGAAAAAGGTGACGCTCGCTTACACGGAGCTGCTGAAAGTGGACGGCGGCATCGCGACGTACCTCTATCCGCTGAACACGGAGAAATTTTCCGCGCAGCCGCTCAAGACGGTCTCTATGCGCGTGACGATCGATCAGGACGCGCCCATCAAGGCGCTCTACTCGCCGTCGCATTCCGTGGAGATCAAGCGTGATGGCGAGAAGCGCGCAGTCGTCGGGTGGGAGGCGTCGAATGCGCGGCCTGACACGGATTTTCAACTGCTCTACTCGACCGCCAACACCGAGGTCGGCGTGCATCTGCTCACGCACAAGAAAGAGGGCGAGGACGGCTGGTTCCTGCTGCTCGCATCGCCCGGCGCGGCTGTGATGAAATCGAAGGACGTGAATCCGAAGGATGTTGTATTCGTGATGGACACGAGCGGCTCGATGGCCGGCAAAAAACTCGATCAACTCAAGAAGGCGATGGCGTTCTGTGTCGAAAATCTGAACGACACCGACCGCTTCGAGCTGGTGCGGTTTTCGACGGAGGCCGAGCCGTTCTTTGAAAAGCTCGCCGAAGCTTCGAAGGCGAACCGCGACAAGGCACAGGAGTTCATCCAGAGCCTGAAACCCATTGGCGGGACGGCAATCGCGGATGCGCTCGAACGTTCGCTGAAGCTCAAGCCCGCGGGCAACTCGCGGCCTTTCGTCATCGTGTTTCTCACGGACGGCAAGCCGACGATCGGCGAGACGGACGAGGAGCGTCTCGTCGCCCGCGTCGCGCCGGATCAGGCGAGCACGACGCGGATTTTCTGCTTCGGCATAGGCACGGACATCAACACGCACCTGCTCGACAAGATCGCCGAGCGCACGCGTGCGGCGACGCAATTCGTCCTGCCGGAGGAGGACATTGAGGTGAAGGTCTCTGCGTTCTTTTCCAAAATCAAAGAGCCGCTGCTCACGAACCTCCACCTGGATTTCCCGGCGGGCGTGAAGGTCACGAAACTCTACCCGAATCCGCTGCCCGATCTTTTTCGCGGCGACCAGCTTGTGCTCGCGGGCCGTTACAGTGGCGACGGCGACGGCGACCTCGTGCTCGACGGCACGCTGAACGGACAGTCGAAGCGCATGGCGCAGCGCGTGAAATTTTCTGCCGGACGCGAACCGGGCAATGAATTCATCGCGCAGCTCTGGGCGCTGCGCCGTGTGGGCTGGCTGCTCGACGAGATCCGCCTGCGCGGAGAGAACAAGGAGCTGCGCGACGAGATCGTGGAGCTTGCGCGGCACTACGCCATCGTCACGCCCTACACGAGCTATCTCATCGTCGAGGACGAGGCGAGGCGAGGCGTGCCGGTGGCGGCGCGGAGTTTCCAGATGCTCGATCAAAATGCGGAGGCGCAGTCGTTTTACCGCAAGAGCTGGGGCGACCTGAGCGGGAAGAAGGACGGCTACGACGGCGCGCTCAACGGACGCGGGAATCTTTCGCTGAAGTCGGCGGATGCTCCGGCCGTCGCGTTGGAAAAGGCGCGCTCGGAAAACTTTGGCGGGGTGATCGCCGGCAATGCCGCGCCGGGCGATGTGTCCGCGGTGGGCGCGGGCGCTGCTGGCGGCCCTGGCGGCTATGTCGGAAAATCCGCGGCAAGGCTGCGCGGCACCGCCGGCGAAGTGCAGAGCAAGCTCGGTAACATCGAGCAGGAGACACGCTGGGTGAATGGCAAGGCATTCACTCAAAACGGCGCGGACTGGAGCGACACGGACGTGCAGTCCGTGAAGGCGGACGCGAAGCGCAACCGCGTGCAGTTTGCCTCGAAGGAATACTTCGACCTGCTCACCAGCAAACCCGAGGCCGCACAGTGGCTCGCACTCGGACGCAACGTGCGGTTCACCATCGGAACCGAACTCTACGAAGTCTATGAATAGAACATCCGCATTGCTGGCTTTCTGCGCTGTTCTTCTCGGCGGGATTGCGCCGGTCTTCGCAAAGCGGTCGGCACCGGCCGACGTCGCGCCCATCGTGATCAAAGGAGTCGAATACTCCGCGCCGCACGATGCGATGGGGTTCGTCGTCGTGAAGGGCATCAGCTCGGGCAAGGAGCTGTGGCGCGTGCGCATCTACGAAGTGCGCGTGAACCCGGAACTCGAGCGCGACGTGCAGGATGTCTTCATCACGGCGCTCGTCGCGAAGGACGACACGCTGCTGATCACAAATGAGCGCGGGGAAAAATACGCGCTCGATCTCAAAACCCGCAAAGTCACACGCCAATGAAACTGCCCGCATTCATCCTCGCCATCGTGTCGTTCGCACCGCTCCACGCAGCCGACAGGATCGAGCAGCGCCAGGGTGCGGCGGCACCGCGAATCCCGAACGAGCTGATTGATTTCCCGAAGTATCTCCAGATCGCGCGCGAGGTGCAGCCCGTGCGTGCGAAGCGCCGGCTCAGCGAGGAGCAGTTCGCGGCGATGGCCGCGGAACCGGGCACGGTCGTGCTCGATGCACGCAGCGCGGACAAGTTTCGCCTGCGCCACATCAAGGGCGCGGTGAGTTTGCCATTCACCGATTTCACCGAGGAGTCGCTCGCAAAGTCGCTGCCGGAAAAGACGACGCGCGTGCTGATTTACTGCAACAACAATTTCCGCGGTGCGCCGGTCTCGCTCGCCGCAAAGTCGCCGCCTGCGTCGTTGAACATTTCCACGTTCGTCGCGCTCGCGACCTACGGCTACACGAATGTGTATGAACTCGGCCCGCTGCTCGATGTGCGGACGACAAAGCTCGTCATGGAAGGCGACGAGGTTGCAGCGCGAAGGTGATGCGGGCAGGAGTGGCCGCGTCACGGCTCGCTGCTCACGTCGAAATTGTCGTAGAGCGAGCCGAGCCACGCGATGCCGAGGCCGGCCTCCATCGCGAGGATGAGCATCGCCGTGCCGCCCGCCACAAGCGCGCGCCATTCTGTGAGCGCGGTGATTTTGCCAAAGGCAAACCACGCGACCGCGCCGAAAAATGCGACGGGGATCATCGCGACGACGACGGCGAGGAGCTGTGCGGTGCCGAGGATGAGCTTCATGCCGGTGTTCTCGAGTCCGGGGCCGGCGTTTTCCTGCGGGCGGAACCATCCGGGAAAAAGCAGCGCGCCCGCACAAGGGAGGATGGCGGTCGAGAGATTGAAGGTCGGCAGAAGCAGCGCGATGCCGCCGCCGATTGCGGCAATGATGCCGAGATGCGAATGCAGCGGGGGCGCAATCGAGAGCAGCATGAGGCCGATGCAGAGCGAGCACCATTGCATGAGTGAGCCAAGCAACACAGGGCCTGCGAGTTCGCCGAGTGCGATCTGCCAGCCGGGGATCGGATATGTCTTCAGCAGATCCATCGCGGCGATGCCCTGGCGGAGCTGCGCCGCCGAGTGCTGGCCGATCATCACGAAGCTGACGAGCAGCGCGATGTAGCAACCCCCGCCGATGACGAATGCCGTGACGATGAGCGGGTGCGTGAGACGATCCACGCGGCCCAGCGCAAACGCGCCCGATGCGAGCACGGCGAAAAATGCGGCCCAGCGACCGAGCGTGCGGCGTCCGCCGGATTTCAGCAGGCTCTTCCAGACAAATGCGAGCGGCGCGAAACCCGTCGGACGCAGTCGCCAGAGCGGCGTGCGCGCCTTGTCGCTCTTGCCCCGTGCGCGCAGTTCGCCGCGTCCGCGCGCGGCGAGGAATGCGGCGCGCTTTTTCGCGGCCTCAATGGATGCGTCCTCGAACGAAACATCTGCGCGCACGACCCAGATGAAATGCAGCGCCATGATTCCGAGCGCAGGCAGCAGCGCGCGCAGGAATGTCGCCGCGTCGTGCGCGAAGTTCGGGGCCACGATGAGCTTGAACGGAGCGAGCACCTGCCGCAACGGGCCTGTGTGCAGCACCTGCACGAGGTAGTCCATCACGTTGCCGCGTCCGCTCAGCGCCGCGGTGAGATCGGGCGGCGTCGGCAGGCGTCGGCGCATGAATTCCACGAGCACCGCAAACGCGACGATCGCCAGCACGACGAACACGCGCCGCTTGCCATCCGCCATACCGCGCTCGCGCAGGCGCTGGAGTGCAAACGACGCGCCGAGGCGGTGCATGTTCAGCGTGTTCATGATCACCCACCATCCGCCGACGCGCAGCCATGCCTCGCTGCCGAGGTGAAAGCGCCCGCTGATCAGCGTCATGAACGCCGAGAAAAGCAGCAGTGCAGCCTGCGACTTCACGAGCCGCATGATCACGAGCGTCCGGCGCGAGATCGGCGCGGGAAAAAGGAACGCAATCTCCGCCTCCGTAAATCCGATCGCCGCCCGCGATGCGGGCAGAATCCACGACAGCACGATGGTCGCGACGAAGAGAATCGCCGCGCCGATTTCGGGCCGGTGGGGGGCCGCCGGGCCGCCGCCCGTGCCCCACGGCATGCGCGATCCGCCGAGGAGCCTGCCGAAGTAAAAATAGAAATAAGCCGCGCCGAGGATCGCGCCGAGGAGGTATTTTGGCTGCCGCAGACGGCGCAGGCGCGACAGCAGGCCGTTCACGAGCGAACGCGTGACGAGGTAGCCGAGCGCGTTCACCGGCGCGCTCATTTTCCCGCGTCCTCGCCAACGAGGCGGATGAAAATTTCCTCCAGCGTGGATTCCCTGCCGCCTTCGCGGTGCTCCGCGCGGATTTCATCGAGCGTGCCGTGCGCGATCTTTTTCCCGCGCTTCAAAATGAGGACGTGGCTGCACACCTCCTCGAGCAGATGCAGCAGGTGCGAGCTGATGATGATGGCCGCGCCGTCGCGCGCCTTTTGCGCGATGAGATCCTTCGTGCGGCGGATGGCGAGCGGGTCGAGGCCCGTGAGCGGCTCGTCGAAAAACATCGCGCGCGGCTGGTGCAGGAATCCACATGCGAGCGCGACCTTCTGCTTCATGCCGCGCGAAAGTTCGGCGGGGAGCGCGTCGGCCTTGTCGCTCATTTCGAGGGCGTCGAGCAGTTCGCGGCTGCGCGCCACGGCGTCGCGCACCTGGTAGAGCCGCGCGGTGAATTCGAGGTGCTGGCGGACGGTGAGGTAGTCGAAGAGCCGCGGCTCGTCGGGGAAAAACGAGAGGAGCTTTTTTGCAGCGAGCGGATCGTCGCGCAGGTCGGAGCCCTCGATTTCGATGCGCCCGTGGGTCGTGGGGATGATGCCCGACATGCAGCGCAGCGCGGTGGTCTTGCCCGCGCCGTTCGGCCCCACGAGTCCCATCACTTTTCCCGGCTCCACGGTGAAAGTGAGATCACTCACCGCGGTGATGTCGCCGTAAAGTTTGGTGAGGCCTTCGACTGCGATCATGTGCGCGCCCTCACCCGTGCTGCGGATGAAACATCTCCGCGACGCGTTCGATCTTCATCGCGCGGCCGTTCGACTCATCAATCTCGATCAGCGCGCCGTGCAGTTTCACCGGGCCGCTTGCGACGGGGTATTGGATGGGCCGCCCGGTGAGGAATCGCTGGATGATCGGCTCCACTTCACGGCCGAGGCAGCTCACGACCGGGCCGCACATTCCCGCGTCGCAGAGGAACGCCGTGCCGCCGGAGAAAATCTGATCGTCCGCCGTCTGCGTGTGCGTGTGCGTGCCGACGACCGCGCTCACGCGGCCATCGAGGAAGCGGCCCATCGCGATTTTTTCGCTCGTGGTCTCCGCGTGCATGTCCACGAAAATGATGTGCGTCTCCTGCCGCAGCCGCTCGACTTCGGCCTGCATGACGAGGAACGGATTCTCCAGCGGCGGCTGCATGAAGGTGCGGCCCTGCACGTTCACGACAGCGACCTTCCCCTTTGGCGTGTCGAGCACGATGCTGCCGCGGCCCGGCGTGGCGGGCGGGTAGTTCAGCGGGCGCAGCAGGCGCGGCTCCATGTCGAGGTGCGGGACGATTTCCTTCTGATCCCAAATGTGATCACCGCTCGTGATGACCGCGATTTTTGCGCGCAGCAGGTCGGTGCAAATCTTCGGCGTGATGCCGCGACCGTTCGCCGAGTTCTCGCCGTTCACGACGACAAAATCGATCCCGCGCTCGTCGCGCCAGCGGGGCACTGTCTCGATCACGGCCCTGCGGCCCGGCTCGCCGACGATGTCACCAAGGAAAAGAAGCTTCAGCATTGCCGCGGACGATGGCGGATGCGCGCGGCTTTGTCACCACGAAGGAATGAGGGGAATGGCGCGTTGAGTCCGGCGCGTCGCGCGGAGCAGGATACGGATTCCGAAACCGAAAGACCGGCGGGGCCAACATCCCGCTTCAAAGCGGCCTCCGGCGGATTTTGAAAAACCGGCAGCCGAAGGAAACACACGCAGAGTGCTTCCTGTCTGCCGCCCCGCTGTGCATCATCCTGCGCCATGCGAACCCTCGCCGCACTGCTCCTCGCATTTCTCCTCACGCTCACCGCCCGCGCCGCGGAGCCGTGGCTGAAGCCGAACGACGTCGTCGCGCTCGTGGGCGGGGAGGACATGGTCGCGCTCGCCGAGGAGGGCTGGCTGGAGACGCTCGTCACGTGGGCGCAGCCGAAGGACCGCATCCGCTTCCGCAGCCTCGCGTGGGAGGGCGACACGGTCTTCGAGCAGCGGCGCGACCTGAACTACCCCACGCTCGAGACCCAGCTCGATAAGATGGGCGCCACGGTCGTCATCTGCCAGTTTGGGAAGATGGAGAGCTTCGCCGGCAAGGAGGGCGTCTCCGCGTTCACCGAGGCGTATGAGAAATTGATCGAGCGCCTCAGCGGGCAGCCGAAGTGGCGGATGGATTTGGATGGGATGTTCAATACCAACTCAGGGTATTACCTCTTCGATATCAACGGCTATGAGTTCGTGAAATTGTCTCTGGGAGGAGTCAAGCTTGCGGAGGATCGCCTCAGCGGGGGGAGGAAGCGGCGCATCGCGCTGGTGCTGCCGATGCAATTCGCGACTCGACCGAAGAGGGTAGAATTACAGCACCTGCCCGATCTCACGCCACGCAATGCCGATCTCGATTCCTACCGCAAAGCCATCCGCACAATCGCTGAGAAACACACCGCAATGGTTCTCGATGCGGACTATCTTGGCCCAGCGGGCGGTGGCCAGGCGTCCTTCGTTCCCGATTACCCGACATGTGACGGCATCCACCTGCAAGGCATGGGCGAACACTCTCTCGCTTACCTCGGCCTCGGCGAGATCATGGTCGAGAGCCTTGGAAGCAAGCTGGAATTTGGAAATGGAAAGGCGCTTGATGACCTGTTGCCGGGAAGGGTTATGAAACTCTACAATATGATTTTTGCCAAGAACCGCCTCTGGTTCCACTACACCCGGCCGCAGAACTGGGCCTTCCTCGCGGGCAACCGCACCAACCAGCCCTCCTCGCGCGACCACCTCGACCCGACCAAGCGATGGTTCCCCGAGGAGATGGAGCAGTGGCTCCCGCTCATCGAGGCCAAGGAACAGGAAATCTGGAAGCTCGCATCCGCCCCGCGCTGAACTGCCGCGGTGCTCCGGTGCCATCACACATGCCTCAGCGAACGCGTCACGGAAAAAATCGCCGCGCTAAAAAATCCGCGCGAGGTGTGATCACTTCAGTGGTTCGTGGTTAAACTAAGTTAGTTCGTATTTGGCGAGGTCTTGTCGAATAACCTGCTCACGTCGGGCGGCTCCGTATAGCCAATCTTCCGAAGTTTGGCCTCGAAGTTCGCCTCGGTCTGAGCGAAGTCCGTATCGGAAATCGTGTGACCTGAGATAATCTGAAAAAAGCTATACGACTTCGCGCAAACTAAAATGCAGCGCCGAACTGCATTTATGGGAATCGGTCTCGAATAACACTTCTCTGCCTCAGCAACCATCGTGCAGTCAGGATCGTGCTCTCGCAGCGAGTCAAAATCGTGAAGTTGTTCAGAAAGGTAAGCCGGATCGATGTCGAGCAGGACGGTGATCGGCCGATGATTGTCCAAGAATGTCGTCCAATTCGACCAACGTTTTCTGCCGACGAGCGGACGAGTGGGGTTCTGGAGATCAAGAAGTGAAATTGCACCGAGTTTGCGGCAACAACTGTATTGTGACTTGAAATGCGAAGATGGAAATAATCCTGTGTTTGGCTGGATAGCACCTGAGGAACGAATGCCACGGTAGCCCGTCACACTCGTTGAGTGGTAGATGCCACCCTTTATCTGGGTATAAAGGCGATCATTTGCGCGCATGGCCTGAGTCACATACCACAACAGTGAACGGAAAGGCAGCGTGATCTTGCCAAGCCCAGCCTTCGCACTTCCCCTGCCTCCGCGTCTCCGCTTCTCTGCGTTTGAAAACCTTCCCCATGCGTCACCTCCTCATCCTCCTCGCGTTCACCGTCGTCGCGTTCACCATCATCGCCCGTGCTGCAGATGCAAAGCTTCCCACCCAGTGGAATGGCTTTGTCCGCCACGAATTCTCCCTCGATGGCCGCCCCGGCCTCGTCGTGAAACCCGCGAAGGCCGCGCCGGGCAGTCCGTGGATCTGGCGCACGGAATTCTTCGGCCACGAGCCGCAGGGCGACATCGCGCTGCTGAATGCCGGATGGCACGTCGCGTATTTCAAAGTGAGCGACATGTATGGCGATCCGAAGTCCGTCGCGCTCATGGATGAGTTTCACGGACGCGCCGTGAGCGAATACGGCCTCTCGAAGCGCGCCGTGCTCGAGGGCTTCAGCCGCGGCGGGCTCTATGCGGTGAATTACGCCGCCGCACATCCCGACAAGACGGCCGCACTTTACCTCGACGCGCCGGTGCTCGACATCCGCTCGTGGCCCGGCGGCAAGGGCAAGGGCAAGGGCGACGCACGCTGCTGGAAGCAGGCGCTCGAAATCTACGGCCTCACCGATGAGACGGCGAAGGACTTCAAGGGCAACCCGCTCGACAAGGCCGAGGCGCTCGCAAAGGCCGGCATCCCCATCGTCGCTGTCGTCGGCGATGCGGACGTCGTGGTGCCCTACGACGAAAACACGAAGCCATTCGCGGAAAAATATCGCGCGGCAGGCGGCACCATCGAGGTCATCGTGAAGCCCGGCGTGGACCACCACCCGCATTCGCTGAAGGATCCGAAGCCCTTCGTGGACTTCCTGCTGAAGCACGTGAAGTAGCGCGGAATGTGGTGCCGAAAATTTGTCGGCGCGACTCGTCGGAGGTCAGGGCTGACGCATCCAAATGACACTGGCGTCCGAGTGCTGCTTCCGGATGGAGTGCTCGCTGCTGCTGCCTTCGGTTGCGGGAGATTGTACTATACGCGGGAATGGCGGGCAAAAAGCAAACCGCCGCCACCGGTTTCCCAGTGGCGGCGGTTGTGAATTTTTTCGCTCTGCCGGATTAGGCGAGGAGGTCGGTGACGACCTGGCCGCCGCGCACGATGTCAATCGGGCGGTTGCCGGGGGCCATGAGGCGCTTGTCGGCGTTGATCCCGAGGCAGCGATAGACCGTGCAGGCCATGTTCTCGACGGTGAGGCCGTCTTCCGCGGGTTCCGCGCCGGTCGGATCCGAGGAGCCGTGGACGTAGCCGCGCTTGAAGCCGCCGCCTGCGAAGACGACAGAGAAGACTTTCGGCCAGTGGTCGCGGCCGGCGTCTTTGTTGATTTTCGGCGTGCGGCCGAATTCGGAGCTGACCATGACGAGCGTCTTGTCGAGCATGCCGCGGCGGTCGAGGTCGTTGATGAGCGCGGAGTAGGCCTGATCGAATTTCGGCAGGTTGCGGTTCATTCCATTCGCGATGCCTGCGTGCATGTCCCAGCCGCCGTAGGTGAGGCTGACGAGGCGGACGCCGGACTCGACCATGCGACGTGCCATGAGCATGCGCTGGCCTGCGTCGTGCATGCCGTATTCCTCGCGGATCTTCTGAGGCTCGGCGGCGAGATTGAATGCCTCACGCGCCTGCGGGCTGGAGACGAGCGAGTAGGCGGCCTGATAGAAGCCGTCCATCGCGGTGAGCGCGTCGCTCTTTTCCAGCGTGCGGAAATGCTCGTCCACGGTGCTGAGGATGCTGCGGCGGCGGTCGAAGCGCTCGTTCGTGATGCCCTGGCGCATGTTCAGATCGCGCACGGTGAAACCAGCCGACGCAGGATCGGAGCCGAGGCTGAACGGCCCGTAGGCGCTGCTCATGTAGCCGGTGCCGGCGAATTCGTTCGGCTGGCTGGGCACGCAGACGTAGGGCGGCAGGTTGTTCCGCGAACCGAGTTGGTTGCTGACGACCGCGCCAAACGACGGATACTGAATCGCGGGCGACGGACGGTAGCCGGTGAACATGTTGTGCGTGCCGCGCTCATGCGCCGCTTCGCCGTGCGTCATTGAGCGGACGATAGTGAGCTTGTCGGCGATCTTCGCGGTCTTCTCAAGGTACTGCGAGAGCTTCACGCCGGGCATCGGCGTGTCCACGGTGCCGAGAGGTCCACGGTATTCGATCGGCGCGAGGTGCTTCGGATCCCACGTCTCCTGATGGGCGCAGCCGCCGGGGAGGTAGATGTGGATGAGCGACTCGGCGGTCGGCTCGTAAACGTCGGTCTCGCTGGCGCGAAGCTTGAAGAGGTCGCCCATTGTCAGGCCGATGCCACCGGCGAGGCCGGCGTAGAGGAATTCACGACGGTTCACTTTGCGGAAATGCGCAGGATCGTCGTTCCAAGTTACAGTTTTCGTGTCGCTCATAGTGTTGTGGTGTTCAGGAGTTGTTGAAAGGTAGCAGGAATGCTGCTGGCTCGGAGTGGAAATCCCACTGCAAGGCCGTGCTTAGCAAAAAGATCGTTATTTTTCAAGGAAAAATAGGCGGATGCCACACGGCTGGCGCGGGTGTGCGGAGTTTGCAGATGCGTTCATCAGAAAACGGAGGTTTGATCCTGTGCGGGTTTGCGTCCGAGGACGCGCGGCGCTACATTTTCCGCACTCCCGTGAACACTCCGCGCCCAAAGCTCCCCGCAGATGACCAGCGCAAGCTGGATGCGCTGCACACGCGGCTCAGCGGACTGCGGCGCTACTACGTCGGGTATCCGTGCAATGAGGACTTCGATTTTTCTGAGCTGCTGCCGTTTTTTGAATTTGCAATCAACAACGTCGGCGATCCGTTCGGCGGTTCGAACATTCCGCTGAACACGCATGAATTCGAGCGCGAGGTGCTGGCGGATTTTGCGGAGTTCACGCATGCGCCCAAGGAAAATGGCAAAGACGGCTGGTGGGGCTACGTGACGAGCGGCGGCACGGAGGGAAACATGTACGGCCTCTACGTGGCGCGGGAACTTTTCCCCGAGGGCATCTGCTATTTTTCCGAGGACACGCACTACTCCGTGGCGAAAGTGCTCCGTCTCCAGCACACGCGGAACATCATGCTGAAGAGCCAGCAGAACGGCGAGCTGGACTACACCGATCTGCGCGAGACGCTGCGCATCCATCGCGACGTGCCGCCGATCATTTTTGCAAACATCGGCACAACGATGAAGGGCGCGGTGGACAGCCTCGCGAAGATCCGTGCGGTGCTGGACGATCTCGCGATCACGAATTCATACATCCACGCCGACGCCGCGCTGAGCGGGATGATCCTGCCATTTGTGGAAAGGCCGCAGTCGTGGAATTTCGCGGCGGGCGCGGACAGCATCGCGATCTCGGGCCACAAGATGCTCGGCTCGCCGCTGCCGAGCGGCGTGGTGCTCGCGCGCAAATCGCACGTGGATCGCATCGCACGGAGCATCGAATACATCGGCGCGCTCGACACCACGATCGCCGGTTCGCGCAGCGCGTTCGGGCCGCTCTTCCTGTGGTATCGCCTGCGCACGCTCGGGCGCGAGGGGATCACCAAGATGGTACGCGGCAGCCTGGAGCGCGCGGCGTACGCGGTGGAGGCGCTGCGTGCGCGGGGCATTGACGCGTGGCGCAATGAAAACTCCGTGACCGTCGTCTTTCCGCGCCCGCCGGAAGCGGTGATGAAAAAGTGGATCATCGCGCCGAAGCGCGGCATCGGCCACCTCATCACGATGCCGCATGTGACGAAGGACATCGTGGACGAGTTCGTCGCAGATTTTGCCGCGTCAATCGCGGCGGAGAAAAAATCCCGCACGTCATGAAACTCCTGCACGTCCTCGCACCGAACCAGCCCGGCGTCCTCGCGCGCATCGCGGAGGCGCTCGCCGTCGCGGGCGTGAACATCGAGGACTTCGACGTGGAGAGCCACGGCGCGGAGGGCATCCTCTCGCTCACGGTGGACAAATACGACGAGTCGCTGCACATCCTGCGGGACCTCGGCTACCGCGCCGTCACACAGGACACGCTGCTCATCCGTCTCGACGACAAACCCGGCGCGCTCGCAAAAATCGCGTTGCGCCTGAAAGACGCGGGCTGCGATCTCCGCTCGATGCACATCGTGCGGCGCGCTGGGGAATTCAGCATCGTGAGCCTCGTCGCGAACGACAACGCCGCCGCCGCCGCAGTGCTGCGCGACGTGCTGATCGGGGAGCCTCCGCGGTAGTGCGGGATTTCCGCTTGGGCGTCGAATGTTGAGCAGACCGGAGGCATTTTTTTCAGTTCGGGAAAATGCTCGGCGTGGTGAAAGTCTGCCGCGCGGAGCCAGCCGCCATATCCCGCAGGTTCCAAGGCGTCCCCCTGAAAAGATGCCGGGCCGCCCGCGGACTCCCACCGGAGTACCACGAGCGGCCCGAACCACCCTAACACTTGTAACGGTTTCTATGACCGCCCGCCCGCGCCGCCGTTCAAAGATTTTTCAAATTTTTTTTTTGGCCTTCCGGATCCCGAAAAAATCGGGCTCCACATCGTCCGAACGCCGCCTGATTCGCCTCCGAATCTCACTCCTCGCGCGGATTCTTCAGCGCCGCGATTTTTTCCATCACCTGCTCGCTGATGCGCTGGAAGACGACCCGCGGGTCGCCTTTCACGTCGCCGGCTGTGAAGCGCATCGGATCGCCGACGACGATTGTGACGGGCGAGGGGCGCGGGATTTTCACGTCGCGCGGGAATGCCTCGAATGCGCCGAAAATCCGCATCGGCACGACCGGTGCGAGCGTCTTGGCGATGATGAATCCCGCGCCGGGCTTTGCGGGCTGGAGGCTGCCGTCGCGAGTGCGCGTGCCCTCGGGGAATACGATGGTGCAGCCACCGGCGCGGAGGATGCGCATGACGGCCTTCAGCGCGGAGACATCAGAGCCTTCGCGGTCCACGCCGATGACATTGATGCGCCGGAGAATCCAGCCGATGACGGGGATGTCGAAGAGCGTCTTGCGTGCGAGGTAGTGGATCTCGCGGTGGCACGAGATGCCCGCAAACGGCGGGTCGAGGAAGCTCTGGTGGTTCATCGCGAGGAGCGCGGGGCCTTCCTCGATGATCTTGTCCTGCCCGTAAACGCGCAGGTCGAAGAATGTTTCGCCGACGAATTTTGAAAACTGGTAGCTGGCGGCGTAGGTGAGACCCATGCTGCGGAACGGTCAGATGCCTTCGGGAAGGGCGAGATTCTTCAGCTTCAGCCGGCCGATGATTTCGCCGACGACGCCGTCAATGGTGAGGTGCGAGGAGTCCACGACGTGCGCGTCCTCGGCGATGATGAGCGGGCTCATCGGGCGCGAGGAATCCTGCTTGTCGCGGGCCTCGATGCGGTCGGCGACTCCCTGCCTTTGCCGTCGCGCGGCGCGGACTTCGAGCGTGGCATCAATGTAAAATTTGTACGGCGTCTCGGGGAAGACGGCGCTGCCGATGTCTCGGCCTTCCATCACGACGTCGGAGTCCTTTACGCATTCGCGCTGCTTTGCGACGAGGCGGCGGCGCACCTCGGGGATGCTGGCGATGGTGGAGACGCTGGCGGTCACGCTGGCGTCGTTCAGGTGCGGGGAAGGATCGAGGCCGTCGAGGAGAACGGTGCTTTCGCCAGTCGCATTAAAGCCGCACTCGAACACGGTCGAATCGAGCATCGCGCGCACCGCGGTCGTGTCTGCGGGAGTGATGCCGCGGGAGACCACGAGCCAGGTGACAGCGCGGTACATCGCGCCGGTGTTCACGTAGCGGTAGCGCAACCGGCGGGCCAATGCGCGGGCGACGCTGCTCTTGCCGCTCGCCGCGGGGCCGTCAATAGCAATGACAATGGGTGTGGGCATCGGCAAAAATTTACTCGGCGCGCAGCGACGAGACGACCGGGATTTCCGAGGGATCGGGCTTTGCGAGCTTGCGCAGCGTCTCGTAAAAGCCGGGGTAGCTCGTGTCCACACAGGCCGTGTCGCGGATGAGCGACGGGCCATCGGCGAATGTGGCGAGGATCGCGAACGCCATCGCGATGCGGTGGTCGCCGAAGCTCTCGACGGTCGCGCCGTGCAATTTCGCGCCGCCCTCGATTTCCATGCCGTCTTCCTTCTCCTCCACCCGCACGCCGAATGCGCGGAGGTTCTTTGCGACGGCGGCGATGCGATCCGTTTCCTTCACGCGCAACTCGTGCGCGTCCTTGATGATTGTGCGTCCCTCCGCGAGCGCGGCGGCGACGGCGAGGATCGGGAGTTCGTCAATCACGTTCGGGATTTCCGCGCCGCCGATCGTGGTCGCGCGCAGCTCCGTGCCGCGGACCTCGACGGTGCCGCTCGGTTCGCAATCGGCATTCTCGACGATCTCGCTCACATGCGCGCCCATGCGGATGAGCACGGCGAGCACGCCGGTGCGCGCGGGGTTCAGTCCGACGCTTTTGATCAGCAGATGCGCGCCCGGCTGCGCGGCGGCGGCGGCGAGCCAGAAGGCCGCGCTGGAAATGTCGCCGGGGACCGCGAAGTCGCGCGGCTCGAGTGTCTGCCCGCCGCTCACGGAGACCGCGAGGCCGTTCCGCCGCGGGGGCACGAAGTGCCACGCCAGCATCCGCTCGGTGTGGTCGCGGGAGAGCACGGGCTCGGTCACGGTCGTCGTGCCTTTTGCAAAAAGTCCGGCGAGCAGCACGGCGCTCTTCACCTGCGCGCTCGCGACGGGCGAGGTGTAATCAATCGCCTTCAGCGGGCCGCCTTCGATCACGAGCGGCGCGCTGCCGCGTTCGCCCTCGGCGGTGATTTTCGCGCCCATCAGCGTGAGCGGATCGATCACGCGTTTCATCGGGCGTTTGCTGAGCGATGCGTCGCCCACGAGCCGCGAGCGGAACGGCTGCGCGGCGAGGATGCCGCAGAGCAGGCGCATCGTCGTTCCGGAATTTCCGCAGTCAATGTCACCGCTCGGCGCGGTGAAATGTCCGCGCTTACCCTCGATGATCATGGTCGTCTCGTCGGTGCGCTCGATCCGGATTCCGAGCTGCCGGAAGGCCTTCATCGTCGAAAGGCAGTCCTCGCCGGGCAGGAAGCCGGTGATTTTCGCGCGGCCATTCGCGAGCGCCGCGAACATGATCGCGCGGTGCGAGATGCTCTTGTCTCCGGGCACGGTCATCTCGGCGTGGATGGCCGGGGCCTTTTCGATTTTCCAGTCTGGCATTTTCTATTTTGGGAAAGTGATGCGGTTGCGTGCGGCGCGTGCGGCAGCGAGGAGATCGTGCGTCTCGTGCCCGTCACCGGGGAGCGCGAGGATTTGGCGAAATTCGGAGAGCTTGGCAATCAAAGCGTCAATCGCGGGCAGCACGGCTGCGGAATTTTCGCGGAGGATCTCGCGCCACATCGCGGGCGGGCCGCTCGCGACGCGAGTGGTGTCGCGGAAGCCGGGGCCCACGACGCGAAAGGCGTGATCGTTCTGCGCGGTGACGGTGTTCACGAGCGCGGCGGCGAGCAGGTGCGGGAGATGGCTCACGAGCGCGACGCATTCGTCGTGCTCCGCCGCGGGAAGTTCGGCGACGCGGCAGCCGATGCCCTTCCAAAACTCGCACACCGCCGCGAGCGCCGCCGCGTCCGTGTCCGCATCGGGCGTGACGATGCACGTCGTGCCGTCGAAGAGATTCGCACTCGCCGCCGCAAGGCCCGTGTGTTCGCTGCCCGCCATCGGATGGCTGCCGACAAAATTTGCGTGTCCGGAAAAAACCGGACGCAGCTCCGCAAGCACCGGGCCTTTCACGCTGCCGACATCCGTGACGGTGCAAGCACGCGAAACGACCGGCGCGATTTTTTCGGCCAGTCCCGCCATCGCGCCGACGGGCACGCAGAGCACCACGAGATCCGCATCTCTCACCGCAGCCTGAAGATCGTCCGTCGCCGCATCCGCACAGTCGGCATTTCCGATCTCCGCGACCGCATCCGCGCGCCGCGCCCAGAGCGTGACGTGCGAGCCGCCCGCCCGCCGCAGCGCGAGCGCGATGGAGCCGCCGATGAGTCCGGGGCCGAGGATTGCGATGCGTTTCATTCGGGAAGGAGTTGGGTGATGCGAGGAGAGGCAGCGTTTTTTCCTCCCAACACTCAACACTCAACTCTCATCTCGCTCCAAAAAAGACCCCGGCTTGCGGTGGAAAACCGACAAGCCGGGGACGAAATCTTTTCAACAAACAGTGACGCGGCCTACGGAGGGACGAGGAACGTGCGGTGCGTGTAGGGACATTCGGCCTCGGTGCCGGGCGGCAGGCCGCGCACGTCAATCAGCCGCCCTTGTCCATCGTAAGGGCTCTTCACGTAGCCCGGCTTGCCTTCCGCCTTGATCGCGTAGTCAGGGTTTTGTTTCACGGGCGCGTCCGGGATTTTCTTTTTTTCAAAGGGCGTCACATCCACGACATCATCCCTTTCTTTCTTTTTCACGGGCTCGGTGTAGCCGTCGTCCACGTCGCGCGGCGTCTCCTTTTTCTCGGTGGTCCTGGGGCCTGGGACGGGTTTCCTCGGGTCGGGCTGCTTGTTGCACGCGCCGACACCGACTGCGACCGCGAGCGACAAAATCGAAAGGATGAATCGGTTCATAGACTCGGCTGATGTAGTGGATCACGGGACGGATGGCAATGCTAAATTTCCAGCATTTCGTCTCCGTGTGTCTTTTGTGTCATTCGGGATTGGCCGCAGGGAAAAAGGTCGCTACTTCGCAGGGAGATGTCAAAACCCCTCGCATGGACGGTCTGGGCCGTCACCGCGCTGCTGCTCGGCTGCTTTTTCCTGTGGCCGATCCTCACCACGGTGCAGCGGGCGTTTTTCGATCCGAGCGGAAACTTCACGCTCGTCGCCATCCGCGAAGTCTTCGCGAACCGCATCTACGTCGAGGGCCTGTGGAATTCCTTCGTGCTCGCGTGCGCCTCGACCGCGCTCACCCTCGTCATCGCGCTGCCGCTCGCGTTTCTCAGCGACCGCTTCGATTTCAGAGGGAAAAAGGCGCTCTCCGCGCTGCTGCTCGTCCCGATGATTCTGCCGCCGTTCGTCGGCGCGATCGGGGTGCGGCAGATGCTCGGGCAATACGGCGCACTCAACTCGCTGCTCACGCACCTCCACCTACTCGCGCCGGGCGAGACGATTGACTGGCTCGGGCGCGGGCAATTCTGGGGCTGCGTGATCCTGAACGCGCTGCACCTTTACCCGATCCTCTTCCTCAATCTCACCGCCGCGCTCGCAAACGTGGACCCCGCGATGGAGGAGGCCGCGGAAAATCTTGGCTGCACCGGCTGGCGAAAATTCCGCCGCATCACGCTGCCGCTGATCATGCCGGGGCTGTTCGCGGGCGGCACGATCGTGTTCATCTTCGCGTTCACGGAACTCGGGACGCCGCTCATCTTCGACTACTCGCGCGTCACGAGCGTGCAGATTTTCTACGGCATCAAGGAAATCTCCGGGAACCCGTTCCCATTCGCACTCGTCGTCGTGATGCTCTGCGCGACCGCGCTGCTCTACGCCGCGAGCAAGCTGCTCTTTGGCCGCAGCGAAAATGCGATGACCGGAAAAGCCGGCACCGCCGGCACCACGCGCACGCTCGGCGGCGCGGCTGGCTGGCTGTGCGCGATGGCATTCGCAGGCATCACCTTCCTCGCGCTGCTGCCGCACATCGGCGTGGTGCTCGAATCCTTCTCGAAGGACTGGTATCGCACCGTGCTGCCGGGCGAGTGGACCACGCAGCACTACAGCGACGCGCTCGGCCATTACCTCACCGTGCCGAGCATCACGAACTCGCTCAAATACGCGGGCCTCTCCGTCGCCGTGGACATTGTGCTCGGCCTCGCCATTGCCTACGTGATCGTCCGCACAAAATTGCCCGGCCGCCAGACGCTCGACACCATCTCCATGCTCCCGCTGGCCGTGCCCGGCCTCGTGCTCGCATTCGGCTACATCTCGATGACGCAGCCCGGCCGCTTCTTCGAATTTCTGAACCCCGGCAAAGACCCGACGCTGCTGCTCGTCATCGCATATTCCGTGCGCCGCCTGCCCTACGTCGTGCGCAGCGCCGTCGCGGGCTTGCAGCAGACGAGCGAAACGCTGGAGGAAGCTGCACAAAATCTCGGCTGCCCACCACTGCGCACACTGCGGCGCATCACCTTCCCGCTCATCGCGGCAAATGTGCTCGCCGGTGCGCTGCTCGCATTCAGCTTCGCGATGCTGGAGGTCAGCGACTCGCTCATCCTCGCGCAAAAGCAGCAGCACTTCCCGATCACGAAGGCCATCTACGAGCTGTTCCAGATGATCGGCGACGGCAAATTCCTCGCTGCCGCGCTCGGTGTGTGGGCGATGGTTTTCCTCGGCCTCACCATCGCCGTCGCCAGCCGCATCCTCGGAAAAAAGATGGGCGCACTCTTCCGAGCTTGAAACCGCAATTACGTGCGCCATCACGCCGCCAGATTGTAACTTTGCCGATACGCCGTATTCTGTTCCCATCGTCATGTTGAAAAAACTTCTCGCCGAATTCCTCGGCACCTTCGGCCTCGTCTTCGCAGGCACCGGTGCGATCGTCGTGAACGAGCAGACCGGCGCCCTCGGACACGCAGGTATCGCGCTCACGTTCGGCCTCGTCGTGCTTGTGATGATTTACTGCTTCGGTGATGTGAGTGGTGCGCACCTGAATCCCGCCGTGACCATCGGCTTCGCCGCCGCAGGCCGCAGCGAATGGCGCAGCGTCCCCGGCTACATCGCCGCGCAGTGCACGGGCGCGTTCGCCGCGAGCGGCGTGCTGAGATTTTTGTTTCCCGCAAATGCACACCTCGGCGCGACGCTGCCCGCGGGCGCTGCATCACAAAGCTTCGTGCTCGAAGTGCTGCTCACATTTTTTCTCATGCTCGTCGTGCTCAGCGTCAGCACCGGTGCGAAGGAGAAGGGCCTCACCGCAGGCATCGCCATCGGTGCGCTCATCGGGCTTGAGGCGATGTTCGCCGGGCCGATCTGCGGGGCTTCGATGAACCCCGCCCGGTCGCTCGCGCCCGCGCTCGTGAGCGGACACATCGGGCACCTGTGGATTTATCTCGGCGCGCCCGTGCTCGGCGCGCTGCTCGCCGTGCCAGCCTGCTGCGGAGTCCGTGATCGTGGATGCTGCCGCACCGCCTGAGACATGGGCATCCTTTCCGAAGCACCGCTCGTTCTCATTCTCTGCACCGGCAACTCGTGCCGCTCGCACATCGCCGAGGGAATCCTGCGTGCCGCCGCAGGCGATGCGCTGCGCGTCGCGAGCGCAGGATCGAAACCCGCGGGCCACGTCCACCCGCTCGCGATCAAGGCGCTCGCCGAGATCGGCATTGATATTTCCACGCACCGCTCGAAACACCTCAGTGAATTCCTCACCGAGAAAGTCGAGACCGTCATCACCGTCTGCGGCAACGCCGATCAAGTGTGCCCGATGTTCCCCGGCCAGGTGAACCGCCACCACTGGGGCTTCGACGATCCCGCGCACGCGACCGGCACCGAGGAGGAACAGTTTGCCGTCTTCCGCCGCGTGCGGGATGAAATCGCGCGCACTTTCCAAGCCTACGCCGCCGGCCGGCTCGACGAGGCAAAGCTCAACGCCTGACCGCTACGCACGCGGGTGCGCGTCGTCGTAGGCCTTTTTCAGCCGTTCGGTGGTGACGTGCGTGTAGATCTGCGTCGTCGAGAGGCTCGCGTGGCCGAGGAGCGACTGCACGCTGCGCAGGTCCGCGCCCGCATCGAGCATGTGCGTCGCGAAGCTGTGCCGCAGCTTGTGCAGCGAAATCGTGCGCGGGATGCCGGCGAAGGCGAGATACCGCTTCAGCGACTCCTGCATATTGCGCGTGCTCAGCCGGCGGCGCGATTTGTTGATGAAAAGCGGGCCCGTGTTCACACCCGCGGCCTGGCGGTATTTTTGGATCGCCTTCAGTACGAGATCGCCCACCGGCACCACGCGCTCCTTCCGGCCTTTGCCCAGCACGCGCACGCTCTCGGTGAACTCATCCACGTCGCGCACATCAAGCGCCGCGACTTCCGCGAGACGCAGGCCGCTGCTGTAGAAAAGTTCGAGCGTCGCCGCATCGCGCAGCGGCATCCACTTCGGCGCGCGATCCGATTTTTCCATCGCGAGCGGCGCGGCGAGCAGCGCATCAATCTGCTGGCGCGTGAGCACGACGGGCAGGCCGCGATCGAGTTTCGGGAGCTGCACCTGCTTGAGCGGATTGTCCTTCAGCCCGTGGCGCTCGGTGAGGAAGCGGTAGAAAGTCCGCAGCGCCGCGAAGTGCAGCCGCACCGTAGGCTTCGCGAGGCCGGCCTTCATCTGCTCGAAAAGGTAGCGTCGGAAATGATCCGGACGCAGATCCTTCCACGCCGGCTGCGCGACGGATTTGCGGAAACTTTCCAGCGCGTGCCGGTAGTTCGTGAGCGTGAGCGGCGAGACGTTGCGCTCCACTTCGAGATGTTCGAGAAATTGCTCGGCGAGTCGGTCGGTGGCCACGCAACGAGTGTCCCGCGTGTGCCCGGCGCTGTCCAGCGGCGAGCTGGCGGGATCTTAGTTTTTGCGGACGCCTCCAGGTCGGAGCAATGTCCGGCACGGGAGTTCGAGCCAGCGATACGCCAGCCACGATCCCGCCACGAGCAGGGCGAAAGCCGCCGCATAGACGATCCATTCGATCCCGGAATCGGCCAGGCCGGCGTGATGCAGCCGCTCCTTCCATCCGGGGATGAAAAGGAGCAACAATGGATGCAGCAGATAGACGGAGTAGGAAATGTCGCCCAGAAACCGGAGGGGAGGCACTGCCAATTTACGGATGAGCGGGGCGGGTAATTGCGGAAGGGCAAGAACAAGCAGCGCGATGGGCACCAAGCAGGCAAGGCTGTCCAGCGGCGGACGAAGCACGCCGCTTACCAAGATGAACAGGGCCGCGATTGCGGCTGACACACCGATGACTGCGGCTGCCGGTCTCAACGGATGGCGCAGATAGAACTGGTAAAGCAGGACTCCGGCGAAGAATTCGGGAAGACACCGGAAGACGGAATGATAGTCATGCCCGCCCCATCGCCCGATGACCAGATAGGCAAGGGAGGCTGCGCTGCCGCCGAGTCCCAAGAACAGTGCAGTCTTGGACAGCCGTCCGGCGAAGGCGATCATGAGCGGTGCAAAAAGATAAGTTACGGCCTCTGCGCCGATGGACCACGAGTGGATGTTCAGTGGCCAGAGCTTTGGCAGCGCATTGACGAGAAAGACATCGTGCAAGTATGGCCCCCACGACCAGACGCCGGAAAAGCCGGCCGTGAGCAGGAAAAATCCCGTCGAGGCCAAAAGATGCAGCGGATAGATGCGGGCAAAGCGTGCCTGAAAAAACGACCGCAAATGGACGCGGTCCGGCCAGATGGAAAATTGCCCCGCATAGACATGGGCGAGGACGAAACCGCTCAGGACAAAGAAGAAGTCCACAGCGAGCCAGCCATAGCTCACGATCACGGTAGCGCAGCGCCAACTGCCGCGGATGATCGGGAGGTGCCAGACGAGCAGATGAACATGCACGACGAGGAGGGCGGCCACGCCGCGGGCTTCGGTGAGCAAAGGCAGATGGGTGGACTTGGGGCCGAAGGAGGCTGCTTTCAAGACAGTCAATGGGTGAGGCCCGAGTCCGGGGTGTCTTTCCTCATGCGCCGGCCAAATTTTGATCGGATCCAGTCGCGCGCCGGCCTTTCCAAAAAGCGATACGACAGCATGGAGGCGGCAAAGATTGCGATGATGAAGAGCACACCGGCAATCGTGGAGACAGCGGGTGACCAGGGGCTTCCGTGGAACAGGGTTGCGTTGGCCATTCTGCCGAAGACCGCATGCAGCATGTAGAGGGAGTAGCTGAGTTCACCGAGAAACAGGGCGGCCGGGTGCGACAGCGCCGCTGTGACGAATGAGCCGCGTTCCGTGGTGCCGAGCACGAGAGGAGGCCAGAGGATGAGCATCAGCCAGGCAGACACGAGTCCGGCACGGCTCGCGATCGAAAGCAGCATGACCGCCAGAAACAACCAGGGCAGGGATCGCGCGGCAAGCGCGCGCAGGTGAGGCGCGTGGATGGAAAGATGATGGAGCAACGAGCCGGCAAAGAAACCGCAGATCCCGCGGAGCAGCGCGGTGACGCCCATCCCCAGATTTTCACCTGCAGGGACTTGGACGAGCCAGCTTACGGCGATGGCCGTCAACGCCAGAACGCCGATCAGGGCGATCTTCGCCGTCAACTTTCGACGCGCGTAAAATGAGACGGGAAAACAGCAGAGGTAACAAATCCACTCGGTGCTGATGGACCACGACGGGTAGTTCCACGGCCGGGCTACTCCGATGACAGGAAGAGAGCTCAGGAGGAGCAATTGGATCACAAAGTCTTGTGAACGGTATTCGGCTGAGATGAGGCCGTGCCTTCCCGCTTGCCAGGCCATGAGACCCATGATGATGAGCGTAGCCAGATGCAGAGGATAAATGCGCGCCAGCCGGGCAACGAAAAAATTTCCCCATGAGAAATCCGCCTGCTCGCACTCATCCTTGGGATGATAGCTGTAGGCAAGGATGAAGCCGGAGAGGACAAAGAACAAATCAACCGCCTGATTGCCAAAGAGCAGGTAATTTTGTGTCCCTCGGAGGTATGGGAACCAATGGTCCAGCCCGATATGTCCGCACATTACATTCAGGGCCGCGAGTCCGCGCAGACCGGTGTGTGCTTTGATCTCTGGCCGGGTCATTGGAGTTCTGGAGAATTTGGAGAAGCGGCGAGATACCCGAACACCTCGTGCGAAACCAGATCGAGTCCGAGTTCTTGCATGGGAACGCAGGCATCAAGTGCGTCCCGATCTGCGTCGGTACCGTGCCTGGCGAGAAGCGCGGGCGCGACGCGCCCGAAGCGCGCCTTCAAGATCAACGAGCTGGGATTTCTGAACGGGCCGGTCCGCTGGGGATTGGTGGGGCCGAAGAGCCCCACGGCCTTTGTCCTCGTTGCGAGGGCGATGTGAAAGAGCGCGGAATCGTTGCCGATGAGCGCCATGCCTTTGCCGACAGTCTGGCATGCCTGCCGGAGGTCGAGCCGACCCATGAGGTTGATGCCGGTGCCTCCTGTCGGAAACAGCCGTTCATCTTCCGCCGAACCCAGCCAGACAGGAATGAAGCCGGCTTCAGCAAGCTGCCCCGCGAGGCGCAGCCAGTTCGTGAACGGCCATCGTTTGGCTTCCCCGGGATTCATGGCATTGCCGGCACCGGGCACCAGGCAGACAAAACGGGCGGGCAGTTCGGGCAAGCTGGCCGGCGACGCGAGAACATGATCCAAATTATAGCCCAGCCTGCGATCTTTGTTGCCCGTGACCTTTTGCCAAAGCTCCAGATAGCGGGCCGAGGAATGGCCGCGATCCAAGCCCGCAGGATGTTGGATCAGAAATTCATCGAACAACCGCACCGGCTTCCATCCGTCGCCCTGCAGTCCGCCTTTGCGCCCGGCGCGGACGAGCATGATGCCGAGCGAGCGACGCCAGCGCGGCTCGAGATCCAGAAACAGATCCCACTTTCCCCGGCGCGCGATCTGTCTCCACATCGGGAAGCCGCCCCATTCGGCGGCGGTGCCTGCGAGGAGGCTGCTGGGAAAGGGCACCGTCTCGTCCAGAAACGGGCAGCCATCGAGGAGCGGCGCGACGTTTTCACTCGTGAAGAAAGTGACCTTCGCATCAGGAAAATCGGCGCGGATCTGCTGGAACAGGGGCGTGAGCTGGACAGCGTCGCCGATGCCGCAGGTGCGGTAGATGCCGATTCTCATTGCAGGGCGGGAAGCACTAAGGCGGGCCGTCATTTCTGACAAGACATCCGGGAGCGGCTTCATTGATTTTGCCCGCCGCACATGTAACATGCCGGGTTTTCCCCATTTCGTACCGATGAACGTCTATGACCTGCACAACCCCTGGATACGATTCGTCGTCCCGACGCTCGGCACAGGCGCGGCGGCGGCGGCGGCGATCTGGCTGCTGAAGGCCGGCAATCCGCTGGCCGCGTTCTGCATTCTGGCGACGCTGGTGATGGTGCAGATCGCGATCATCGCGCCGCGCGTCGGGCTCATCCTGCTGCTGTGCGTGTGCGCCTATTCGGATCTGACAAAACGCCTGCTGGTGATCTTCGGCACCCTCAGCATGGATCAGGTCTCCAACGTCCTGATGGCCGCGCCGGCGGTCGTGATGGGCCTCCTTTTTTCCATCGTGACGCGGCGGATTTTTCACATGCTCCGGTACCGTCCCATGGAGATCTTTCTGGCAATGGTGGCCGTGATTCTGGCGGCGGCGAGCTTCATCACCGCATTGCGAAGGGGCGGCACATTGATCGAAGCCGCAAAGGACGCGGTGAATCATGGCGTCTATACGGTCGCCGCTGTCGTGGGCATGCGGCTCTTTGAGAACGCCACACAAGTTGAGAAGTTTCTGCGCACCGCTCTCCTCATCTTCATCCCGGTTGCGCTCTACGGGCTGGTGCAGCTCACGTTTGGGATGGCCGACTTCGAGGTGGAATACCTGCGCAGCGGCCTGACCATTGAGGCCAAGCAGCTCTACGAAATCCGCCCGCGCCCGTTCTCGACGCTGAACTCCGCCGGCGTCTATGGGACGCTCTGCGCCGGCTTCGCGTTGCTCGCGCTTTACCCGAGGTTTGCGCGGCGCCACCGTCCGCTGCAACCGGGCGAGACGGCCAGCTCGATCATCATGTCGCTGATCTTTTTCGCAGGCGCATTTGGCTCGCTCGTGAGGTCATCGCACATCGTCTGGATCATCGCACTGATCGCGTTCGCCTGCTTCCGATCAGGGAAAGGCACGCTGCTTTTCTATTCCACGGCTGTCGGAGGATTCATCGCGCTGATCCTGTCCGCTGGATTCCTTCTCGAACACTTGCCGGACATTGACCCTGCCCACATGGTGCAGTCGGACTACGGCGTCTCGGTCCTGACCATCTCGACCTACAGCGACCGGCTGAAAGGATTCATCAATCTGATGTCGAGCAAGGAAATGTACAGCCTGTTCGGACTTCGTGACATCACGGAGATGACCGACCTCACCTTCAACCATGATCCCATCTCCACGATTCTCATCGAACACGGAGTGGTGGGCCTCGCTGTTCTCCTGATCGGCGCGACGGTGATGGTCGTGTGGTTCCATCGCAAGCTGCTCGCGATGCCGAAAGGCCGCGACCGGACGCTCGCCGTCCTGCTCGCCGCGCTGCTCGCGGGGTGGACCGCCGCGGAGGTTTTGGTAAAGGCCGTGATCACGACATTTCCGCTGAACGCCCTGTATTGGCTGTTCCTCGGCGCACTGGCGCGGCTGATCAGCCGGAAAAAGGAACCATCCGAGGCTCCCAAGGAAGCACCGCTGCTGCCGCTGCGTGCGTCGCAGCTCGCGGGCGTGCGTCCATTCCGGCCTGTCCGGCGCGCATAGCCGCGCACCCGCGGGCCGGGTCATTTTTTGACGGCGGTGACGAGGAACTGGCGGCCGAGGATTTTCCAGGCGAGCGGGAAGCGCAGGTACGCGGCGATGAGGAACGGCGGGACTTCGCACGCATTCACCATCGTGTAGGGCAGGAAACGGTCCACGCATTCGCGGATGGTGAAGCCGCAGGTCGTCAGCCCTTCCGAAAGCGAAGCCTCGGTGAGCGGCAGGTGGTGGTCCCAGAAGTCCCAGTATTTTCCCGGCAGAAATTTGATGTTCGGCCCGATGGCGATGAGCTGGCCGCCGGGCCGCAGGCAGCGGTGCGCCTCGTCGAGCGTGGCCTTCAGCGCGGCCTTGCCAGGCAGGTGCTCGAAGAAATTACTCGTAAAAATCGTGTCGAGCGCGCCGTCGGGAAATGGCCATCGCTGCGAGCAGTCCTGCTCGATCAGCTCGACTTCGGGCGCGAGGTTCTTCCGCGAGTCAGGGTTCAGATCCATGCCATATTTTTTCCCGCAGCGGATCTGGTTGATGAATTCGCCGTAGCCGCAGCCGAGATCGAGCACGGTCTCGCCGGGCTGCACGCGGGCCTGGAATTTTCCGCGGATGAGCACGTCCCATACGCGGGTGCGGTAGGCGCGCATTTTTTCAAAACGCTGCCGGTAGATGCCGCTGAGTTCGTCGGGTTCGTTGCCGGTCATGGCCTTTTCTTGTAGTCGCCGCGGCTGAAGTATTTTTCCAGCCACACGTAGAGGCAGATGAAAAGGTAGCGGCTGCCCATTTCCCTGATCTTCAGCTTGGCCTCGCCGTGGCGCCGGTTGCGCCAGGTGATCGGGATCACGGTCCACGAGAAGCCGCGCACGATGGCCTTCAACGGCAGTTCGACGGTGAGATTAAAATGCGGCGCGATGAGCGGGCGGCAGCCTTCGATGACGGTGCGGCGGTAGGCCTTGAATGCGTTCGTGGTGTCGTTGAGCCCGTGGCGGAAAAGCACGCGCAGGAAAAAATTCGCGAGGCGGTTCACGAAGAGCTTGAAGCGCGGGTAGTCAATCACGCCGCCGCCCTTCATGAAGCGGCTGCCGAAGACGCAGTCGTGGCCCTCGTTCAGCTTCTCCCAGTAGCGCACCACGTCGCGGCAGTCGTCGGACTCGTCGGCCATCATGATCACGATGGCGTCGCCTTTCGCATGATCGAGCCCGCAAATCACCGCGCGTCCGAAACCGTGCAGGCGCTCATTTTTCACCGGCTGCAATTCCGCGATGCGCGAGCGGAGCGAGTCGAGAATCTCCCATGTCCTGTCGCTGCTGCCGTCATCCACGACCACGATCTCGTGTGCGATGCCGCGCAGCGTGAGCTCGACGTGGAGGTGCTCGACGGTGGACGCGATGCAGCCTTCCTCGTCCCGCGCCGGGATGACGACGGAGAGGAGCTTCAGCGGCGCGGGCGCGGGTGGATTATCCGGAGCAGGCGTCATGGATCTCGCGGAGGATGGCTGGCAGATCGTAGCGGTATTTCCAGCCGGGGAAGTGCTGCTGGAAACGGCGCACGTCGCTGATCCACCAGATGTGATCGCCAATTCGGTTTTCGTCGAGGTAGGTCCAGTCGAGCTTGCGTCCGCTGAGGCGTTCGCACAGTTCGATGGCCTCGATCATGGAGCAGTTCGAGTGGCGGCTGCCGCCGATATTGTACACTTCGCCCGAACGAGGGGCCTGGAAAAACTGCCAGAACGCCTCGACGAGATCGTGGCTGTGGATGTTGTCGCGGACCTGCTTGCCCTTGTAACCGAAGACGCGGTAGGGCCTGCCCGCCACGGTGCATTTCATGAGGTAGGCGAGGAAGCCGTGCAGCTCGGTGCCGGCGTGCGCGGGGCCAGTGAGGCAGCCTGCGCGGAAGCACACCGTGCGCATCCCGAAATAGCGCCCATATTCCTGCACGAGAAGATCCGCCGCGGTCTTCGATGCGCCGAAGAGGCTGTGCGTCGTCTGATCAATGGACATCGTCTCGTCCACGCCCTCAAGGTACGGGTGCGCGGGATCGATCTCCCAGCGGCTTTCGAGTTCGAGCAGCGGCAGTCGGTTTGGCGTGTCGCCATAGACCTTGTTCGTGCTGGTGAAAATGAACGCCGCTTCCGGGCAGCACTCGCGCGCAGCCTCCAGCAAGTTCAGCGTGCCCGTGGCGTTCACGCCGAAATCCGTGTGCGGGTCGCGCGCCGCCCAGTCGTGCGACGGCTGCCCCGCAGTGTGGATGACCGCGCGGATCGCACCGCCGTATTTTTGAAAAACTTTCCGCACGGCATCGAGATCGCGGATGTCCGCGTCCGTGTGCGAATAGTTCCTGAGCGATTTTTCCAGCGAGCGGCGCGTGGCGGTGGTCGAGGCTTCGGGGCCGAAAAACCGCGCCCGCATGTCGTTGTCGATCCCTGCGATGTCCATGCCCTCGGCATGGAACCGCCTGCATGATTCCGAGCCG
The DNA here is from genome assembly GCA_903882875.1 of uncultured Spartobacteria bacterium. Lineage (GTDB taxonomy): Bacteria > Verrucomicrobiota > Verrucomicrobiia > Chthoniobacterales > Chthoniobacteraceae > SXWH01. Next base: position 16,422 of record CAIRYQ010000123.1, on the reverse strand, counting down.
ATCAGTCCGGCGGAACCGGTGACAAGTGCGACGCTCATGGATGTGGTGGGACTTTTTCCGGCCCGTGTTCGACGCCCACGGAAACGGCTGCAAAATGGAGCGCGGAACGTAGTGGCAGCGCGCAATCTTCGTAAAGTCCAAAGCGAAGTGGTGGGCGCGGAATTCCTGATTGTGAGCGCGCCGCCGCCGCGCCATCGTGCCGAGGATGAAACCGCTCCCCAGATTCGCCGCGCTGCTCGGCCTGCTTTTTCTCTTCACACATTCCGCCATTCTGCGCGCCGATGAAGGGGCCGCGCCGATCCAGACAGTCGCGAACATCGCCTACAAGACCGGTGACAAGCTCACCGAATACGAGTCGCAGCGGTGCAAGCTGGATCTTTACCTCCCGAGCGGCGGGAAAAATTTCGCCACTCTCGTGTGGTTCCACGGCGGAGCACTGAAGGGCGGCGCAAAGGATGGCGGCGAGACGCCGAAGATCGCGCGCGCACTTGCCGCCGACGGCATCGCGGTGGCGTCAGTCAATTACCGCCTCAGCCCGAAGGCGACCTATCCGGCTTACCTCGAGGATTCCGCCGCGGCCGTCGCGTGGGTGCGCGCACACATCGCGGAGCACGGCGGCGATGCGGAGAGGGTATTCATCAGCGGCCACTCCGCGGGCGGATGGCTCACGCTCATGCTCGCGATGGACGCGCGCTGGCTGAAACCGCACGGGCTCACGCCGGATTCGTTCGCCGGCTACATTCCTCTCAGCGGCCAGACGATGACGCACTACACCGTGCGCGAGGAGCGCGGCATCACGAAGGAGACGATCGTCGCCGACGAGGCCGCGCCCGTTTTCTATTGCCGCAAGGACACGCCACCGATGCTCGTCCTCGCCGGAGATCACGACATGGCCGCCCGCTCGGAGGAAAACGAATACCTCGTCGCCGTGCTGAAAGGCGCGGGCAACACGCGCGTCACCTTCCGCCAAATCCCCGACCGCACGCACGGCTCCATCGCGGGCAACATCGTGAAACCCGGCGATCCCGTCCGCAGGGCTATCCTTGATTTCATCGCCGCGCCTTCTCCGGCAGCCGGTCGCTGATCGGAAAATCGTGTGAATTGACGCGCCGCCTTTTGCGTCCACATTCCCTCACACCGCCATGAACCGGCTTCCTTCCCTTCCCGCCGCGGCACTGCTCGCCGCCACGGCGCTCCTCCTCTCCCCGGCCTCCGCAAACGATCAGCTCCGCGACGTGCAGGGCGCGCTGAAAACGCGGGGCTTCTACTACGGCGAAATCACCGGCACCGACAGCGCCGAGACCGCCGCCGCGATCCGGCGATTCCAGATCCGCAACGGCATCACTGTCACTGGCAAGTTGAATCCGGAGACGCTCGCCGTTCTCGGTTTCGGAGAAAAAAAGGACGCTGCGTCCGCTCCACAACCAGCGGACGCGCCAGCATCGCAACCTGCGCCGCAGCCCGCACCAGCACCCGTGCCCGAGGCCCCGCTGCCGAAGCAAATCAATCCTCCTCCGCCCGCAACATCAGCGGCGCCGACTGCACAGGCACCGCAGGCCATGCCGAAACCCGGCGAGCCGATTCCGCCCCTGCGGCGCGAACGCGCAATTCCGCCGGAGCCCGCGCCCGCCGAACCGACACCGCCGCCCGTGCGCCGCGTGCGGCCCGACGGAATCAACGCCGTCGAACCGCCGATGCCGATGCCGGCACCGGTTTACTCGCCGTTCTCGACGATGTTCCGCGACACACCGTTCGCCGCCGCGACGCGTGAGACGCAGATGGGAATCGTCCGTCGTGCACAGGCGTTTCTGGCGGCCAGAAAACTCTACGATGGCCGCGTGGACGGCCTTCCCGCCGCATCCACAAGCGAGGCGATTTTTGCCTTTCAGGAAGAAGTTGAGCTGCGCCGCACCGGACGCCTCGACAACGACACGCTCGCCGAGATGAAGCTCCTCCCGCGTCCCGCATCCGGCAGCCCGCTGCTCAAGCCCTTCTACAATCCGAACCGCCGCAGGGATCGCTCGGTCTCGTCGGAATGACGCGCTATTTTTTCGCGTAAAAATCCACGTTCTGCAGTTCCGCCCACACGCTGCCCACCTGCACCTCCGCGGAGATTTTCAGCAGCAGCCGGTCGCCGTCGTCCGAGATCCACGCGGTGGCCTTTTTGAATTTCTTGTGCGGCATGAGCGTGAAGTCGTCGGTGATGCTGCTGAGCTGGAGGTCGCACTTGATCGTGTCCCATTCGCGGCCTGCGACTGAGAGCCGTTCGCGCCCGGTGACTGTCGCCGTGGCGAGGTAGGGCGCGCCGCCGGGATACACGCACAGCTTCACCGAGTCGCCCTGCGCGAGCGCCTGGCTGCGGATGAAAAGCACCGCGCTGTTCAGGTCATGCACATTTGGAAACCGGAACCTCCTCGTCGCCGATGCGGATGTATCCGGCGGCTCCTGCGAACGGCGCTGCACCGGGCCGTCGGCGAGAAAATCCACCTCCGTCGTCACCACTTTTTTTTTGTACGTCTCGGTCTGCGTCAGATTCACGGGGCGGAACGTCGCCGCCTCGCATGACGACACGGCCTTCGCGTCCATCTTCCACATCGTCCGCACGAGCCCAGTCGTCCTCGCGGAAAAATCGAGCACGCACCGGCCTTCGGGCGACAGCGTGCTGCTCACATCCGCCTCCGCCGCCGTGATGCCGCTCCACCCGAACGCGTAGTGAAACACACCCGGACGCAGCGCCGTGAAAGTGCCCGGCTTTTTCCAAATCTCATCGCGCCAGTCCGCCGTGCGCGCCGCGGCCGGAGTCAGCGCCACGGACGCGAGCGACGGAAGCACTGCACTCGCCGCGCCAATGCGTCCCGGCGCTTTCCCGCGCGGCAACACAAACTCCACCGCCGCCGCCGTCACCCAGCCGCGCCCGTCGCCGGGCAGCCTGCAATACATCCAGCCGCCCGATTCGCCGAGCACGCGCACCTGGCTGCCGCCCGGAAGCGACTCGGCGGACTTGGAATGTTCCGCCGGCTCGGGATGCACCGCCGCGCGCTCCGCGATCACGATCGCGATCGTCCCGCGATCATCCGTCACCCAATAGATCGCCGCGCCGTAGCCCGCCGCGATCAGCACCCCGCAGACGGAACTCCAAAACGCAGCGCCGTATTTTTTCCGCCACGCCAGCGATGCCGCGAGGAGCGTGAAAAACCACGCCGTCCCGAGCGCGATCTTCATCGCCGTGCCGGACGGGAACCACGTCAGCGCCTTTTCCCACCACGGCTGGTCGAGCAGCCGCGCGCCGGATTTTTCGCGCGTGAGCCGGAGGTTCGCGACCGCATCCGGCAGCCGCGGCTGCAGTGCGAGCGCACGTTCGTAGCTCAGCGCCGCCGGGCCCAGCTTGCCGAGGCGGAAGCAGGTGTTTCCAAGATTGCACAGCACGTTTGCATGAAGTTCCGCCTCAAGGGATCGCTCGTACGCCCGCAGCGCCGTGGAAAAATCACCTTCGCTGAACGCGCGGTTCGCCACCGCAAAATCGCCATCCGGCCCCGCAAACGCTTGCGCAGAAAACAGCACTGCGACTAGCAGCCCCACCATCGCGAATGCTCCGGAGCGCATCGGGTGTTGGGGGTTGGACATTTGAATTTGGACGTTGCCCCTCATCGCCTCGGGCTCTTTTCAAAGCTCGTGATCGCATCCACCACACGATCCCGCTCGCTCTCGCTGATGCGATACTCCTCGCGTGCCGCGCCCGCGTAGAGCAGCTCGGTCCGCGCCTCGAAAATTTCGCGCAGCGATTTTTCCGTCTCCGCATCGAGCTTGCGCGTGCCGAGCAGCGCCGCCGCGTCGTCGTCCGGCAGCGCGCCATTTTCGAGCTGCACGGCGATTCGCACGGCCTTCACCGCGGCGTCGAAAACCTCCGCGCGGTTTGCCGCATTCTTCATCTGCGAGATCAGGCCCGCACGCTCGCGACGCAGCGCCGTCACCCGTGCGAGCTTCGCATCGCCGCGCCGCCGGTGCCACGCGACGAGACCAAACGCCAGCGGTACCGGCGCAAAAAGGATCGAGTAAAAAATCGCGGGCGACAGCGGCGGCCCGAACGCCGTGCTCGCCTTGCCGATATCCGGCAGGTTCGCGAGGATGTCCTGCGCAGCGGGCGTCTTCGGCTCCTCTTTCGGTGGCACCGGATTTTGTGCGGTCGCAGGCGCGGGCGTCGGCTTCGCAACCATCGGCACGCCCTCGACGGTGAGCGGCGCGGGCGTGCTTTTCAGCGTCACATATTTTTCGGCCTCGGGATCGAAGTAGCTGAACGCAAAGACCGGCATCTTCGTCTTCGCCACCGTCGGCGTCACCGGAAGCTCAAACGTCTTCACGCCCTCGGTGCCCGCGCCTTCGTTGCCGCTGAATTCCTGCTTCGCGGAATACGTCGTCCACCCCTGCGGCTCGTCGAGCGGCGGCTGGCCGATGCGGTCGAAATTTCCGCTGCCCCGGATCACGAGCTTCATGCTCACCGGCTCGCCGACCTTCACACGCTCCGGCGTGCCCGTCGCGCTGAACTCGAACTTCCCGATCGCGCCGGAAAAATCCTTCGGCCTTCCCGCGACCGGCAGCGGCTTCACATCAATCTCCAGCACCGGCGCAGTGACTGTCATTTCCGTCGCCGGCCCCATGCCTCGTCCGAAAAGGTCGAACTGCTGCCGCCCGCGCTGCGGCCTCGACACCACGAGGTTTGCCGGCACCGGCCCGATCGCCATCCTGCCCGCCTTGCCCGGAGTGATCACCGTGCTGAACGTCGCGAGCACATACGGCCTTCCTTCGAGCGTGACGTTGCGTTGCGTGGGCTTGTCGAATGGCCGTGTGGTGAACCCCTCTCCGGTCTGCGCCGGCATTGCCCGCAAATCCCAGCGCGCCGTCGCATCGAGGTAGAGGCGCACCTCCATCGGCACGACCTCGCCGACGTAGAGTGATTTTTTCGGCAGGAAAATTTTCGCAAACGCAAGGTCGCCCACCTCTTTCATCTTCTCGCCTGGCGCGACCGTGAGCGTCGCGGGCAGCGTCTTGAAAACCTGCCCGCCGATGCGCACCTCGACCGCGGGAATCGTGAATTTCCCCTCGCGCTTCGGCACGAGCTGGTAGGTGAAAATGAGCCGGTTCGACACGTTGCCGTTGATGAAACTCATCTGCCGGTTCTGGCCAGCGAACCGCACCTCGATACCATCCACATTCAACGACGGTTCATTTTCCAGCCGCCCGTCGCCCTCGATCGTCAGCTCGTATTCCACCGCTTCGCCTACACTCGCGGCACTCGCCGAAAGGATGCCGCGCACTTTCGGTTCGGCCGCCGCCGTGTGCAGCGCCGGAACAGCCACGCACAGCAGCGCAAACAACCATGCCAGACGGATTCGAACTCGGGAAAAAATTCCGGGCGGCATCGTACGGCTACCAGTTCTTGAAAGGCTTGTTCGGATTTTTCTGCGGCTCGGCCTTCGGGTCGAGCAGCCGCACTCGGCGGTCCACGCGCTTCAGAGCCTCGAGGATCTGCGCCGCGTCCTTTTCCGTCATGCGTCCCTCCTGCGCGGCCTGTGCCGCCTCCGCGGCCTCGGCTGCCGGATCGTCCTTGCCGGGCTCCTGCTGACCGGGATTCGCCGCCTTCACCTCGCCGGATTTTTGCTTCTCGTCTCCGCCATCCTTCGGTTGGGGCTGCGGCTGCTTCTTGTCGCCGTCCTTATCGTCCTTGCCGTCGGCATTCTGCTGCTGCGCATCTTTCTTCTGCGCACCCGGATCATTCTTTCCGTCATTCTGCTGCGACTGCTGCCCGTCCTTCTTTTCCTGCGAATCCTTCTGCTCGCCGTTCTTCCCGTCCTTGGATTGCTGATCCTTCCCGTCCTTTTTGCCCTGCTCGCTCTTTTGATCCTTCCCGGAGCCATCCTTCTGCTTCTGCTGATCGTCCTTCTTGTCGTTCCCGCCCTGCGAGGAGTCCTGCTTGTCCTGCTGATCCTTTTTGTCTTTGTCGTTTTTCTTCTCCTTGTCGTCCTTTTTTCCGTCCTGCTTCTTCTGCTCTTCCTGCTTCTGCTCCTCTTCAAGTTGCGCGATCAGCTTCGCCACGAGATCGCGGTTGTGCTTTGCGTCCTCGTGCTTCGGATCGGATTTCAACACCTCGTCGTACTGCTGCACCGCGTCGCGCAGGTCGCCGAGCTTGTCCTCCTTTTTCTCATGCTTCACGCCGCGACGCGCGAGGGTGTTCGCGAGATTGTATGAAGCGCGCGTCTTCAACTCCGGGGTCGCGGTGCCAAGTGCACGGCTGAATGAATCCGCCGCGCGCTCGTAGTCGCCGAGTTCATAAGCCGCGCTGCCCGCGTCGAAATGCAGTTCCGCGACATCGCGAGTCTTCAGTTCGCCGTCGAACTCCCCGAGCGATCCCTTGTAATCCTTCGCCTCGTATTTCTCGATGCCCGCATGGCGCGCATCCGCACGCACTACGAGCAACAGCAGCACTGCCGCGATTTTCACCGCCCCCACCGCACCCTGCCTGCGCCGCTCGCCGAGCAAAAGCGACGCGACGATCGCAGTCACCGCCGCGCCGAGCGGCCACTGGTATCGCTCGATCGGCTGCCGTGTGAAACGTGCGTCTGTCTCGTGTTCTTTCATTTTGCCGAGGCCGTCGCCGACGATCTGTTTCATCTCAGCGGGGCCGTTTTGCAGGTGAATGTAGAAGCCCCCGCCCGCTTCCGCAACTTCCCTCATGCGCGGCTCGTCGAGCTTCGACTTCACGTACTGCCCGCTGTCGTCCTTCAGGAATTCCGTGCCGCCGCCCTTCACCGGCATGGGAATGAGCGAGCCGTCCGACGAGCCGAGGCCGACGGTGAATGTGTGAAAGCGATCCTTGCACTCACGCGCCGCGGTGACGGCGTCCGCCTCAAGCTCCTCGCCGTCGGAAAAAATGATCAGCGCGCGATGCTCGCTCTCGCCTTTGCCGAATGCCTCGTCCGCCGCCTTGATCGCATCCGAAAGATTCGTCCCGCCGCGCGGGATGATGTCCGTGTCCAGCTCCTGCAGCGACTCGCGCACTGCGCCGAAGTCCGACGTGAGCGGCGCCTGCAAGAACGACGATCCCGCGAACGCAAGCAGTCCCACGCGGTCGCCCTCGATCTGGTTCAGCAGATCCTCCGCGGCGAGCTTGGCGCGCGTGAGGCGGTTCGGCTGGAGGTCGGTCGCGAGCATCGAGTTTGAGACATCAATTGCGATGATCACATCGCGCCCGCTCTGCCGCTTTTCCTCCCAAGTGAAGCCCCACTGCGGACGCGCCAGCGCCACGAGCGAGAACACAATTCCGGCCAGCAGTAGCGCGAAGCCCGCACGCCTGCGCGCAACGCTCACATTGCCCGCGAGCCGCGGCTGCAAGCGCGCCGCGATCAGGCAGTCCAGCGCGATGCGTCGCATTTTTTCCGCATGAAAAATCAGCGCGGCGAGCAACGGGAGCGCGGCGAGCGCCCACAAAAACTGCGGGTGGGCAAAATGGAGATCGCTCATGGCACCGTCCTCCAAATCGTCTGCGAGAGCAGCGCGTGCAGCACGGCGAGCGCGGCTCCTGCGCCGATGAACCACTGGAAAAGATCCTTCCAGTCCGTCTTCTTTTGCAGTTTCACCTCGGTCTTCTCCAGCTTGTCAATTTCGGTGAAAATCTTGTTCAGCGCATTGGTGTCCATCGCGACGAAAAACTTGCCGCCGCCGATCTCCGCGACCTTGCGCAGCTCGCCCTCCTCCACCGTCACCGGCACGTCGCGATACACCTTGTTGCCGAGAAAATCGCGCCCCACGGGATACGGCGCGGTGCCATTCGTGCCTGCGGCGATGGTGTAAATTTTGATCCCAAGTGTCTTCGCGGCCTCGGCGGCAGTAGCGGGCGGGATCGTCGTGATGTTCTCGTCGCCGTCCGTCAGCAGGACGATGATTTTGCTTTTTGATTTCCGATCTTTCAGCCGGTTCGCCGCGCTCGCCAGCGCGGAGCCGATGCTCGTGCCGTCCTCGACGAGGCCGATGCGCAGGCGCTCCAGATTTTTCAAAAGCCAGTCGTGATCGAGCGTGAGCGGGCTCACGAGATACGGGCGTCCCGCGAATGCGATGATGCCGATGCGATCATTCGGGCGGGCCTCGATGAAACGCTTCGTCACATCCTTCACGACCTCGATGCGGCTCGCGCGATCGTTCCCGAGCTTGAAGTCCTCGGAAAGCATTGAGCCCGACACGTCGAGTTCGAGGATGATGTCCACGCCGCTCGATTCGATCAGGTCCTGCGTCTTGCCGAGCCGTGGCCGCGCGAGCGCGATGACGAAACACATGAGCGCCCCGCAGAGCAGCAGCGCACCGAGCCCGCCGACTCCCGCCCGGCGCACCTGCGCGAAGCCGCGCAGCGGAGCGACATGCGAAAACCGGATCGCCGGCGAAGGCCCGCGCCCGCCCTGCATCCAAGCGACGATCGGAACGACAAGCAGCGCGAGAAGCCACCAGGGCCGGGCAAAACTGAACGCGTCGAAATTCATGTGCTCATGTCCGGGTTCCCTGGACGAACGCCGCCGCCGCACCGAGCAGCTCGCCATTTTCCTCCTCGTGCGCCTCGATGCGCGCAAACTTCAGCATGTCGCAGCGTTCGAGGAAAGTGGCGAGGAGTTCCCGGTCCACCGAGGAAAAGCGCGGCGAGTCGGCGATGCTCGCGAGAAATTCTGGCGAGGTCTGCGAGGTCGTCGGCAGTGAAAATTGAGCGCCAACGTAGGTGCGCAGCACATCGGATACACGCACGCTGAACGCGTAGGAATCGAGTTCGCGGATGTGCATGCGCAAGTCCTCCAGCTCCCGCAGCGCGATCTGCCGCGGAGTCGGCGGCGGAGCCTTCGGCGTGCGGCGCGCGAGCCAAACGAAGAGCCATGTGAGCAGCGCGACCGCGATCACGGAGCCGATGCCGATCACCCACCACACCCACGGAGGCCACGGCACATCCACCGGCGGCGCGATCCCGCGCAAGCCCGCTAGCGGATCGGGCTTTGCATCCGGCGGGGATGCGGGCGGTGTTGCGGATTGGATCGCGGCGAGGATCATCGAGTTTAACTACGAAGGGTGCGAATGACACGAGGACGGAGAATTTGAGGACAAGTCACCTCCCCTGTATCGCCTTCCTGTCCTTCGTGATCTTCGCAGTTCAAAATCGTCTTCATCATCCCATTGAAAGCCGGTGCTCGCGCGTCGTGAAGAAACGCCGCAGCGCGGGCACGTAGTCCTCGTTTGTCTGCAAGCCGATCGTGTCGATCCCGAAGCGCCGGAAGCCGCCCGGCAGGTCGCTGTGCCAGCCGCCGACCTCGGTGGCGTAACGCACGCGGGTGCGACGATCGGAAGTGTTCACCAGCAGCCGTTCACCCGTCTCCGCGTCCTCGATCACGATGCGGCCCACGTCCGGCAGCTCCAGTTCGCGCGGATCGGCGATGGGCATCGCGACGAGATCGTGTCGGCGCGCGGTGACGCGGAGCTGCTTCGCGTAATCGGGCGCCTGAAAATCCGAGAGCATGAGCACGACGGCGCGGCGGCTCGTGACGCGATTGAGGAATTCCAGCGCGCCCGCGAGGTCGGTGCCGCGGCCCTTCGGCTCGAAGAAAAGAATCTCGCGGATAATGCGCAGCGAATGCAGGCGGCCCTTCCCCGGCGGGATGAACAGCTCGACGTGATCGGAAAACAGGATGCAGCCGACCTTGTCATTGTTGCGGATGGCGCTGAACGCAAAGACGCACGCGACCTCCGCGGCGAGTTCGCGCTTGCTGAGATGCACGCTGCCGAATTCGCCCGACGCGCTCACGTCCACGACGAGCATCACCGTCAGCTCGCGCTCCTCGGTGAATTTCTTGATGAACGCATCGCCCATGCGCGCCGTGACGTTCCAGTCAATCGCCCGCACATCGTCGCCGGGCTGATATTCGCGGACTTCCTCGAAGTTCATACCGCGACCTTTGAACGCTGAACGATACTGTCCGGAAAATGCCGTCTGCACGAGCCCACGGGTCTTGAGCTCAATGTGACGGATCTTCTTTAAAATGTCGCGCGCGCTGTCCATGCGCAGAACTACGGCACCGGCAGCGTGGCGAAGACCTTCTCGACGATCTTTTCGCTCGTGAGGTTTTCAGCTTCCGCCTCATACGTGATCGCAACGCGGTGGCGCAGCACGTCGAGGCCGATGCTTTTCACGTCCTGCGGCGTCACGTAGCCGCGCCCGCTCAGGAAGGCGCGCGCCTTGGCCGCGAGCGTGAGGGCGATGGTCGCGCGCGGGCTCGCGCCCCAGCGGATGAGGCCGGCCATCTGCAGCTTGTAGGCGGCGGGCTCGCGCGTGGCGAAGACGATGTCCACGATGTAGTCCTTCACGCGGTCGTCCATGTAGATGCTGTTCACGAGCTCGCGGGCGCGGATGATTTGGTCGGGGTCCACGACGGCGTTCACGTTGAGCTTCGGCGCGCTGGTGCCCATGAGGTCGAGGATTTGCCGCTCCTCGACCTTACTCGGGTAGGTGATGCGGAGCTTCAGCATGAAGCGGTCGAGCTGTGCCTCGGGCAGCGTGTAGGTGCCTTCCTGTTCGAGCGGGTTTTGCGTCGCGAGCACGAGGAAGGGGTCGGGCAGCTTGAAGGTCTGATCGCCGATGGTGACCTGCCGCTCCTGCATCGCCTCCAGCAGCGCGCTCTGCACTTTCGCAGGCGCGCGGTTGATTTCATCGGCGAGGATGAGGTTGCTGAAAATGGGGCCCTGCTTCGTCGTGAACACGCCTTCGCGCGGATTGTAAACGAGCGTGCCGATGAGATCCGCCGGCAGCAGGTCGGGCGTGAATTGGATGCGTCGGAAGCCCGTTTTGATTGCCGCGGAGAGCGTCTTCACCGCGAGCGTCTTCGCGAGGCCGGGGACGCCTTCGAGGAGGACGTGCCCATTCGTGAGCACCCCGACGAGGAGCCCGTCCACGAGATATTTCTGCCCGACGACGACGCGCGCGATCTCCTGCTGGAGTGCGGTGACCCACGGGGTGTGTTCCTTGACTCGGTCGGTGATTTCTTGGGTGCTGGTCATGTGTTGCGCGGAGTGAGAGGCGGAGCGGAAAGGGCGATTTGTCTAAACCGAATCGCGGCTGCGGGGAAGTGTGTTCGTGGCGAATGGCGGCACAATCGGAACGATTGCAGAGCGAATCCGCACAATGAGACCGGCTGACAGCGCGCCCGTTCAAATCCTGCGAAGCACTTCGCGGCGCGTGGTGAAGGCTTGCTCGGCGATGTCCGCCGCGAGCGCGGGGCCGTTCATTCGGCGTATTTCCTCCTGCCGGCGGCGTGCATTTTCGCGGTAGCGCGAATCGCGCAGCACCTTTTCGATCGCCGCGCGCAGGCGTGCGGCGGTGAGCTTTCCGGGCTGCACGACTTCGGCGACGCCGAGCCATTCGAGGCGGCTCGCGACGCCGGGCTGGTCGTTGGTGATTGGAATCGCAACCATCGGCAGGCCGTGGCTGAGCGATTCGAGCGCAGTGTTCAGGCCGGCATGCGTGATGCTCAGCGCCGCGCGCCGGAGCAGCGCGAGCTGCGGCGCGAACGGGACGACGATGGGCGTTCCGGCAAATGTCGCAGCGAGCGCGCCAGCATCCTGGTCGCGGCTGCCGAGTGAGATCACGAGTTGAGCATCGAGCCCGGCGCACGCGGCGGCGATGGTTTGGAAGATGACGTCCTGCCGGTTTTGCAGAGTGCCCATCGAGGCGTAGATGAGCGGACGGCCGTCGAGCTTTTCCCACGGGAATGCGATCTCATCGGCGCTCCCCTCGTCATGCCACGGGGCGGTGTAGTGGAAATTTTCCGGCAGCGCCTTTCGCGGGAAATCGAAGAACGCCGGCTGCTGCGCGATCTGCGCGAGAGACGAATTCGCGGTGAGTCCGCCTGCGAGCGGCGGCAGTTTGTGCCGTGCGCGATGGCGATCGATTTCATTCACCACGGGACGCGCGAGCCAGCGCAGCAGCGCGTAGCCAAACGCATTCCGTGCGCGGCCCAGCAGGCCCGGCGCGAAACGCCACGACAGCACGCCCGGCGGCACGTGCGGATCGGGATTCATCGCGAGCGCGTTGCAGACGGTCACATGCGGGAGACCGAGCTGATCCCCGACCGTGCCGCCGGCCGATGCGACCTGATCCACGAGCAGTGCCTCGATTTTCTCCCGCGCGATCACCTCCGGCGCGTCCTGCAAAATCGCCGCCGCGCCGCGCTGCAGCAGTTCGGCAGTGAATTGGATCGCCTTCATGCCGCTCAGCTTTCCGAGTTCCGCGGACGTCGCCTGCATCGAGCCCACCGGAAATTCCCGCTCACCGACCGGCGCGAACCCGAGTCCCGCCGCTTCGGCTTTCCGCCGACCATCGGGACGCGCGACGACGCTCACGCGATGGCCGCGGCGTTGCAGTTCGCGTCCGAGCGTGGTCATCGGATTCAGGTGCCCGCTGAGTTCCGGGCAAATCAGGCCGATGTGCGACATGCGCGCGATCGAAACAAATTTTCTTGCAAAATCCAACTCCGCTTTCCCCATCGCGTGCAGGCTCCGCTCGCTTTGCGGGCGGCTTCTGCTCTGGTGTGGGAATGAGTGAGGTCGCCACATGGATCCGACAAAGTGACGAGCCGCTGTTCGCGCAGTTTCATGCGCGGCACCCGGACGTTCGCATCGCCAACGCGCGACGCACGTCGGTGGATCTCGCGGATGCGCAGGGCGTGATGATCACCGGCGGGCCGGATATCGCGCTGCAATTCCACAACGAGCCGCCGCGCGATCCCTGGCTGATTCGCGACGCGGAGCCGGAGCGCGATGCGTGGGAGTTTGCCGCGGTGCGCTTTGCCTGCGAGCACCGTCTGCCGCTACTCTGCATCTGCAAGGGCGTGCAGGTGCTCAATGTCGCACTCGGCGGCACCTTGCTCGTGGACATCCCTGAGCACGATGCGCCGGAGATGAAGTCGGCGAATGTGCAGCCGCTGCGTCATGCGAGTGGCGTGCGGCATCGTTTTGAAATGGTGAACAGCTCGCACCATCAGGCGCTCGATCGCGTGGCGGCTGCGCTCGAAGTCGAAGCCTGGCACGCGGGCGACGGGATCATCGAGCAGGTGCGGCTCCGCGATTATCCGTGGGGGATTGGCGTCCAATTTCACCCCGAGCGCGATTTGGCGTATGCGAGCTTGTTTGATGACTTCTTCGCGCAACTTTCACGCCGATCGCCAAGCCGATGAATTCCACGACTCCGCATATCACGATTCGCTGCGGCTTTGAATTCGCCTACGAGTCCTCTGCATTCACGCCGGCAATCCTCAACGTGTTCCCGCGGCTCGATCCGTGGCAGCGGAAAGACGGGGAGCAGATGATCATCAGCCCTTTTCAGCCCGTGGAATTCTACGGGGACGCCCATGGAAATCGCATGCAGCGGTTCACCCTGCCGCCCGGCCGCACGACTGTTCGCCACGACATTTTTGTGCATGTCCCGACGACGACAGATGATCACTGGCTGATCGACGAACATGTGCCGGTCTCCGACGTGCCAACTGACCTGATCTACTACACGCTGCCCAGCCGCTATTGCGATTCGGACCGGCTGATGGCGTTTGCCCGGCAGCAATTCGGCGGCTACGCCGACGGCCTGCCCAGAGTGCAGGCGATCTGCGACTGGGTGCATGCCAATATCGAATACCGATGGGGTTCCGGGAGCCCCTACACCGCCGCAAGCGAAATCCTCGCGCAACGCCACGGCGTGTGCCGCGATTTTGCCCATCTCGCGGTCGCGCTCTCACGGTGCTTCAATGTACCGACCCGCTATGTCACCGGTTACGTGCCGGATGTCGGATGCTGGGATCCGGGGTCGCCGATGGATTTTCACGCCTACATGCAGGTGTATGTCGGGCACCGATGGTACACGTTTGATGCACGTTTTAATGAGCCCCGGATCGGCCGTATTAATATCGCGTGCGGGCTGGATGCCGTGGACTGCGCTTTCTCCACGCTCTTCGGGCCCGCGAGCCTCGCGTGGTTCAACGTATGGGCCTACCAGGTGGATCCGGCAGACGTGCGTCCGGGCGATCCGATCGACATGTCAAAACGCCTCGATGGCACGCCCGAGCTTCGCTTTCCGCCGCGCGCCGTGTGATCCTGCAGCGCGGATCGATCTTTCCGCGGCGGCGGCACCATTGGAAATTTACGCCGATGCCAAATTCCCCGGCCCGCTTCTCCACGCTGGCCTGCACACACCGGGCGGCCATACGATGCGCCGCATGAAATTCACGCTCCTCGCCACCGCCGCCGCGCTGCTCGTACCCGCGCAGGCGTGCATCAATATTTCCGACGTGAATCTCGACGGAAAGAAAATGGAGTTTGGCGAGGACATGGCGTGGGCGTCGAAGGCGTCGCTTCTGCCGGATCGCGCAAACGCGGTGTCGTTTCAAAAATGGGAGAAGGAGCTGGCCACGAAAATGGCGGGTACGCCCACGGTTCGCGAGCGCAGCGACTACGGCGGCGTGCTCGTTTTTCTCGGGCATTTTCAAAAGGCGCGCGAAGTCCTCGAAGCGGCGGAGCAGGCGGAACCGGGCGATTACGCCGTGGCGTCGAACCTCGGCACCGCGTACGAACTGCTCGGTGAAAACGCGAAGGCGCTGGAGTGGATTCGCAAGGGCATCGAGCGCAAGGCGGACTCGCACCACGGCACCGAATGGGTGCATGTGAAAATCCTCGAGGCAAAACTTGCGCTCGCGGGCGATCCGAAATGGCTGGAGACGCACACGGTGCTCGGCCTCGACTACGGACGCGATGCGCGCCCGGTGCGGATCGGTGAAGCGCCGGCGGCGAAGGAAAAATACACCGTGCTCCACGGGCTGAGCTACCAGCTCCGCGAGCGGCTGAAATTTGTGAAGGCGCCGGATCCGCTCGTGGGCGATCTGCTTTTCAATCTTGCGAATGAGACCGCCGTCCTCGGCGCGGCAAAACAGGCGCTCGGCATCTACGAGCTTGCCGCGGAATACAAGTCACCGGATGCGGCGCTGCTGAAACAGCGCACCGAATACGTGCGGTCGCTCGTGACGAAGGGGAAGAAGCGGCGCTGAACAATGCACACTTGCCCCGTGGCTCCGCGCCCGGTCATTCTTCGCGCGATGAAACGCCTCCTCCTCTCCCTCGCCGCACTCACCGCCACCGCCGTCGCCGGCGACTTCTCCGGCGAGACCGGACTCCAGCTCTACTCGCTCCGCGACTCGTTCAAAAAGGACGTGCCCGGCTCGCTCGACAAGGTGAAGGCCTTCGGCATCCGCGAGGTGGAGCTCGCCGGCACCTATGACCTCGCGCCCGACGCCCTGCTGAAGGAACTCACGTCGCGCGGACTCCAGCCGCTCAGCATCCACATGCAATACGGCGCACTCTCGAAGGAACTCGCGAAGTGCGTCGCGGACGCAAAGGCGCTCGGGCTGAAATACGTCGCGTGCCCGTGGATTCCGCACGGCGCGCTTTTCACGATGGAAAACGCGGAGAAGGCCGCCGCGGATTTCAACGCGTGGGGCGAGGCGTTCGCGAAGGAGGGCATCACCTTCGCGTATCACAACCACGGCTACGAGTTCCGCCCCGTCGCCGAGGGCGCGGAGAAAACTTTCCTCGACGTGCTCATGGAGCGCACGAACCCGAAGTTCGTCGCGTTCGAGATGGACGTCTTCTGGGTCGTGCATCCCGGCGCGGACCCCGTGAAGCTGCTCGGAAAATATCCCGGCCGCTGGCAGCTCATGCACCTCAAGGACATCGCGAAGGGCGCGCAGACCGGCGTGTTCACCGGCCACGCGCCGAATGAGCAGAGCGTCGCGCTCGGCAGCGGCCAGGTGCAGTGGCCCGCCGTGCTCGCCGCCGCCGCGAAGTCCGGCGTGAAGCACTACTTCATCGAGGACGAAAACGCCGACGCGGAAAAACAAATCCCGCAGACGGTGAAGTATCTCCAGACGCTGAAGTAGCAGGGCGAGTGCAAGAACCTGTTCGCGTAGTATTGTTCGCTGCACCAGCGTGACACGCGAAGAAAAGGCTGAGCTTCGACATCACGGGTGCCTTCACGACTGCGGCGGCGGCGGGCCTTTGATCACCTTCGGCACTGGCGCAGCAGCGCGCGGTTGCAACATCTGCTGCTGCGCAGCGAGAGTTGCAGCAGCAAGTCGTGTCTGATGCTGCATCGCCTCGCGATGGCGTCGTGCCTCTGCCTGGTCTTTTGCGATGAGCAGAGCGGCGGCATCCACGGACAAAGCCCACACTAGTGCAACGTAACACATGAATCAGCTACGGTTTGATTCTTTGTTTGGGATTGGAGTAAGTCCATTTGATTGGGGTTGCCGTTTTATTGTATTGGCGGATGTAGCGCATGAGCTTGGAGCGCAGGTCGGCGAGAGA
>CAIRYQ010000122.1 GCA_903882875.1 uncultured Spartobacteria bacterium | reverse complement strand
TCTCTCGCCGACCTGCGCTCCAAGCTCATGCGCTACATCCGCCAATACAATAAAACGGCAACCCCAATCAAATGGACTTACTCCAATCCCAAACAAAGAATCAAACCGTAGCTGATTCATGTGTTACGTTGCACTAGTGTGTCGGGAATCGACGCGGATGTGATGTTAGGAGGGTTTATCTCTCCCAGCACCGTGAAACCGGACTTATCTGGAGTTGTCAGCAAGACGTTCATGGCGCTAGGAACATTGCACCTTCGTAAGCATCGTTGAGCAACAGCAGATGCTGGGTCGTCACGAAGTTGGTTCTGAAAACTCATTAGTCAAAGCGTCGAGATCCAGAGGCCGTGTGAACATCGCCAGATTCCCATCAGGCGTCCGCGGCCAGTCCGCGCGTGGACGATCCCAATACAACTCGACGCCATTCTGATCGGGATCGCGAAGGTAAAGGGCCTCGCTCACACCGTGGTCGCTTGCGCCGTCGAGCGGAATGCCCGCCGCCACAAGCCGACGCAAGGCATCGGCGAGAGTCGCGCGAGTGGGATAGAGAATTGCCAGATGAAAAAGGCCGGTGCTTCCTGCGGGCGGTGGCGAACCGCCCAAACTCTCCCAAGTATTGAGACCGATGTGATGGTGATAGCCACCCGCAGAAACAAACGCCCCACCCGTGCCGTAGCGTTGAGTCAGCTCGAAGCCCAGTACCCCACAATAGAAACGAATGGCGCATTCGAGATCAGCCACTTTCAGATGCACATGGCCGATCGAGACTTTCGGATCGATTTTCGAGTCACTCATCGGATCACCCATTCATGCAATGTGCGGTGGACACCGAAAATGCCCTCTCCTGCGTCTGCGCGTTCTTTGTTCGGTTTCATATTTTGATCGCACTCCACTTCCAATTTCGGATTTCCGGCAGGTCCTGGCCGTGTTTATCAATGTATTGCTTGTGCTCGATCAGCTTCTCCTTGAGCTGCTGCTTGAGGTAGATGCCCTTGTCGCCCGTCTGCGGCAGGCGATCGATGGTGTCCATCACGAGGTGAAACCGGTCCAGATCGTTCAGCACCGTCATGTCGAACGGTGTCGTGATGGTGCCCTCTTCCTTGTAACCGCGGACGTGAAAGTTCTCGTGATTGGTGCGGCGGTAGGTCAGCCGGTGAATCAGCCACGGATAGGCGTGGAAGGCGAAGATGACTGGTTTGTTCTTCGTGAACAACTCGTCGAAATCCATGTCGCTCAGCCCGTGCGGATGCTCGCTTTGCGGCTGCAGCCTCATGAGATCCATGACATTGATCACCCGGATCTTCAGCTCGGGCAGATGCTCGCGCAAAATGGAAACGGCGGCGAGCGTCTCCAGCGTAGGCACGTCTCCACAGCAGGCCATGACCACGTCCGGCGCAGCATCATCTTCGTTGCTGGCCCAATGCCAGATGCCGATGCCTTCGGTGCAGTGCTTGACCGCCGCGTCCATCGTCAGCCATTGCGGCGCGGGATGTTTGCCCGCGATCACGACGTTGACGTAATGACGGCTGCGCAGGCAGTGGTCCATGATCGATAGGAGGCAGTTTGCATCGGGCGGAAGATAAACGCGCACGACCGAGGCTTTCTTATTCACGACGTGATCAATGAAGCCGGGGTCTTGATGCGTGAAGCCGTTGTGATCCTGTCGCCAGACGTGCGATGCGAGCAGGTAGTTCAATGAGGCAATTTTCCGCCGCCACGGCAGGTGAGAGGTCACCTTCAGCCACTTGGCGTGCTGATTGAACATCGAATCAACGATGTGAATGAACGCCTCGTAGCAGTTGAAGAGTCCGTGCCGACCGGTGAGCAGGTAGCCTTCGAGCCAGCCCTCGCATTGATGCTCACTCAGCATTTCCATCACGCGCCCGGCAGGCGCGAGAAATTCATCGTTCGCCACGGTTGCGGCGTCCTATTGGCGCTTGGTTACTTCAAACAGCGCCTCCAAGCCATTGGACAGCGTTTCGTCAGGACCGAAGACCCGGAAGTTCCGCTGCTCATCGTTCAGCTTCGCGACATCGCGCAGGAAAGGCCCCAGCACATGCGTGTCGCCAATGCCGGGCGCTCCCGGCACCGGCACGTCTTCCGCATAGTCGCGGAAATCCGGCATCCGCAAATCGCGGAGCAGCATTCCGCCGTTGGCGTGCGGATTTGCGCCCATGCGGCGCTCGCCCTTGGGTGCCAACTCGGCGAGGTCCGCATTTAGGCGACCGTGCTCATCGAACAGTTCTTCGGGTTTGTAGCTTCGCAGCCAGTCTTCCAATAGCTTGAGATGCTCGGGATGAGTGGCCGGATCAGAAAGCGGCACCTGATGCGCCCGGAAGGTTCCTTCCACTTGCAAGCCATCCACCCATTTCGGCCCCGTCCAGCCCTTCGTTGAATTGAGCACGATCATCGGCCACCGCGGACGTGTGACATTCCCCTCAGTGCGCGCCTCGTGCTGGATACGTTTGATCTCTTCCACCGCGTTATCGAGCGTCGAAGCCATCGCTTCGTGCATGAGTGCAGTATCCTCTTCCTCGACGAAGTAAGGCTTCCATCCGTAGCCGCGGAACAACTGTTCCAATTCCTCGCGAGTGATGCGGGCAAGGACGGTCGGGTTGGAAATTTTGTAGCCGTTGAGATGCAGGATCGGCAGCACCGCGCCGTCGGTCACCGGATCGAGAAACTTATTGGAATGCCACGCCGTCGCCAGCGGCCCCGTCTCCGCCTCGCCATCGCCGACGACGCAAGCGACGACGAGATCGGGATTGTCGAACACCGCCCCGAACGAATGACTCAGCGAATAGCCCAGCTCGCCGCCTTCGTGGATCGAGCCCGGCGTCTCCGGCGAAGCATGACTGGGAATGCCGCCGGGAAACGAAAACTGGAGAAACAGCTTTTGCAGCCCGGCTTCATCCTGACTGATGTTTGGATAGACTTCGCTGTACGTGCCTTCAAGGTAGGTATTCCCCACCACCGCCGGCCCGCCGTGCCCCGGACCGGAGACATAAATCATGTCGAGGTCATATTTTTTGATCACGCGGTTCAAGTGCGCGTAGATGAAGTTTTGCCCCGGCGTCGTGCCCCAGTGTCCCAGCAGCATGTGCTTCACATCCGCAAGCGCCAGCGGGCGCTTCAGCAGAGGATTCTCGTAGAGATAGATCTGGCCGACCGCCAGATAGTTGGCTGCACGCCAATAGGCATCCATCTTGCGCAGCAGTTCCGGCGTGAGTGTGTTAGTTTTCATGAGGTTAGTTTTTGTTGTGGAAAAGGGGCTGCTCCTTTAAGGTCACCATTGTCTGTGGAATCGGAATGCCGATTCCATCTACGGCAAAACGCTTCGTGGCTTGCTCCAGCAAATCGCAGCGGAGCGCGATTGCGGTGAATGCATCGGCGCACCACACATCGAGGCTGAGCACCAAGCCTGAATTTCCCAACTGCGTCACAGGACACCCGGCAATTTCCTTGGCCTTCGGATGCTTGCCGGCCAGCTCCAGCAAAATCCCGCGCGCCTTATCAATATCCGAACCGTAGCTAATGCTGATTGGCACGGAGCAAATCACACGGGGATCCTTCCCGGTCATGTTGATGGCCGTCTGACTGGCCATCAGGCTATTCGGGACGACGATGCAACGGTTGTCGTCCATCTTTAACAGCGTGTAGCCGAGCGTGAGGTTCTCCACGACGCCGGTTTCCACTCCGCCCGGGACCATCACCTGCAACCGGTCACCGAGTTTGAAGGGCCGATAAAGGAGCAGGGAAAGTCCCGCCACGAGATTGCCGAGCGTGTTTTGCGCAGCAAGGCCGACAATCACCGTGATCACACTGATGCTCGTTAGCGATGCCGTGCCCAGGCCGGACAGCGAAGGAACGAAATGGGCGTAGGCGACAACGGCGAAAACATAGACGCCATACCGAAGCAATTTGGCCAGAAACTTGACGGCCATCCGGTCAAAGCGATCACGCGTATCGTGAGCTAGGGCGCGCTCGACCGTCACTCGCAGCAAACGTCCGAAGAACCAGGCGAGGACCGTGAAAACCACGCCGTAGAGAACTGCACCCTGCAACGTGGACGGAGTGAGAAATCCGCTGCTTTTGATCTGATCGAAGATGATCATCATTTGGCTATGGGGGCGTCACAGATCATGAATCAGCTTCGGGGGGAAAGCGGCCCGCAGGGCGTTCAGCACGGCGAGAACATCTATGATTTCCTGCGTGATGGCACCGCTCACCGGGCTTAGATGTCCCGTGGCGGCGATGATCATACCGACGACGCTGAGGGCCATGCCGCCCACGGCGCTTTGGAGCGCGATGATCCGCATCCGGCGGCTGATGTGCATGAATTCATCCACTTTTTTAAGAGAGTTATCCATGACGACGACGCCAGCCGCTTCCGCGGTCACGTCGCTGTTTTGTCCGATTGCCATGCCGACCGTGGCGGCCATCATGGCAGGTGCATCGTTGATACCATCCCCGACGTAGAGGGTTTTTGCCTTCGCGGTTTCAGCGCGGACGATGGCGAGTTTTTCTTCGGGGCTTTTCTGCGCGTAGATTTCGGTGATGCCGACCTGCTCGGCGAGATAGCGTACCTCCGACTCACGATCTCCCGACACGATCATCACGCGCGAGAAATGATGCTTCGGTCCCAAGTGGCTCACGAAGGAGCGACTCTCAGCGCGCGGCGCATCGCGGAAGCGCAGGACCGCCGCGTAGTGTCCATCAATCACCACCACGCATTCGAGTCCACCGGCGATCAGCGGAAGCTGATCGGCACCGGTGATTTTTTGCGCGATCAGTTTGTTGCGGCTCGTGATCTGCACTTGCCGGCCGGAAACGGTGCCACGAAGTCCGTTCCCAGGCTGCTCGCCTACTTCGGTGGCTTCGGGAAGCTGAAGGCCGTCCGCCGTTGCTGTCGCCAGGATTGCGCGCGCCAACGGATGTTTCGAATAGCGCTCCAAACTCGCCACGAGCATCAGCACTTCCTTCTGATCCCTGCCGGGGGCGATGAGTTGTTCCGTGAGCTTCGGCTCGCCGTAAGTGAGCGTCCCGGTCTTGTCGAAAATCGCGGTGCGGCACTCGGCGATTTGTTCGAGCACGACCGGGCTCTTGACGATGATCGCCCGGCGGGCACACAGCGAAATCGAGCCGATGATGGCAATCGGGATCGCGAGGAGCAACGGGCACGGCGTGGCAATCACGAGGACGGCGAGAAAGCGGATGGACTCTCCGCTGATGACCCACGCGAGGACAGCCACGGCCAGCGCCACCGGAGTGTAGATGGCACCGAGACGATCCCCGAGGCGGCGCAAATTCGGTCGTTTCGCTTCGGATTCCCGCATGACCTCCATGATCTTCGCGTAACGCGAATCGGCGGCGCGCTGGGTCGTGCGAATGGTCAGCGCCGACTCGCCGTTGGTCGCGCCTGAGATCACTGTCGAGCCGGAAGTCTTGGTGATCTGGAAAGGTTCGCCAGTCAGATAGGACTCATCCATCACGCCGTGTCCCTCGATCACCACGCCGTCCACCGGGCAGATGTCATGCGGATAAATCACGAGCGTGTCGCCCACAGCCACGTCTTGCAATGCCACGTCCGTGATTTCAGATTCCCGCTTCCGGTGAGCGATCGAAGGGACGCGTTTGGCCAACGCGGCCAGCACCGAGGAGGCGCTGCGCAAGGCGTAACTCTCCAACGCTTCACCTCCGGCCAGCATCAGCACGATGATCGATCCGGCCAGATATTCGCCCAAGAGAACTGATGTGATGATGGAAATCCCGCCCAGCAGATCGGATCCGAATTCCCGTCTCAGGAGCTTCCGCAGCAGATCATAAAGCATCGGCAACCCGCCGAGAACGAGGGTGGCCAGCAAGGGAATCTGGCAAGTGCCGGGAGTGGCGTGGAGCCCGAAGCGGAACACCAAATGCAAGACAATGGCCGCGATGGATAGTGCCGCGATGATCGTGGTCTTGCGCTGCCACAGTCGGGACGGCGAATACCACGACAGGCCGGGCGACAGGCCTTGAATCAGCTTTGGCTCCGCCCATTTCTCCCTGCCACTGGCAGGTGGATGTTCCAGGGGAGTTTTCATGGATTGAGGACGCGGATGACGGATTTCGCGATCATTAGTTCCTCGTCAGTGCGAATGACCCGCACGGCGACTCGGCCAGCGTCCGGCGAAATCACCGGAGCGCTTTTCACGTTGCTTGATTCGTTCACCTCGATGCCAAGGAAGCCCAGCCCTTCACAGATGCGCGCACGGATGGCCGGACAATTCTCGCCGATGCCGCCGGCAAAGACGAGTGTGTCCAATCCTCCCAGCGCAGCGGCGAATGAACCGATCCACTTTTTCGCCTGATAACAAAACAGCGCGATGGCTTCCACCGCGCGCACATCGCTGGCTTCCTTGGCTAGCAAGTCGCGCATGTCGGAACTGGTTTCCGAAACGCCGAGCAAGCCCGACTCATGGTTGACCATTTGGTAAAACTGCTCGGTGGTCATCCGTTCGGTCCGCAGAAGATACGGTGCAAGACCCGGATCCAAATCGCCGGAGCGGGTGCTCATCACCAAACCCGCCGTCGGCGTGAAGCCCATGCTGGTATCCATGCTTTTTCCGTCGCGCACGGCGACCATGCTCGCGCCGTTGCCGAGATGCGCGAGAATCACGCGGCCCCTCGTCGCCGCCGGGTCGCCGAGGCGCGCGAGTTCCTCCATGAGATAGGCGTAGGACAGGCCGTGAAAGCCGTAGCGTTGAACTCCCTTCGCATCGAAGCGCCGCGGGATCGGCAGCAATTTTGCCACGCGCAGCATGGTGCGGTGAAACGCCGTATCGAAGCAGGCCAACTGCGGCAATTTCGGATGTCGCTTTCGGAACACCTCGATCAGTTCGACCTCGCGGGGAAGATGTTCGGGGTCGTATGGCCTGATGCGATGCAGTTCATCCAATAACTCCTGGGTGACCAGTTCAGGCGCGGTGTGCTGCATACCGTGAACCACGCGGTGGCCAATGGCTTTGACCGACGCGAAATCGGGCTGCGCTTCGAGCCAATCAATCAGGAAACTCGCCGCCGATTTGTGATCGATGACAGCGAGGCTGCGGCTTTCCGGATGATTCCGAGTCGGGTCGTTGAAAGTCAGACTCGTCCCGCTTAGTCCGATGCGATCAATCTTTCCATCCAGCCCGCGCTTCAGCGGTTCGCCAATCTCATAGAGCGCGAACTTGATGCTCGATGAGCCGCCGTTGATCGTCAGGATATGCGGGTTGGCGGGTTTCATCGGTCACACGCTTTGGGCCTGGACGACGTTGGCGAGAGATTCGACCCGTTGCGTTTCCATGTTTGCAATCCTGGCTAAACGACGACGGTGGCGCTCCGCTCCGCTGAATCGCGCGGCGAGAAATGTCTGCACCAATTCCCAAGCGAGCGCGTGACCGACCACAAGGCCCCCGAGGCAGATCATGTTCAGATCGTCGTCCTCGACACCTTGGTGGGCTGAAAAGGTTTCATGAATCAGGCAGGCGCGGACACCCCGCACCTTGTTCGCGATGACTGATGCCCCGACGCCGCTTCCACAAATGGCCACGCCGCGTTCCACGTCTCCGCCCGCGACGGCGCGGGCCAGCGGCACGATAAAGTCTGGATAGTCATCATCCGGCTTCGGCTGACGATCGCCGAAATCAATCACTTCATGACCGGCCTCCCGCAACCTCCCGGCCAAGTATTGCTTTAACTCATAGCCGCCGTGGTCAGCGGCGATGCCGATGAGTTTCGGTGTCCCCGCCAGGATGGTCAGGCGTTCAGACATGTTCCCTTTCGAGCAAGGGAAGCCCGGTCTTTTCCATCTCAGCGGAATACTTGCCTCGAATGGCGGCACTGTTGCATCGGGCGCGGTGGTGAAGCGCCTTCTGCGCTCCGATGACATTATCCGGGGAACCTTTCCAGGCATTCATCGCGGGTGCCTGAAGTGCGCGGCCAAAGGAGAAAGTCACCTTCCACGGAGTGTCGCTGCCACGGCAGATGGCGTTCAGTTTTTGGGTGGCACTTTCGTCGCTCTGCCCGCCTGAAAGAAACACCACTCCCGGCACGGCGGCGGGCACGGTGCGACGCAAACACCGGAGTGTCGCATTAGCCGCTATCTCGGCGTCGGCTTGCTCTGGACATTCCGCGCCGGACAAGACCATACCCGTCTTGAGGAGCATTTGCTCCAATACCACCCGCTGCTCGAACAGCGCGCCGCACACAGCCTTCAAAGTGAGAGTCGTGACTTCTTCACAGCGAGCAATGGTATGCTTTCCATTCATCAACACCTCCGGCTCAACAATCGGCACCAAGTCCGCCTCCTGACTCAACGCAGCAAACATCGCCAGCGCCCCCGCATTCGCCTCAATGCAGGCGCGAGTGGGAAGATGCTCGTCCACCGCGATCACTGCGCGCCATTTGGTGAAACGCGCTCCGAGTTCCCGATACTCCGCGAGTCGCTCGCGAAGCCCATCCAATCCCATCGTGATTTTTTCCCCTGCGAAAGCGGCGAGCGCTTTGGCTCCCATGTCCACCTTGATACCGGGAATAATGCCTTGCTTCGAGAGCACTTCCGCCATCGGGACGCCGTCCTGCGTCCGCTGGCGAAGCGTCTCGTCGAACAGAATCACGCCGCTGATGAATTCGCCCATGCCCACAGTCGTGAACAGCATCTCACGATAGGCGCGACGGCTCTCTTCCGTGGCCTCAATGCCGAGCGCCTCGAACCTCTTGGCGATAGTCGGAAAGCTTTCATCCGCCGCAAGGACGCCTTTGTCGCGAGTGAGGAGCGCAGCGACGGTTTCATTCATTGTGAGTAGTGACCATGATCACTGGTTCTGGCTCGATGAGTTGGTAAACTTTGGCCAAGGGCAATGAGGTCTTCTTTGCCAGAGCATTACTTCCACAAGAGAATTTCCGGTGGCTTGCGCGATGTCGCCGCCGTATCACTGGCAGGCACGCCGACGATGATAGGTGCGATGACGGTCATTTCTTTCGGGATATTCAACTCAGCCTTCCACTCCGCAGTATTGAGTGCCTCCACGGCAAAACCGATGACGCAAGTTCCCAAGCCTTTCGCGCACGCCGCTAGCATCAGGTTCTCTGCCGCTAGCCAGCAGTCGGCTTCCACAAACGGTCCTGTGTGGTTGCCACAGATGATGATGAGCGTACCTGCGTTGTAGAAAACGTGGAATTCTGGATTGGCCACATGATGAAGCGTCTGCTTCGCCGATGAAGAGGCCGATCCCTTTACCTCGTCACGGATCATGTTTTTGGTGCTGTCTGACAAGCGATCCAGCACGCTTTTGTCTTGGATGACGACAAACGACCACGGCTCCTGGTGCATGGCGGTGGGTGCGAGCACAGCAGCATTGAGCAGCGCGTTGACGGTGACTTTACCGATGGATTGCTGCTCGTAGTTGCGCACCGAACGACGTTGGTGAATGGCATCCATCGCACTCATGGTAGGGTTAGATTGGATGGGGGGCAGTAGATCGGTCATAGTGTTTGGCATGAGTGACTTTGTGTTGTTTGTGATTGCGTGTTGAAAATCAGGCCAGGGTGGCGAGCGCCTCCTTGCTAAAGCCGATCAATTCGGAGGAGCGCCCTTCGTGAATCTTTCGAGTCCACTCCGCATCCGAGAGCAAGACGCGACCTACGGCGACCAAGTCGAAGTCTCCCCTATCTAGGCGGCGGCGGAGTTCATCCAATGAGCTGGGTACCGAGCCGTCTCCCCGGAAGGCTGCCAGAAAGTCTCCGGAAAGCCCGATGGAGCCGACCGTGATGCTGGCTTTGCCCGTCAGCTTTTTCGCCCAGCCGGCAAAGTTCAAATCCGAACCACTGAACTCGGCATCCCAGAACCGGCGTTGCGAGCAATGGAAGATGTCCACGCCCGCCGCTGCCAAGGGAAGGAGCCAAGCCTCCATCTCTTGTGGCGTCGTCGCGAGCTTTGCCGCGTAATCTTGCTGCTTCCACTGCGAGACTCGAAGACTGATTACGAATTCAGGGCCGACAGCGTGGCGAACGGCCCGAATCAATTCTTCAGCGAATCGGGAGCGCTCCGACAAAGTCTGTCCGCCGTATCGATCGGTGCGTTGATTGGTCGGGTGCCAAAAGAATTGATCGATCAAGTAGCCATGCGCGCCGTGAATTTCGACCGCATCAAAACCGAGCGCTTTGGCATCCGATGCCGCCTGCGCAAACGCCCGGATGGTTTCGGCAATGTCCCGATCCGTCATCGCGATGCCTCCGATCTTGCCGGGAGCGACATAGCCCGAAGGCCCCTCAAACTGCGCGGGTGGCAGCCAACCGGAATTCTTGGGAGCCACCACGCCCATGTGCCAGAGCTGCGGGGCCATGACGCCACCGGCGGCATGCACCTTTTCAATCACAGCCTTCCATCCACCGAGTGATTTCTCGCCATAAAAATGCGGGATGTTCGGATCGTTGGAAGACGCCGGGCGGTTGACCACCGTGCCTTCGGACACGATCAGTCCGACTTCTCCCTCGGAGCGGCGAGCATAGTAGTCCGCCACAGCCGAAGTCGGCACTCCGCCGGGAGAAAACGAGCGCGTCATGGGGGCCATGACGATCCGGTTCTTCAGCGCAAGGGACTTCAACCTGAATGGCTGAAAGAGTAGCTGGGCATTCATGATATTTTCCCACCCTTGGCTTCAAGGGAGCCGTGCCGGGTCGCGGTGAAAACGATGGCGAACCAGTGCCACAAGCTGTGGCTCAGTCATCTTGTCCGCGGTTTCCAGCACGATAGTGTGCTTGTCGTCCGGGCGCTTCTCCAATCGCTTTTGCAGTTCGCCCTTCGCCTCCCCTGGACCAAGGATCAGAATGTCTCCGGCCTTACGAAGATATGAAACGATTTCGTCGTAATAGCGCGCAAGATGACCCGTGTATTCCCTCTCTCGCGAATCATCTGCCGGAACCTCCTGTGCTTCAAAGGGACCATGATCAGGTTCGCCCGAGCGCCTGAGTTGCTTTTCCACTTTTGATTGGATGTGCTTCGTTTCTTCTCCGGTTTCAGTCGGCACTACGATGATGGCTTCCCGATGATCGATCCACACGCCTGCGTTTGGTCTTTTGTTGTTCATATTTTTGAGTGAAAGGCGCTCCGCTAGGTCAGTTTCACCACCATCTTGCCGATATTCTTCCCTCCAAAGAGTCCAATGAAGGCCCCCACCGCCTGATCAATTCCTTCCACTACCGTCTCCTTGTTTATCAACTTGCCAGCTTGGAGATAGCCGCCCACTTCCTTTTCAAAGTCCTCCTGACGATCCAGCCAGTCGCGAACGATCATCCCTTTCATCGTCAACCGTTTGGTCGTGATGTTAAAGAGGTTGGCCGGGCCGGGCCGCGGTTTTTCCTCGTTGTAGCCTGAGATACCGCCACAGGCGATGATTCGGCCATGCACCCGCAGAGACGATAGCGCCGCCTCAAGTGTTTCGCCACCGACGTTATCGAAATAGACATCAATCCCGTCAGGTGCCTCCAGTTTCAGTTGCTCGGCGACAGGACCCATCTTGTAGTTAAACGCGATATCGAATCCGCATTCGTCACGCAGGAAGAACACCTTTTCCTCCGAACCGGCAGAACCGATCACCTGACACCTGCGCAATTTCGCCAGTTGTCCGGCCACATTTCCCACTGCGCCAGCCGCTCCTGAGATGAATATGGTTTCGCCGGCTTTGATTTCTGCCAAGTGTAACCCGACCCACGCAGTCATGCCCGTCATGCCGAGGGCACCAAGATAAACTGAGAGAGACTGAACATCGCGGCTGACCGAACGCAGCTCCTTCGGTGAAGCAATGAAGCATTCACGCCAACCGAAGTTGGAAGTGACAGCATCACCCCGCTTGAATTCCTTGGCGCGCGACTCAATGACCTCACCGACCGCACCGCCTTCAAGCGGCTTGCCTAACTCAAAAGCAGGGACATACGATTTCCCCTCGTTCATGCGACCGCGCATGTATGGATCCACTGATATGAAAAGATTGCGGACCAGAACCTGTCCGTCTTGCAGCGACTCCAGTTCAGTCTGCGCCAGAGCAAAGTCGGCTGCGGTGGGAATGCCTTTGGGCCGTGAGGCCAACCGAACCTCATGACTGATAGTTTTTGACATAAACAGACTGTTTGGAATGCGACTGCTCTTGTTTTCTCATCCATCACCGACTCGCAGCAGCAAATGCGGAACTGCCGCTGCGAGCGGATTTTGATATACTTTGGAAACCGATTAGTCCTCTTGGCTAAGACTCGGATTCCTAGTTAGTGAGTGAGGTTGGACTGCGGTTAATCCTCGTCGGGCGACCACACCACTGTGAGTTCATTCTCCACCGAGTACACTCCCGGAGCGGCCCACGCGACACGTTCAGCCTCGTCACGTTCCGCATAGTTGCAAACCTCACCGCTGAGGGTCACCTTGTTTCCGGAAGTCCTCACATGGATTTCCTTGGCGTCCAATACGGCATTGCGTCCAAACGCTTCAGTGATGGCCGTTTTGATATCCTCTGCCGCCAGTTTGGGTTTGATGGTGATCAGGTTCGTCACTCCGTTGACGCCCGTGAGGTAGCGGACGGCGTTTTCGGCGGCATCCTTCTGATACCACCACTCCAACTGGCCTTCCAATTGGATCCTGCCTTCAGTGACGGTCATCTGTACGGTTCCTTTCGGAATCGAAGTGATCCAGTCCATGCGATTCGCTGCTGCGGCAGCGATGTCTCCATCGGTGCGGCACAGGGAGTCCGACATCTTCACATTGATGTCATCCGCGATGGCCCTGACGCCGGACACGCGCTTGGCTGCGCGCACTGCGTCCCATTTTTCACCATAGTTGGTGACGTATCCATTAAGCGTGACCGCGCCATCCTTGACGAGGACACCGATGTCGGTGACGAGCACGCTCGGCTCATATTTGAGTTCGGCGAGCACATCGTTCTTGATTTCTGCGTCTGTTTTTTCCGTTGTGGTTATCATGTTGCTTGGTTTTGGTTTTGCTGTTTTTTACTTACTGATTGTTGTTTGGGACGTTCACTGATGGTTTTCCAACGTGTCCGGCGTGGTCGCGTTGAGTATTTCCTTGGCTCGGCTGATCTCCTCCGGGTTGCCGTGTGCGATGAGGAGGAACTTGCCGGCCTTCAGCGCGGTCTCGTATTGCACGATGCTGTTTTTCGGGATGCCGATGCTGCAGAGGCCCGCCCCAAGCGCGCTCAGGCCGCCGACCACGACTGCGCCTTCGAGCGCACCGACCAGCCAACTGATAAGCGGTCCCGCGATGACCAATGGCCCAATGCCTGGAATGAAGAAGAACGCGGAGCCGAAGAGCCATCCCCAAATCCCTCCCCAGAAGGCACCTGTCTTTCCCCATGCTTTCATCCGGTCGCCGACATTGTAGTAGCCGACCACATGCTCGTCTGTGTGGTAATCCCGACCGACGATCGAGAGCTTCTTCATATCGAAGCCGGACTTTTGAAGTTCCTTGACGGCGGCCTCGGCGGACTCGTGGGTGGCGTAGGTGGCTACGGCGGAGCAGTGTTTTGTCGCCGGTGGTGCTGTTAGTGTTGCGTTCATTTCTGTTGTTTGTTTGGTTTGGTTTGTTGTTCTGTGAGTTTAGTCGTCGAAATTCCGCGAATCTTGATAGGCCGGGCTGGGCATTGCGTATTCCTCTGCACCCTGAATAGCCTCTTTCGTCACATTTACGAACACCTTGGATTCCTCGTAACTGATGCGTTCGACTCGTTTCGGAGAAATCGCGATTTCCTTGCCGGCATACCAATGACCGGTCTCAACGACCAAGTGACGGAAAACCCAACTCTTGTCGTCCATGATGAAATCGGTGACGTGACCGATGGCTCCTTCGTGCGTTTTGATGTGGTAACCGGTAACCGTCTTGGTGCTTCGGAGATGAGAATCGCCGTCATTGCGAGGTTTGCTCCCTTGGAACGCTTGCTCATTCAGGATAGGCAGCGGTGGCTGAACGTTGGGCGAGCCACCCACGCCCCAGATGCCTTCTCCCTCCCAATAGGACGGCCATCCGTAGTAACGATAATACTCCTCTTCAAAGTGCCGTGAGACCGGCTTGTGCAAGTCAATTGAAGGACTGTTTTCAATTTGCTTGCGCGTCAGGTTGACCAGAAGGCTGTCGCCATCCTGGTAAAGGCTGCCGAAAGCATGCGGGGAGAGGAGGACAAGCCGCTCCGCCAGCCATGATCCTGTGTCCACAACGACGTACCGGACAGCCCAGTGTTGATCGTCAAAATAGAAGTCGCGGATATGGCCGATTTCACCATCCGACGTGCCGAGGTATTTCCCGTATAGTGACTTAACGCTTTGTAACATAAATAGTGGTTCTTGTTGTTTGTTTCCACCGCTGTGAGGATTTCAAAAGATGAAGGCATGCCCGCGAGAATCGTGATCTCGCATGAGTATCGGGCCTCCCTCAGCTCCGGGTTGTATCCGGTCGGATATTTTCAAATCTTTTTTCCGACCTTCCGCTGCGCTCCGAGAAAGAGCGGTGAGCATCGAATGCGCAACGCGAACTATTGAGGTCCGTCCCATGTTCAGCGGGTCCTGATGAAGCGCACCTCGGCGCGCAAGCGTTCAACCTCATCCAGCAGGGAAAATAAGGTCTTGAGCCAAGCTACGCTGTTTCCATGAGTTGCCCGAAAGTCCTCGATTCGCCGAACGGTGTAGATCGCCTCCTCGGCGAATGCCATGACGCCATACGGAGGCAGAAAGACGGGGCGCAAAAAACCATTGCGGCAAAAGATTAAAATGGAGCGGCGCGGGACGCCGGAGAGATGAGCGATCGCATCGAGGGTGTAGAGCGAGGCTGGACTCGGCTGGAACAGCTCCAGCGCAAGGGCAGTCGGGATTTCCGGGCCGCATCGATTGCTCATAAGCTGTTCCTCGGCTTAAACGCGGAGCCTGCGGCCAACTGCTCCCACAAGATTTTCTCCTCGGGCGTCAGTTCCGCGGGAATCTGGATATGCACGACCGCATGCAGATCGCCGTGCGTTCCATCACCCGTGGGCAGGCCTTTCCCGCGCAAACGGAATTCCCGCTCAGCCGCAGTGCCTGCTGGAACTTTCAAGGACGCCTTTCCATCGAGCGTGGGAATTTCAATCGTGGCACCAAGCGCCGCTTCCCACGGGGACAAATCGAGGTTGAAATACAGGTTGGCATCGCGCACGCGAAAGTCGGGATGCTTCGCCAATATGACGCGCAAATACAGGTGCCCCGGATCGCCTCCGCCGATGCCATCGTGTCCGTTGCCCGCAAGTCGGATTCTCTGCCCCTCATGCACGCCGATTGGGATTTTCACCCGCAAGGTCTGCGTGGACGATTGCCCGGTGCGCAGATCGGTCCGCTGGAATTGGATCGTGCGTGTCGCCCCGTGCAGAACTTCGTTGAGTGTCACTAAAATGTCGACCTCGATGTCCTGACCGCGTTGGGGGAAGTCCCCGCCGCTCGAGCCGTTCTCCCCTCTTTGGCCGGCACCGCCGGTGCGATTGCGACCGCCGAAGAACTGCTCGAAGAAATCGCTGAAGCCCGTGCCGCCGAAATGAAATTCAGAACCGTCTTCGGCACCTCCGCCATATCCACCCTGCGGCTGCGCCGCCCGCCGCTTGGGGTGATTCCAGTTGGCGCCCAATTCATCGTAATTCCGCCGCTTCTCCGGATCGCTGAGAACTTCGTTGGCCTCGTTGAGTTCCTTGAATTTCTCCTCGGCAGCCTTTTTGTCTTTGGCGACATCGGGATGATATTCGCGCGCGAGCTTGCGGAAGGCCTTTTTGATTGCACCGCCGCTCGCGTTCCGGGGCACACCGAGAACGTCATAGTAGTCCTTGAAGTCAACGGGCACGGACGCCTCCGGGGGAGTGATCCCAATCATTCACAATGACCTTGGCCGGACGAAGCACTTTGTCGCCACAGCGGTAACCGCGCTGGATGACTTCGAGGACGCTATGATCGGGCTGCCTCGCGTCGTGCCCCACAGAAAGGGCCTCGTGCCGGTGGGGATCGAAAGTCATTCCAATGTCCGCAGTGGGTTCTATGCCGTGCTCATCGAGCAATCGGCCCAACTGCTGAAGCGTCATCTGGACACCTTGATGCAATTGCGCGGACGAAGTGGATTGCTCGCAGGCAAGGGCGCGTTCGAGGTTGTCGAGAATGGGCAGGAGTTCGCGGATGAAGGATTCCTTTTCCGCCGCAGCCTGCTGCTCGGAATCGCGCCGGGTGCGCTTTCTGAAATTATCGAAGTCGGCGGCAAGACGCAGGTAATCGTCCTTCTGCGCGGCCAGCGTCTTCAGCAGCTCGGCTGGGTCGATCGCCGCAGAATCGGGGACTGACGTGGACGCGCTCTGTGTTTCATTCATCGGATGCCTCAGCCGTTGTTGCCTTCACTTCTTATCCTCCAGCGCCTGGGCTTTGGCGGCTTGAAGCATCTGATCGTGCTCCGCCTCATCAATGCCCTGCTGGACGAGCTGCGCGCTGTCGCTTCGCCCATCGTCGTCCTCATCTTCGCTGAAAGACTCCTGCACTTTGTGTCCGATGGAGCCGGCCACCGGATCCCATCGTTCGGATTCGGGAGCTGATTCCAAGACTGCCTGTTCCGGATCCATTTCCGGTTCGCCGGTCAATTCCCGTTTGGCCTGCTCCCAATCGGACGTAGAAATCTCCTGCGTCGAATGGCCATTGATGAGCGCCAGTTCCACTGCCCGCTCCCGCACCATCTCCGGAGTCACCGTGCCGATGCCGGCGGAATTTTCGGTCAATGCACCTTGCTTCAATGGGTTTGTTTTCATGGGAAATGATTGCGGTCGGTGAGAGATGCCTGTGAGTCACTACGTTCTCTGAAGGCCAGTGAAATGCAGGGCATCCTCCACCTGAATATCGGGGCTCCCGCCAATCCGGTCGTCTCTAGCTCGAAAAGAATCTGATTCATGGTATCAGCATTCTGTCTGCGGTAGAGATGCATTGTCTCGTCCTTCTACTTAATCGTGACCAAATTGGACGATGAGTCACTCCGCGAAGCACTCTCAGTGCTATTCCCCTGCATCGCGGCAGGGTATTCACCGCGACGCGCCATCCTATTACATTTCGCCCGATAAGAAAGAGCATGCTGCGCAAGCGAAAC
Organism: uncultured Spartobacteria bacterium; assembly: GCA_903882875.1. Classification (GTDB taxonomy): domain Bacteria; phylum Verrucomicrobiota; class Verrucomicrobiia; order Chthoniobacterales; family Chthoniobacteraceae; genus SXWH01. The sequence goes on along the minus strand of CAIRYQ010000122.1, from coordinate 71,223 downwards.
GTTGGCCTCCTGACCACGCCAAATCTCCAAAGCCGGCTGCTGGATGGCTCGGGCAAATGAGAACGTCAGCGCCCAAGGTAACCGGCCTCTGAATCGAACATTCATGGCATTCAGACGTTCAGAAGCTAACTCGCCGGATTGGCCACCGGATAGGAACGCGACCCCGGGAACCGCGGCGGGCACATTTCGCAAGAGGCACTTCACAGTGGTGTCGGCCACATCATCGGCGGTTTTTTGCTCCAGGCAGGTCAGTCCCGGAACAACCATGTTGGGTTTAAGCAGCATCCCTTCCAGCATCACCCGCTGACAATTCAACTGAATGAAAACGTTTCGCAAAGTCTCCTCCGTGACTTTGAGGCAACGCTCCAAAGGGTGATCGCCCGTCATCAACACTTCCGGCTCGACGATAGGAACCAGTCCAGCTTCCTGACACAAAGCGGCGTAACGCGCCAGCGCGTGAGCGTTTGCCTCAAGACAGCTCCGGCTGGGAAAGCCTTCGCCTATCGCAATTACTGCGCGCCACTTGGCAAAACGGGCACCCATATCCCCATACTCCGCAAGTCGCCCGCGCAACCCGTCCAGGCCCTCGGTAATTTTTTCGCCGGCATGGGTCGCTAAGTCTTTCGCACCCAAATCTACCTTGATGCCGGGAATGATTCCCACATCCAAGAGAGCTTTGGCAAAGGGAGTTCCGTCATCCTTATGCTGCCGGAGCGTCTCATCATAAAGAATCGCGCCGCTGATCGAGTCGGCGAGACCTGGAGTTGTCACGATCCACTGCCGGTAGGCGCGTCGCGCTTCTTCGGTCTGCGAAATTCCAAATTGCGCAAATCGCTCGTTGCAGGTGGGATTGCTTTCATCCATTGCAAGCAAACCCTTGTCGTCTGCGACCAACTCTCTTGCAGTGTCAATGAGCCGTTGAGTATTCATGAGTGTATCTAAGCTAAGTTTTCTCTCTACTTACCAAACGGGCTTGAAGGTGGTTGTGGCTGGAGTCGCGGTCGCATCGATAAGTCGAGACTCATCACGTAAATGATCATGGCCACGAACATCAACATGACGCCGAACCAGAAGCGCCAATCTGTATGGGCGCGTTTCCAATATGGGACGTGGGCAGGTGGCACGCCACCGCCGTCCGATGCTTGCTGGTGGTGATGGTGACTACTCATGGGTTGCGTGTTCTTCGTTTGGTTCGTTCCATTTCAAATTCCGGATTTCCGGCATGTATTTTCCATGCTGACCAATGAAGTGCTTATGCTGCATGGCCGGTGTTTTCATCGCAATATTGCAGTGTGAAAATCATCGGACGAAGCAAGAATTTGGAAGCCATGAATCCAGGAAAAGAGGGCGAGTCAATTTCTCCCCTTGTATGTCGAAAGGCTCTTGGGTTCATGGCTTCCAAATTCATCCCTCTGCTGCATCCACACCCCGCATCTGCTGGCTTTTTTCACAGTCTCTAAATCCTGCGCTCTTGATTCAATCAGCGTTTCTCTTGTACCCTTCGCAGTTCAAATGGCGCCGCCATTGGAATGAGCCGGAGCGGTTGGCGAAAGCATCGCGGAGGACCGGAAGGCGATTAAGTGCGCGGGCGCTCACCCGCGCTGGCAGGCGCTTCAGCGCATCCTCGCCGCGGCGTGCCGCGGAATCGGTGTGAATTGAGGCTACAATCCCGGCGGCTGCGGAGTTGTTCCGGGACAACAAACCGAAATTCCCGACCATGATCCCACTCCGCGCCCTGTCCGTGACGATGTCCATTTTCCTCGCCGCAGGAGCATTTCTTGCCGTCGGAACGTCGGGCGCGGCCGACTGGCCGTCGTGGGGCGGGGCGGATCCGGGGCGCAACATGGTGTCGGACGAGAAGGGGCTGGCGGAGATTTTCAAGCCTGGGGAGAAGTCCACGACGGGCGAGGGGATTCTGCCGGGGACGACGGAGAATGTACGCTGGTCGGCGAAGCTCGGGAACTTGGTCTGCGGGAATCCGACGGTCGCCGGAGGACGCGTGTTCGTCGGCACCGATGACGCGATTTTGCAAAACGACACGCGGCTCAAACGCAGCAAGGGCGGCATGGTGTGGTGTCTCGACGAGAAGACGGGGCAGATGCTGTGGAGGCTGCCGGTGCCGGTGCGGACGAAAGACCGGCTGCCGGCGAACGCGCACTACGGGCAGCAAAATCTCGGCGTGTGTTCCGCGCCGGCGGTGTCGGGCAACCGCGTGTATGTGCTCACGAATGCGTGCGAGATCCTGTGCCTCGACGTGAACGGGCAGGCGGACGGTAATGACGGGGAGTTCAAGGACGAGGGCCAGTACATCGCGGGGAGCGGGAAGCCGCCTGTGGCTTTGGAAAAGACGGATGGCGACATCATTTGGAAATACGATCTCATCGATCAGCTCGGCGTGTGTCCGCATGACGTGGCGGCGTGCTCGATCCTGATTGATGGCGACATCCTTTACTGCACGTCGGCAAATGGCGTGAACCACGAGCACACGTTCTGCCTGCGCCCGTATGCGCCGAGCTTCATCGCGCTCGATGCGCGGACGGGGAAGCTGCTTGCGACGGATGCGGAGGATCTCGGGCACACGATGTGGCATTGCCTGTGGTCGCCGCCGACGATTGGCACGGTGAACGGGAAGAAGCTCGTGTTCTTCGGCGGTGCGGACGGCTTGTGCTACGCGTTCGAGGCGCTCACCGAGGTGCCGGAGCAGCCGGTGCAATTTAAGAAAGTGTGGAGCTACGACTGCAATCCGCCGAACTACCGCGACCCGCTCGGGGACGGGCTGCCGTATAACTATTACATCGGCGACAAGCGGAAGAAATACACGACGAACAAGAACGACGGCACTTTCCTCGGCCCGAGCGAAATCATCGCCTCGCCGGTGTTTCACGACGGCCGCGTCTATTGCACGATCGGGCAGGATCCGATGCACGGGCGCGGGCGCGGCATCCTGAACTGCATTGATGCGGGCAAGGCCGGCGACATCACGCACAGCGGGAAGGTTTGGAGCTACGACGGTATCGAGCGCACCGTCGGCGGAGTGGCCATCAGCGACGGTCTGCTCTACGCGAGCGATCTCGCGGGCAAGGTGCATTGCCTCGACGTGAAGACGGGCAGGCTCGTGTGGATGTACGAGACCGGCGTGGAGACGTGGAGCACGCCGCTCGTGGCGGATGGCAAGGTGTATGTCTGCACCAAGAGCAAGCTCATCACACTGGCCGCCGGCAAGGAGATGAAGGTGCTCTCCGAAGTCCTGCTCGGCTCCAGCGCGTATTCCACGCCCGTCGCCGCGAACGGCACGCTGTTCGTGTGTTCTCAGAGCTACATCTGGGCGGTGCAGAAAGGCGCAAAGCCTGCGCAGCCGACGGCAGCGATTGCATCTCCAGCGGGCGAGTGACGCAGTGGTGAGGCCGAATTTTCCGAGTGAAATAGGTCGCGGCTGCGCTGTGTAAGAAAATCACGCCTGCCGTTTGACGAAACGACTTCTCCATCTACTTTCCGCGCCCACCATGTCCAACAACCCATCCTCAATCGAACGCATCGCCGACCTCAAAGCCCAGATCGCGGCCCTGGAAAAAAACGCAATCAACGAACTTACCGAGAAGCGCACCGCGCTGAGCCGCGAACTCGCCGCTGTGGACGCGGAAATTGCCCGGCTCACTGGCAAGCCCTTGGAAGCAAAGGCCCGCGCCTCCGCTCCGAAAGCGCCCGGCAAGGCACCCTCGTTGCAGGAGCTGAAGGCGATCATCGCCGCGGAGCCCGAGAGGACGCTGAACATCCGCAAGAACGGCTACGACCTGCGGAACATCAAGGTTCTTGCGAAGGCCAATCCGCATCTCCTCTCACTCGGCGGCAAGGGTGCATGGCCGACGGTGACGCTGCTGAAGTAATTTTTTCCGGTTTCCACTTTGAGGGCCTCGATTGACCTGCGGGTTGATCGAGGCCCTTTGTTTTTTCCCGCGCAGGGTGAAATGCAGCGTGTCCCTCGGGCCGGAAGTTCCTTTCGAGCGGAAATCACGGGTGTTGCGAGGGCGCGATTTTCCTGAAAAGTGCAGCACGCGGAAAGATGCTTGTGAAATTTTTCACAAAGTCCTTGCATCCGTTTCGCAGTTCCCTCAAATTCGGCCCTTCACCACTCACGACAACCACCAGCCGACCCACTTTGAAAATCGTCTGCAACCAGATTTCTGCCTGAGGATATGCCGCAGATTTTTCCTCGCAGCAGCAATTTTGTCCCCCTCCAAATCGCCATCGTCCTCGGCGTGCTGACCGCCGGTGCGCTGGGTGCATTCTGGTACTACTGGACGCCGAAGTACACGCGGGTCGGCTACCAGCCCGCGCAGCCGATTCCTTTTTCGCACAAGGTCCACGCGGGGCAGCTCGGGCTGGACTGCCGGTATTGCCACAGCTTTGTGGAGACGGCGGCGCACTCGAACATCCCGACGGCGCAGGTGTGCATGAGCTGCCACTCACAGGTGCAGAAGGACAATCCGAAGCTCGAGCCGCTGCGCAAGGCGTGGGCGACGGGCGAGCCGGTGCAGTGGGTGCAGGTCCACAAGACTCCCGACCACGCTTACTTTAACCACTCGGTGCATGTGAACCGCGGCGTCTCCTGCGTGAGCTGCCACGGTCGCGTGGACCAGATGGATGTCGTCTATCACGCGGAATCGCATGCGATGAAATTCTGCCTCGACTGCCACCGTGCGCCGGAGAGCGGCCTGCGTCCGCTCGACAAGGTCACCGACCTCGGCTGGACGGCGACGCCGAAGGGCAAGGAGTCCGCGCAGCAGGCGCAGCTCGACCTCGGCAACGAACTCAAGAAACGGCGCGATGTGAATCCGCCCGTGAACAACTGCGCTGGCTGCCACCGATGAGCAAACGAATCCTCAATCATCCGACGGAAACAAAGACCGGCCCGCAGTATTGGCGCAGTCTGGGACAGGTCGCGGACACGCCGGAATTCAAGAAGTGGGTTGCGCGGGAATTCCCCGAAGGCGCGTCGGAGCTGAACAGCGAGACGAGCCGCCGGAGCTTCATGAAATACATGGCGGCGAGCGCGGCGCTGGCCGGGCTTTCGCTGAGCAGTTGCCGTCGTGAGGAAAAGGATCTTGTGCCGTTTTCACGCGGTGTCGAGTGGAGCGTTCCGGGCAAGCCGATTTTCTACGCGACGTCGCGTCCGCACCGCCGTGGCGCGCAGCCGCTCGTGGTGGCGACGCACGACGGACGTCCTACGAAAGTGGAGGGCAATCCATTTCATCCTGCTGTCGGTGGTAAGACGGACATCCACAGCCAGGCTTCGCTGCTCGATCTGTATGACCCGGATCGCTCGCGGCACTTCCGCCAAGACGGGAAGATCGTCGAGGAAAAGGATTTCACTGCGGCGATCGAGGCGTTGGTGAAGAACTCAAGCGACGGCAGCGGCATCGCATTCCTTACGGAGCATTTCACCTCGCCGACTTTCCGCCGCTTGCGCGATGAACTCGCGGCGAAGATGCCGAAGGCGCTGTGGGCCGAATACGAACCGCTCGGCGGCGAAGAGGCGCGCATCGCGAACGAGGCTGCGTTTGGCAAGGGGCTGCGTGCGATCCCGAATCTCGAAAAGGCCGACGCGATCCTCGCCCTCGACTGCGACTTCCTCGGTTTCGACGAAGGCACGCTGGAAGGCATCGCCGCATTTTCAAAACGCCGCTCGCCCGAGCAGGCGATGAACCGCCTCTACGTCGTGGAGAACCGCTACACGACGACTGGCGGCATGGCCGATCACCGTCTGCGTGTCCAGGCGGGCAGGGTCGCAAATGTCGCACGGCAGTTTGCGGAAATCATCGCAAACAAGATCGGCGACGAAGCGCTGAAGTCGGTTGTCGCGAAGTTTCCGAAGACCTCGATTTTCGAATCAGAGCAGGGCAAGTGGATCGCCGAGGCGGCCGAGGATTTCATCGCGAAAAAGGGCAAGGCGCTCGTGCTCGTCGGCTACCGGCAGCCCGCGGCGGTGCAGGCGCTCGTGCATGCGATCAATGGTGCGCTTGGTGCGCTGGGCACGACAGTCGTCGGCCGCAAGACTTCGGTGAAGGCGCCCGCGGGCATCGCGGAACTTGCGAATGGAATCTCGGGCGGCAATGTCAAGACGGTCTTCATCCTCGGCGGCAACCCGGCGTTCAACGCGCCTGCGGATCTGAAATTTGCGAAGCTGCTGCAAAACGTGACGGTGATCCGGCACGGGCTTTACGAGGATGAGACGAGCCTGGACAACTCGACCGAGAAGCATCGCTGGGTGAAATGGCACGTACCCGCCGCGCACTACCTCGAAGCGTGGGGCGACGGTCGCGCGAGCGACAACAGCATCCTCTCGCAGCAGCCGATGATCCTGCCGCTCCACGGCGGATGGTCGGAGATTCAGCTCCTCAATTTCATCCTCACCGGAAAAAAGAGCGAAGGGCTCGACCTCGTGCAGGCGACCTTCAAGCAGCTTGCGCACGGCATTGACACCGAGTCGTGGGCGAAATTTTTGCACGACGGCTTCCTCGCGGGCAGCGAGGCGAAGCGTGAACCGCTCGCGCTGAACGCAGCGCCTGTCGCCGAGCTGGTCGCGTCTTACAAATCCGCCGAGGGCATCGAGGTCGTGTTCGCGCCGTGCACGAAAGTGGACGACGGTCGCCACGCGAACAACGGCTGGCTGCAGGAGCTTCCCGATCCGATTACAAAGCTGACATGGGACAACGCCGCGCTGATCAGCCCCGCCTTTGCGAAGAAGCTCGGCCACGACCAGAAGCAGGGCAACGGGCTGTTTGCAAATTGGGTGACCGTCACGGTGAACGGCGTGTCGCTCGACATCCCGGCCATCATCGCGCCTGGGCACGCGGACGACAGCATCACGATCCCGGTCGGCTACGGTCGCACGTTCGAGGGCCGCGTGGGTGGTCGCGAAGGGAACTACATGTCGCACGGCGGATGGGGCGCGAAGAAATCCGGCGTCGGTTTCAACGCTTACAAGCTGCGCACGCTCGCCGCGCACTACATCGCAAGTGGCGCGAAGGTCGGGAAGATTGATCGCGAAAATTATGTGCTTGCGGTGACGCAGGAGCACGGCGCGCTCGAAGGCCGTGGTGCGGATGTGATCCGCGAAGCGACGGTGGAGACGCACAAAGAGGAGCCCGGTTTTGCTAAGGATCAGCACTGGCTGCACGCGCGTGGCGCGATGGATGCCGAGGCTGAGAAGCGCGACAAGAAGGGCTACCCGATTCCGCAGAGCGCGTATTCGCATCCCGAACTCACGGACAAGCACCACCAGTGGGGCATGGCCGTGGACCTCAGCATTTGCACCGGCTGCTCCGCGTGCATGATCGCGTGTCAGAGCGAGAACAATATTCCCGTCGTCGGCAAGGAGCAGGTCGCGGAGGGCCGCGAGATGCACTGGATTCGCATGGATCGTTACTTTGTGACGAACATGAATGACCGCGAGGAGAAGAAGGGCGGCAAAAATGCGCTCAACGTGGATGAGCCGCGCATGGTCATGCAGCCGATGCCCTGTCAGCATTGCGAGAACGCGCCGTGCGAAACCGTCTGCCCCGTGAACGCAACCGTTCACAGTGACGACGGCCTGAACGTGATGGCCTACAACCGCTGCATCGGCACGCGGTATTGCGCGAACAACTGTCCTTTCAAAGTCCGCCGCTTCAACTTTTTTGACTTCAACGAGCGCCAGAAGGACAAATACTTCCGCTGGAATCTGATCAACGAAAAGGGCATGGCCGACACGCTGAAGATGTCGAAGAACCCGAACGTCACGGTGCGCATGCGCGGCGTCATGGAGAAATGCACGTTCTGCGTGCAGCGCATCCAGGAAGCAAAGATCGCCGCGAAAGTGAAGGCGAAGGACAGCCCCGACGTGCAGGTGCCGACCGACAGCTTCACGAGCGCGTGCGCGCAGGCGTGCCCGACGGGCGCGATCACTTTCGGCAACAAGAACGACAAGAACAGCGCCGTGAGCAAGATGAAGGACAACCCGCGCGACTACCGCCTTTTCGACTACATCGGCGTGAATGCGCGCGTGAGCTACCTCGCACGAGTGATGAACCCGAATCCGAAGATGCCCGACGTTCCCCATGACGCGGGCGCTGCGCACGAAACTGGAGGACACGCGTAATGGCCGACCACGCTGCCAAACTTGTGAGCGAAGACGGAGTGGTGGTGTTGCACTGCCCGCCGGAACTCGTCCGCGAAAAGCTCGTCAACCACGACCGCTCGCTGAACTGGATCACCGAGAAAGTCTCCGTGATTTGCGAGGAAAAGACACGCCCGTGGTGGTGGATCGCGTTCTTCATTTTCTCGCCCATCGCGCTGCTCGTGCCGCTGCTACTCGGCTACCAGGTCTCAAACGGCGTCGGTGTGTGGGGTGAGAACCAGCCGTTCGGTTGGGCGTGGGACATCACAAATTTCGTCTTCTGGATCGGCATCGGCCACGCAGGCACGCTCATCTCGGCGATCCTTTTCCTCACGCGTCAAAAGTGGCGCACCTCGATCAACCGCGCCTCGGAAGCGATGACGCTGTTCGCGGTGATGTGCGCCGGTCTCTATCCCGGCTTCCACGTTGGTCGTGTGTGGAAGGCGTGGTATCTGTTCCCGATTCCGAACTGGAATGGCCTCTGGCAAAACTATCGTTCGCCGCTGCTGTGGGACGTGTTCGCAGTCTCGACCTATTTCACGGTGTCCGTGCTGTTCTGGTACGTCGGCCTCATTCCCGATCTCGCGATGCTGCGCGACCGTGCAAAGTCGAAGCTCAAGCAGTGGGGCTACGGTCTCGCGGCGCTCGGCTGGCGCGGTGGCAACCGCCACTGGCAGCACTACGAGATGGCGTATCTCATCCTCGCCGGCCTTAGCACGCCACTCGTGCTCTCGGTGCATTCCATCGTGTCATTCGACTTCGCGACGTCCATCGTCCCCGGCTGGCACACAACCATTTTCCCGCCGTATTTCGTCGCGGGCGCCGTGTTCGGCGGCTTCGCCATGGTGCTCACGCTCATGCTTCCCGCGCGGCTTCTGTATCCGCAGCTCGATGACATGATGACGCGGAACCACGTGGACAAGATGGCGAAAATCATCCTGCTCACCGGATCCATCGTCGGCTACGCCTACCTGATGGAGCTGTTCATCGCGATGGTGTATTCCGGCCATTTCTACGAATACAACGCATTCTACAATCGCGCGACCGGGTGGTATGCTTGGCACTATTTCGCGATGATGTTCTGCAACGTCATTACGCCGCAGATTTTCTGGTTCAAGGCGATGCGGCGGAATTACATCGTGGTGTTCATCGCGTGCCAGTTTGTGAATGCGGGCATGTGGTATGAGCGCTTCGTGATCATCGGCACCACGCTCGCGCAGGACTTCCTGCCGTCGTCATGGGGACACTACACTCCGTCGTGGGTCGAGGTGCTCACGTTCGTCGGCACGTTTGGATTCTTCATCACCGCGTTCCTGCTCTTCATGCGTTTCCTGCCGATGGTCTGCGCCTTCGAGGTGAAGGCTGTCACACCGCAGGCTGATCCTCATCACGATCCAAAAGGACACGACCACGAACAGCCGAAGGAGGCGGCGCTCAGCGCACACTAGTCATGAGCAAACGACTCCACGCAATCGGCGCTGAATTTGAAAGTGCCGCGGAAATTTACCACGCCGCTGAAAAAGTCCGCGACGCCGGCTATACCGCTTGGGATTGTCACTCGCCGTTCCCGATTCACGGGCTCGACAAGGCGATGGGCATGAGAAAATCCTGGCTGTCCGCATTCGTCTTCGTCTGCGGCCTCACGGGATTCCTCACCGGCCTCGGTCTTGTCACCGTCACGAGTTTCGGCATCTATCCGATCATCGTGAATGGCAAACCGATTGACTGGTCGCACGGCATCCGCGCGCTCCAGTTCTTCTTTCCGGTGATGTATGAGCTGACGATTCTGTTCAGCGCGTTTGGAGCGACGTTCGGCATGATTTTGCGCAACGGCCTGCCGCGTTTCCATCATCCGCTGTTTAACTGGAGCCGCTTTGCCAAAGTGACCGACGACAAATTCTTCCTCGTCATCGAGACACGCGACCCGCTGTTTTCGGATGCGAAGGCGAAGGCGCTGCTCGCCGAAATCGGCGGCAAACACGTCACCGAAGTTTTTGACCACGACTAGGCCATGTTGAAAGCATCATTCGGAGCACTCATCATCCTCGCAGTCGTCGGTGTCGGCCTTGCCGGATTCCGTGGCGACAAGATGGGCCACACGCCGGTTGAGTGGTTCAACGACATGGCCCACCAGCCGAAATACGAGCCGCAGCATCGCAGCGATTTTTTCAATGACTCGCGTGCCGCGCGCCTGCCGATCCCCGGCACTGTGCCGATTGGATTCAATCTTCCCGGCCGCTATTTCCAGACCGAGGGCAACAACCTTGTGGACGGCTTGGGCGGCTTTGCAAACCAGCCCGACTATTTCAACACGGGCCGCATCGGCGATGTGTACGGCGACGGAATCCCTGACGTGCTCACGGCTCGCGGCGCGGAACTCGTCGTGCGCGGCCAGCAGCGATACAACATCTACTGCGCAGTCTGCCACGGTGCGGCGGGGCAGGGGAATGGCGTCGTAAAAAGCTTCGGCCTCGCGACAGTGCGTCCGCTCGTGGACGACCTGCTGCGTGCGCAGCCCGACGGCCAGATTTTCAACACGATCACGCATGGCAAAAACACGATGGGCGCATACGGCCCCGTGGTTCCCGTCGAGGATCGCTGGGCGATCGTCGCATACGTGCGCGCCCTCCAGACCGCTACGGGCGCGAAACTCGCCGACCTGCCCGCTGACGAGCAGAAGAAACTTCAGGAGCAGAAATGAGCCATCCCATTCACGTCCCAAATTCCGAGAAGTTCGACGCGGCGAAAGGCGTGCTGCTGAAGAATGTCTTCAGCGTTGCCGCCGCCGTCGGTCTCCTTGGTGCAGGTGTCGTCTATTTCGCAAACAAGGAACTCTTCGCGCATGTCTGGCTGTTCGCCTTCATGTATTTCTTCACTGTGCTGTGTGGCTGCTTTTTTTGGAACTGCGTGCATCACGCGACGGACTCTGAGTGGTCGGTGGTGATCCGTCGGCAGATTGAAAATCTCGCGTCGCTGCTCCGCTACGTCGCTTTGTTCTTCATCCCGATCGCGCTGTGCGTCACGATCCTCTACGTGTGGTACACGAAGACGCCGCAGACCGACGCGTCGCTCGCCGGCACGAAGGGGCTCTACTTGAACAAGCCGTTCTTCTGGTTCCGCGCGATCGCATTTTTCGGCCTGCTCGCGCTGCTCCCGCACATCCTCCGCAAGCGCAGCATGGCGCAGGACAAGGATGGTGCCGCACTGCACACGATCATCATGCGCAAGGTCGCGATCCTCGGAATCCCGACGCTGGCGATTTGCCTCACCTTCTCCGGCATTGACTGGCTGAAGGCGCTGAACCACCACTGGTTTTCCACGATGTGGGGCGTCTATCTTTTTGCCGGTGCTGCGGGCGCGAGCATGGCGCTCATCATTCTCGTCGTCTCGTGGCTGAAAAAGCTCGGCTACCTCACGGTCGTGAATGACGAGCACTATCACCTCATGGGCAAGTGGCTGCTGGCCTTCACGGTCTTCTGGGCCTACATCGGCTTCTCGCAATACATGCTCATCACCTACGCGAACTTGGATGAGGAGACGATCTACTTCCGTGTGCGCAACACCGGGAGCTGGAATTACCTCAGCCACCTGCTCGTGTTCGGACGGTTCTTCTTCATGTTCGTGCCGCTGCTTTTCCAGGGGCTGAAAAAGTCGAAGCTCATCAATTTCACCGCAGTGTGGATTCTCGCGATGCAGTTCCTCGACATTTTCCTCATCGTGATTCCCGAGTGGAGCCCCGTCGGTTTCTCGTTCCGTGCGGCGCTCGCCTCGATTTTCCCGTGGCTGGGAATCGGGGGCTGTCTCGGCTTGCTTTTCCTCCGCACGCTCGGCGAAGGCTACCTCTTCCCGACGAAAGATCCGCGCCTCGCCGAATCCCTGAAAGCTTCCAACTGACATGTCATCGAAAGCCAACGTCACCACACCCGGCGGATTTTTTGTCGGCCTCGGCGGCATCGTGTCGTTCTGCGTCGTGGCGGCGGTTGTTTACTGGTGGGTGAAATCGCCCGCGGCAAACACCGAGCTGCGTCCGCAGCAGATCGCGCTCGGCCTGCGTTCCGCGGACGATGCGAAGACGGACGACGTGGCGAAGAAGCAGGCCGAGACGGCGGCGCTTCTCAATGCCGCCGCCGGCAAATACAACGGCGGCGCGCAGCCCAATCTCGACAAGCTCGATGACTTGCGCGGAGTGATCCGTTTCCGCGAGGCGCAGAAGCTGAAGGCAGAAGCTGACAAGGCGCTCACTGGTGCGGTTGCTTGGAAAGACAAGGCCAAGGGCGAGGTGACGATGCCAATCAATCTCGCGATCAAGCTGGTTGCGGACGGACTCCCGAACCGCAAGCCGAAGGCATCCTCGGTGAAAGCGGACGTGATGCCCGCCGCTGATCCCAATGCGGCACCTACGATGCCGAACGTGATGGGAGGCGGTGCGAAGACCGTGACTTTCCCTGACCTCAGCGCCGCTGCCGCCGCACCTGCACCGTCCGCGGCTCCTGCACCGGCAACGCCCGCGTCTGCGCCAGCGACTCCTCCGTCCGCCCCCGTACCCGCACCGGCGGCACCTACGAGTCCTGCACCTGCGCCACCAGCGCCCGCAAACGGTGCATCGGCAGCGTCTCCTGCCGCGACCGTCGCAAGCGTCCCTGCGCCCGCGCGTCCCACACTTTTGAACTGGCCTGAATCCAAGAAATGAATGCCACACCCGAAACTACTGCCGCCCCGGTGGGCGGGGCATCCGCCGCACAGGGTGATGTCACACGGCGCGACATCGAAGCCGTCGAGCGCGCGCTCATTGACCAGTCGGCCCGCGGGCCGGTGCTCACGTTTTTCACGACGGCGATTTTCTGGCTGCTCGTGTCCGTCGTGCTCGGCTACATCGCGTCGAAGAAACTGCACTCGCCCGATTTCATCCTCGGCCCAGAATGGCTCTACAAGCTGCTGCACATCCGCAGCATCGTGAACCCGATTTTCGAGCACCTCACGTATGGCCGCGTGTGGCCGGCCTACACGACCGCGATGATTTACGGCTGGTGCTCGCTCGCGGGAATGGGCGTCGCTACGTGGCTCATCGGGCGTCTCACGCGCGTCTCGATCAAGGCGCCCGCCGTGCTGCAATTCGGTGCGTGGTTCTGGAATGCGGGAGTCGCGGTCGCGGTCATCACGATCCTCTGCGGCTACAACAGCGGGCTCGAATACTTCGAGATGCACCGCGCGGCCCGACTGTGCCTGTTCATCGGCTATCTGTTCATCGGCATCTGGGGATTGATTCTTTTCCGCTACCGCCGCCAGTCCACGCCATTCATTTCGGTCTGGTATCTGGCTGCGGCGTTCTTCCTTTTCCCGTGGTTCTTCGGGACGACCGAAGTTCTCAGTTCAATGCCACTCGCGGGCGTGATGAAAAATGTCGTCAATGCCTGGTATCAGAATGGCCTCTTCAATCTTTGGCTCGGCTGCATCGGCCTCGCGACGGCGTACTATTTGATTCCCAAAGTCATCAACCGCCCGATCTACAGCTACAATCTTGCGAGCATTGGATTCTGGTCGTGGATTTTCCTCGGTGGCCTCACGGCGATGACGCGACTGAGCGGTGGTCCGGTGCCCGCGTATCTGGTCACGCTGAGCATCGCTGCAAGCATCCTGATGATCATCCCGATCGCCACGCTTACAGTAAATTTCGTCCGTACGATGAAAGGCCATACGGGCCTGATGGCCTCGTCGCCCACGCTGCGCTTTACGTTTGTCGGCACGATTTTCTTCAGCATCGCGGCGGCGCTCAACGTGTTCTCCGCGCTGCGCTCGGTGGACAGCTACACGCATTTCACTTCTTGGGCGCACGGGCAGTTGCACCTCGTCACGATGGGCTTCTTCAGCATGGTGATGTTTGGCGCGATCTACTACATTACGCCGCGCCTCGTCGGCTGCGAATGGCTCTCGCGCACGTTCATGAAGCTGCACTTCTTCGGCACGGCCTACGGTGCCGGCACGATCATCGCGCTCTTCCTTTTCGGCGGACTCGCGACCGGCTTCGTGCTGAATGAGCCGACTGCGGACAAGATGGGCTTTTACAACGTGGACGGGATCGCCAATGCCTACATGCCTGTGAAGACCTACATCGGCTACGTGCTGTTCGGCGGCGCGCAGCTCATCTTCGCTTTTCATTTCCTGCTCATGCGGCTGCGCATCGGCCAGCCTGCGGGCGAGCCGACGCTGCTCGAAACACCGGGGGAGGGCCACTAAATGCAGAAACCCAGCATACTTTTCACCGGCATCTTCGGTGCGTTCGCGGTCTCGCTCGGCGCTATGGTGCTCATCCCTCACAGCCAGCTTGCGTCGCTCCAGCCGCAGGTGCAGTGGGACGAGGGCGCGAATTCCCCGTCCGACGTGTATCCGCAGAAACGCAGCGTGGTCGGCCGCGACGTGTATGTCGCCGAGGGCTGCTTCTACTGCCACACGCAGCAGGTGCGCGACCCGCAGTATGGGCCGGACATGGAGCGTGGCTGGGGTTCGCGGCGCACCGTTGCGCGCGACTATCTTTACGAGGATGTGCCGCTGCTCGGCAGCCAGCGCCTCGGGCCGGACTTGGCAAATTTCGGATGGACCGTGAAGGTCACTCAAAAGGACGGCACCGAAAAAACCGTGAGCATGTGGCGCGACGAACACGAGGACGACCCGAAGAAGCCCGCCGAGCGCAACGAGCGGTGGATTTACAAACATCTGTTCAACCCGCGCGCCATTTTTACCGATTCGAAGTGCCCGCCGTACCGCTTCTTTTTTGAGAAAAAAGAAATCGGCGAGAAGCCGTCGCCGAACGCCGTTGAGACCGATGGCAAATTTGAATACGTGCCCACGCACGAGGCCGAGCGCCTTGCGGATTACCTCCTCTCGCTCGATCGCACGCATGAGCTGAAGGAATCGCCCACCGTCATCAAGCCCAAGGAGGCGAAGAAATGAGCCAGCCGAACGAAGGACAGGATCGTCTCGACTATCAGGAGACGGCAGACATCACCGAAGTCCACGCCGCCATCGCGCGCGAACACGCCGAGCCCAGTGCGGACGTGACGCCGATTCCGACGTGGTTGAGCCTCGTGTGCGCCGCCGCGCTGTGCTGGGCGGGCATCTACATCGGCATCTTTCATGGCGGCTTCAACCCGAAGGTCTTCAACGAATACGAGAGCAATCCGTCTGCATTTTTCCCGCTGCCGGGCAATGCAGTCGCCACCAGCGGCGGTGCCGCTGCCGAACTCACGCAGGTGCAGCTCGGCGAAAAAGTTTACAAGGAGGTCTGCCAGGCGTGCCATCAGCCGACCGGTCTCGGACAGGCGGGTCAGTTCCCACCTTTGGCTGGCTCCGAGTGGCTGGACGGATCGGAATACAACGAGAAACGTGTCGTCGCCATCGTGCTCAAGGGGTTGAAGGGACCGGTGACCGTAAAGGGTGGCGCATTTAACGGCGCGATGCCCGGCCAGGAGCAGGCGCTCAACCCGAAGAAAATCGCCGCAGTGCTCACCTACGTGAAGCAGGCTTGGGGCAACAAGGGCGGCGAGATCGCCGAGGCGCAGGTTGGTGCTGCGAAAAAGGAATTTGCCGATCGCACCGACCAATGGACGATCGAGGAAATCAAGAAAGTCCCGCTTGATGCGAAGCTCGAAGGCGCTGCCTCACCTGCCGCTCCTGCTGCAACGCAAGCGAAGACGGAAACCAAACCGGCTGATGCAAAACCTGCCGCATCCGCGCCTGTTGTCAGCACCGGGACATTTGACATCGCGAAATCCATTGCCAACGGCAAGGGCATCTACGGCACGACCTGCACTGCGTGCCATCAGCCCGGCGGCACGGGCGTCCCCGGAGCGTTCCCGCCGTTCGACGGCTCCGAGTGGGTGCAGGGTGATCCTCGTCGCCTCGTCGCGCTGGTGATCAAGGGCTACGCGGGGCCGATCACTGTGAAGGGCCAAGCGTTCAACAACATTCTCATCGCGGTGGATACGCAGTTCCCGGTGCTCAAGGAAAACACAAACCTCGCCGATGTGCTGAACTTCATCCGCAACTCGTGGAGCAACAAATCCGATGTCCCGGTCACGCCGGAGCTCGTCGAAAAAGTGCGCGCCGAATTCAAGGATCGCGTCGAACCTTGGAACGCAGCCGACATGGAAAAAACATTTCCCGCAGCCAAGTAATACGCCTCAATTTTCACTATGAAAAAACTCACACTGACTCTCGCGCTTTCACTTTGCGCCAACTTCGCAATCTTCGCGGAGGACGACATCAAGGCATCCGCCGAACGCGGCAAGGCCGTCTTTATGCAGACGTGCATGGCCTGCCATCAGCCCACCGGTCTTGGCATCCCCGGAGCGTTTCCGCCATTCGACGGCTCCGAGTACGTTCAGGGTGACACGAAGCGATTGGTCGCGCTCGTCATTAAGGGCTACATGGGGCCGATCGAAGTGAAGGGGCAGAAATTCAACAACATCCTGATCGCCGTGGACACGCAGTTCCCGATGCTCAAGGAAAACGCGAAGCTCGCCGACGTGCTGAACTATGTCCGCACCGCATGGTCGAACAAGGCTGACAAGGCGATCACGCCGGAATTTATCCAGAAAGTCCGCGACGAATTCAAGGATCGCACCACGCCGTGGAATGCCGAGGATCTCGCGAAGGCGTTCCCCGCGAAATAACCGCACATCATCATGGCTCACGCCGCAGCAGCACACACAGAGCACGGTCACGACGACCACGCGCACGACCACCACGAACCCGGGTTCTGGCGGAAGTGGGTGTTCTCCACCGATCACAAGATGATCGGCATCCAGTACATCGTCACGGGACTTGCGTTCCTGTTCTTCGGCTTCGGGCTGATGATGGTGATGCGCTGGAGCATCGCGCACGGCTCGGATGTGCTTCCGGGCTTTTGGGGAAACCTCCTGCACGGCATTTTCGGGGATGCGGTCTTTGACAAGGCTGTGGATCCCAGCACGAAGGCGATGGTCGGTTACTCGCTCTCGACTCAGGGCTACAACGTCTTCGGTGCCATGCACGGCACCATCATGGTGTTCTTCGGCATCGTGCCGATTGCGTTCGCGGGCTTCGGAAATTTCGTAATGCCTTTGCAGATCGGAGCAGTGGACATGGCGTTCCCGCGGCTGAACATGGCGAGCTTCTGGTCCTTCTTCATCAGTTGCGTGATCATGGTGTGGAGCTTCTTCGTGGAAGGCAGCGCGGCGAAGTCCGGCTGGACGAACTACCCGCCGCTCGCCGGCATCGCCGATCAGTCGCACCACGCCGTGCTCAATGGCGGCACGCTCTGGCTGTTGGGCATGGTGTTCAACATCACATCGTCGCTCCTCGGTGCGGTGAATTTCATCACCACTTTCGTCCAGCTCCGCGCACCGGGCATGACCTGGGGTCGGCTGCCATTCTTCTGCTGGGCGCAGTTCATTACCGCGTATTTGTTGCTGCTCGCGTTCCCGCCGCTGGAGTCCGCGGCGATCATGAACCTGTTCGATCGCGTGTTTGGATCGAGCTTCTTCATGCCGACCGGACTCGTGGTGAATGGCGCGGTCGGTCCGGACGGCCAGCCGCTCCTTTTCTCCGGAGGCGGCAGCCCGGTGTTGTGGCAGCATCTGTTCTGGTTCCTCGCGCATCCGGAGGTGTACGTGCTCATCCTGCCGGGCATCGGCATGGTCACGGAGATCATCGCGTGCAACAGCCGCAAGCCTATATGGGGCTACAAGGCGATGGTCGGCGGGCTATTCACGCTCGCATTCCTCTCGTTCATCGTCTGGGCGCACCACATGTACATGACGGACATGGGCCCGAAAGTGGCGGCTTTTTTCCAGACGACGACAATCCTAATTTCCGTGCCATCGGTGATCTTGCTCACCGCGCTGCTGCTTTCGCTGTGGGGAGGTTCGTTGCGCTTCAATACGCCGATGCTTTTCGCCGCGGCATTCCTGCCGATGTTTGGCATCGGCGGCCTCACGGGCATCCCGCTGGCATTCAATGCGGTGGATCTCTACATGCACGACACGTATTACATCATCGCGCACTTCCACTACGTCGTCGCGCCGGGCACGATATTTGCCATCTTCGCGGGTGTCTATCACTGGTACCCAAAGGCGTGTGGCCGCATGATGAACGAGACGCTTGGCAAGCTGCATTTCTGGGGATCGCTCGTCGCAATCAACTGCCTCTTCATGCCGATGTTCATGCAGGGCATGGCCGGTGTGCATCGCCGCTGGTGGGACGGCGGCAAGAGCGCCTACGAGGCCACCGTCGGCCCGTGGCTCGACTGGAACCTGAAAATTTCCTACGCCGCATGGGCGCTCGGTGCGGTGCAGCTCATCTTCGTGTTCAATTTCTGCTGGAGTATGATCCGCGGAAAGAAAGTGACGAGCGACAACCCGTGGCAGGCGACGACACTCGAGTGGGACACGCCCACGCCGCCGCCGCATGGCAACTTCATCAAACCCATCACCGTCTATCGCGGCCCGTACGAATACAGCGTGCCCGGCGAAGACAAGGACTACACTCCGCAGTCCGAGCCGCCGAGGGACTCGAAGCCGTTGGAAGCCAAAGCGCACGCCTAGGCTGCAGATATTTCGCGACACATGGAAATCCCATACACAGTTCGGCCACGTCCCGATACGGGCCTTGCAAATCCCAAGCTCGGCATCTGGCTGTTCATCGCATCCGAAGTGATGCTTTTCGGCGGACTTTTCGCCGGCTACATCTTCATGCGCCTCGGCGCGGAGCCTTGGATGTGGCCGCACGGCTGGCTGAATGTCCCCGTCGGCACGTTCAACACGTTTGTCCTCATCTTCTCGTCCGTCACCGTCATCCTCTCGTGGGAGGCGCTGAAGATGCGCAATTTCAAGGCATACAAATGGTGGCTGTTCCTCACATGGGTTTGCGGCCTCCTGTTCCTCATCATCAAGCTCAGCTACGAGTGGCCGAACAAGTTCAATCACTTCGGTGCCTACATCAAAAAGGAAGCTGCCGAGAAGTACGAGGAATATCTCGGCAACGAAGGAGAAGACGGACGCCTCGCCCGCGGACAGGCACCGCGTCTTTTCATCAGCGGCCATCCGAAGGCATGGAGCGATGTGAAGGATCCAAGCATGGACAAGATCGTCCTCGCTGCGATTGACGATGAGAACCACACGCCGAAATCCGCGGAAAATGACCGCGCACATTTCATCCCGCGCGACATGGTTCACCTCCACGAGGGCCACGAGGTCGTGCTCGACAAAAAAGATCTCGTGAACGGCTTCGGCCCGTTCTACCCGAGGCTGAACACCTACCTCGCGTGCTATTTCATGATCACTGGCCTGCACGGACTGCATGTGCTCGGCGGCGTGATCGTGTTCATCTTCTTCTGGGGGCCCGGCTCGAAGCTCTACAAGACGAATCCCGAGCAGCTTTGCAACCGCATCGAGGTAGCCGGCCTGTTCTGGCATCTTGTGGATCTCATCTGGATCTTCGTGTTCCCGATTTTCTATCTCCTGTAAAAATGGCTGAACAGCACACCCACGCACCCGAATCCAAAGACGGCCACGTCCACGCGGCAGAGGCCCATTCGCACGGCTCCGATGCGCACGGTCATGGCAGCTATCTGCACCACGTCCGCCCGTATCTCATCGTCGGCGTCGCCCTCTTTGTCTTCACCGTCGTCACCGTCGGCCTGTCGTATGTGGACTTCGATCACATTTTCGGAAGCCACGGCATGAACATGAAAATCGGCCTCGCCGTGGCCACTTTCAAGGTGTGTCTCGTCGGCGCGTGGTTCATGCACTTGAAGTCCGAGAAACGCAGCATCTGGATTCCACTCCTGTTCACATTTTTTTTCTGCCTCGGGCTATTCGTCCTCTGCCTTCTCGCGTATTTCAATCCCATCATGACGACGGGACACACGCACCACTGATGTCGCTCAAAATCTTCCACATCTGCTTCATCATCCTGAGCACGCTCCTCTGTGCGGGCGTGGCGTGGTGGTGTTCTGTGAATGGGGTCGCGAAGACATGCACTTGGATATTCGCCTCGGCCGCCGCGCTGCTGCCGGTCTATGGCGCATGGTTCCTGTGGAAGACGCGCAAGCTGATCCTATGAAGCGCACGACTTCAGCCGTCACACTGCTGGCCGCGTCCGCCGTGATGCAGCAAAACGCTTCCGCCTGTGCCGTATGCATGGGCGATCCGAATTCCGCGCTCGCGGTCGCATCCGACGCGACGCTGTGGATGCTCCTCTCGCTGGTCGGCTTCATCTTCATCGCGACCGCGGCGACCATGTTTTACCTCTGGCGTCGCGCGAACCGGCCGATCCCTCCGGATGTCCAGCTCGTTGAGAATCTCAATGCCGAACCAGAAGAATGCTGAAATGACACTCGCCGCACTCTCCGACTATTTTGATCTGAACAAACTCATGGGCATGCTCCCGAACCACTCGGAGCACGGCAAGGAGATCGATCACATGCTGAACTTCTGCCACTGGTTCATGCTCGCGCTGTTTGTGGGCTGGGGCTCCTTTTTCCTCGTCAGCGTCTTTCGTTTCCGCAAGTCCCGCCATCCGAAGGCCGACTACCACGGAGTCCGCACCCACCTCTCCACGCACTTGGAGGTTGGTGTCGTCATCATCGAAGCCGTCATTCTTCTCGGCTTCGCACTCCCGCTGTGGGGCAAGCGCGTGAACGAAATTCCCGACAATGAAAAGGACGGCGCGCTGAAAATCCGCGCGATCGGCTACCAGTTCGGCTGGAATTTCCACTACGCCGGGCCGGATGGAAAATTCGGACGCCAGCACATCCGCTTCATCACCGGCTCGAACGTCCTCGGCCTCGACCCGACTGATCCTGATGGTGCCGACGACGTCGTCGCCACCGGCACGATGCACCTCGTGAACCACAAGGCCACCGTGACCCGCGTGAGTTCCAAGGACGTCATCCACGGCTTCGCTCTGCACCAGATGCGAATCCAGCAGGACGCTATCCCTGGCACCGAAGCGCCGCAGTGGTTCCGTCCCGTTTCCACCGGCGAATGGCAGATCATCTGCGCGCAGCTCTGCGGAGCCGGACATTCGGGCATGGCCGCGAAATACATCGTCGAGGAGCAGAAGGATTTCGACGTGTGGTACAAAGAGCAGCTCGAAGCCACGCAGCGGTACCTGCAAAAGCAGAAGGGCGAGATCGAAAAGCAGGCCGAAGCCGACAAGGCCGAACTCGCCAAGAAAGCCGCCGAGCATGGCTCCGAACACGGTTCCGGCCACGGCGAGAAAAAGGAGCATTGATCCATAGCCGCCGACGGCAGGAGGCGGGCAAATTCTTGCACCCGATCCTCACAAAACCAGCAGCCAACCGAATTCGCGATCGCATCCTTTGGACGATCAGAGTCCAACGGCAAACCGGCATCCTTTCGCGCAACTGATCCGCACCCGTGCCTACTGCGCCGCAACCAACTTGGCTCTCACCGCTCGCGAAGTCCTACGTCGTGCTCACGTTCGCCCTCATTCTCGTCGGCGGTATGGTCACCACGAGCGGCGCTGGCATGGCCTTCCAGACATGGCCGCTCAGCGACGGCTCCGTGAACCCGCCCGGCTGGACGCAGAACATGCTCAAGGCGCTCGAACACTCGCACCGCCTCATCGCCACGCTTACTGCCATCACCACCGCCATCCTCTGCTGCGCTTTGTGGAAAAACTGGATCGCGCTTGCCATCGGTCCCGTGTGTGGCGCGGTTGCCGGATTCATCGCTTGGAAATGTGGTGCTACTGGCGCGATTGCGAGCGTCATCGGCATGACGACCAACGCGCTCGTATTTTCCGCCGTGCTCCTCGCGCGGCACAAAGGCCCGCGCAGCACGGAACAGAAGCTCGCGCTTGCCGCCGCGTGGCTCGTCACAATCCAAGCGATGCTCGGCGGATTGCGCGTGCTCATCGAGGCACACGTCTCGCCGGAATCGGCAATCATCTTCCGCGTCTTTCACGCCATAACCGCGCAGGCATTCCTCGTCCTCGTCGTCGTCCTCGCCGCGCGCCTCTCGCCCGTGTGGACGGAACTCGGCGTGCAGTCGCACGAGAAGGCCGACAAATTCCGTCGCATGGCCGTCGCGCTGCTCGGTCTCTATTTTGTACAGCTCGCGTGCGCGGCGTATCTGCGGCACAAGGGCATCGGCTTGCTCATCCCCACATGGCCCCTGGCGCAACCGGGCGGCATATTGCCCGTCGGATGGAACCACGTCGTTGCGATTCATTTCATCCACACGCGCATCCTTCCGATCTTGATCGCAGGCCACGTCATCGGCATGGCGATCGGCACCGCGCAGCGCGCCGCCGGATTTCCTCGTCTCACGCGCGTCGGATGGGCGCTGCTTGCACTTGTCACTTTGCAGTTCACGCTCGGCGTCATGGTCATTTGGAAAACGCGGCAGCCGCACATCACCAACACGCACGTCGTCGTCGGAGCCGCATTCTGTGCGACCGCCGCGCTTTATTTTGCCCGCGCCGGACGTCTGCGCGCCACCGCATGAGCGAAGTCGCCGCCATTCCGCACGCGAATGCCGAGCCCGGCATTCTCGCCGATTTGCTCGATCTCACGAAGGCGCGGCTGAACCTCCTCGTGCTCATCACGACTTTTGTCGGCTACTGGATGGGAACCGACGGCCCGGTGCAGTGGCTGCGCCTCATTCAGGCGATGCTTGGCACCGCGCTCTGCGCCGCGAGCGCCGCGGCGTTCAACCAGCTTTGGGAAGTGAAAGTGGACGCGCTCATGGCGCGCACTTCCGATCGTCCCATCGTCGCAGGGCGCATGAAAAAGAGCGCCGCATTCTGGATCGCCGTCGCCCTCGGCACTGCGGGAACTGCATGGCTCGCGCTTGCCGTGAATTTTCTCAGCGCCGCGCTCGCCGCGAGCACGATCGTGATCTACGTGCTGCTCTACACGCCGCTGAAGCGCCGCACCGCGTGGTGTACGCTCGTCGGAGCGGTGAGCGGCGCGATCCCGCCCGTCGTCGGATGGGCGGCCGCAAATCCTCACCTCACGCTCGGCGCGTGGGTGCTCTTCGCGATTTTGTTCACCTGGCAGATGCCTCACTTCCTTGCGATCGCATGGATGCACCGCGACCAGTACCGCGGTGCGGGACTCGTCATGTTGAAAAGCGACGACCAGACCGGCTTCGCGACCGCGCTGACGAGTTTCATTTTCACGCTGCTGCTCACCGCCGCCACGCTCGTGCCGTTCAATTCCGGCGAGGCCGACGGCACCTACCTCGGCGGCGCGCTGCTGATCAATTCCGTGTTCTTCCTCGCCGCGCTGAATTTTTTCGCCGACCGCTCGCGCCCCGTCGCGCGGCGTCTTTTTTTCGCGAGCATCATCTACCTTCCGCTCATCCTCGGGCTGATGATTTTGACAAAAGCGTGATGAAAACCTCCAACGTTGAATGGCACGCGCCGCGTGTCGGCAGGTTGTTTGGAAGTTGGATGTTCGTTGTCTGTCTTCTTTGCCTCGCCGGTTGCGAGCGTCCGTCGCAGCCGCTGAACAAGATGTTCGAACTCCCGCAGTTCACACTCACGGAGCGCAGTGGGCAGCCGTTCGATTCCGCATCGCTGCGCGGCAAAGTGTGGGTCGCGGATTTCTTTTTCACCTCGTGTCCCGGCACCTGCCTCATGCTCAGCAGGCGCATGAAGGAAATCCACGCGGCGTTCGGCAAGGATGACAATGTCCGTTTCGTCTCGATCAGCACGGATTCCGAGACCGACACGCCGGAGGTGATGACGAAATATGCCGCGGGTCTCGGCACGGATTCGCGCTGGGCATTTCTCACCGGTGCGCGTGCCGCAATTTTCGATCTGAGCATCAAGGGATTCAAGCTTGCGCTTGCGGATGCCGGGGGCGTGGACGTGAAGGAAAAATTCATCCACAGCACGAAGCTCATCCTCGTGGATCGCAAGGGCTGGATCCGCGGCTACTACGACGGTGTCGGCGAGGATAGCGGCGAAAAGGATCGCCTGCTTGCCGACATCAAACGCCTCATCAACGAACCATGACCGCCGCCGACCTGCCTCCGATCAACGCCGCCCTCAATGCCACCGCGACCGTGCTTTTGTGCGCGGGCATCGTCGCCATCAAGCGCGAGGCAAAACAAGCGCACGGCCTGCTGATGGGCGCGGCATTCGTCGTGTCGTGTGTTTTCCTCGTCAGCTACGTCGCGCACAAGATCCTCGTGCATGGCGTCCACACGCCGTTCGGCGGGGCAGGGGCGTGGCGCACGATCTACTACGCGATGCTAGTTTCGCATATCATCCTCGCGATCTGCGTGCCGCCGCTCGCGATCGTCACGATGCGCCACGCGCTCGCGGGGCGATTCGCCGAGCACCGCAAGCTCTCGAAGATCACGTTTCCTGTCTGGCTCTACGTGAGCGTCACCGGCGTGCTCGTCTATTTTTTCCTCTACCGCTGGTTTGCGCCGCACTGAGGCGCGCGCGGTCAGACGAAACACTTCCGCAAAATCGCGAGGCTCTTTGGCACTGCGGTGTCGGCGTGTTCCTTGCCTTCCATTTCGAGCGAGACGTAGCCGCTGTATCCTGAGTCGGCGAGGATGCGCGCGATGCGCATGTAGTCGAGGTCGAACGTGTACCACAGTCCGCCGCCATAGTAGGTCTTCGCCTGCACAAAGACCGTCTTCGGCGCGATCTGTTTCAGCTTGTCGTACGGATCCTCGAGGAAATTCCCCGTGTCCATCAGCGCGCCGATGTATTGCGAGCGGAACGGCGCAAGCACGCGCAGAAGGCCCGCAGGTGAAGCCGCGACGCCCCAGTGGTTTTCCACCGCGAGCACGATGCCGAATTCTTCCGCGCGCTTGAGGCTTTTGCCGAGCCCGTCAATCGCCCACTCGAACGCCTCGTCATCCGTGTGTCCGGCGAGCGGCGGTTCGAGTCCGCGTTTTTTCATGAACTCCTCAAAATCCGGCACGGTGTTCCAGCGTCCCGCGCTCACGCGGATGCTGGCGGCACCGAGTGCGTCCGCGATTTCGAGGCACTTCAGCGTGTGATCCACCTGTGACTGGCGGATATTCGGATCCGGCGAGACGAAATTCTGCTCCGTCGTCAGGCACACGAGATTCACGCCGTTGCGGAATGCGAGGCGCTTGAGCTTGCGGCAGTAGGCGCGGCCGGCGGCGTCGAAGGGCGCCTTTTCCTTCAGATCCATCTGCCGGTGCAGCACGTCCACGGACTCCACGCCGAAATTCCCGGCGCGTTCGATGACGGTCTCGATCGGGAATTTTTTCTCCTCAAAGTGCCAGTACGAATATGTCGAGATCCCGAGCTTGATTCGTTTCTTGAAATGCGGCGGCTGCTCTGCGGCCGGTGGATTCTTGATCGGTGCCACGGCCGCTGCGCCGGCGGCGAATAGGAATTCACGGCGTTTCATTTTCTTGCCGCGGAATATGCACTGTGAATGCACCGCCTGCAACGACGCTCAGGGCCGCGCCTCGCCGAGCTTCGCCGCGATGGCGAGCAGCAGCGATTTTTCCGCGTCGGTCCAGTCGTGCGCCTCGGCCTTTGCCACGCCGAGCACGCCGCGCAATTCGCCCGCGACGAGCATCGGCACTGCGATGGAGCCTTCCATGCCTGTCGTCTTCGCTGCGGGGCGTGCCTGGCCGGAGGTGTCGGTCTGGAGGTTGCAGAGCGACACGGGCTCGCGGTTCTGCGCGGCGAGTCCTGCGATGCCTTTGCCGATCGGCACCGTCGCGACGATTTGCACGATCGGCGGCGGGATGTTGCGGCTCGCGGCGAGCTTCAGCATCCCGCTCTGCGTGTCGTTCCAGTGGACGGTGCCCGCCTGGCAGCCGAATGCGCGGATGGATTCGTCGAGGACGGCCTGCGCGTCGCGCGATTGCAGTGCGAGTGCGACGGGGGATGGGATTTCGATTTGCGTGCTCATGCGGCGCAGTGTCGGCGCTGGAAAAGTGCGTGGCAACTCCGCGCTCGCTCACTTTCCACTCGTCACCCGCGCGCCGCCGCGAAATATGTGTGCGCAATGATTCCCACGCGGCTCCAGCAGATTCTCGAAGTGAAGCGCGCGGAAGTGGCGAAGCTGCTTCCGCGGCTCGAACACCTCCGTAAGGCCGCGCTGTTACGCGACGATTTCCGCGGATTCGACGCTGCTCTCAATAACTGCGGGGCCGCGCTCGGTGTGATCGCCGAGGTGAAAAAAGCGAGCCCGAGCGCTGGGGTGATCGCGAAGGACTTTGATCCTGTCGCAATCGCGAAGGCGTACGAGGCGGCGGGCGCGGACTGCATCAGCGTACTCACGGACGAGCAATTTTTCCAAGGCAGCCTGTCGTTTCTCCCGCGCATCCGCGAGGCGGTTGCGCTGCCGTGTCTGCGCAAGGATTTCATGATCCACGAGGCGCAGATTTTCGAGGCGAGCGTCACCGGGGCGGACTGCATCCTGCTCATCGTCGCCGCGCTGGAGCAGGCCGAGCTGGAGAAGCTTTTTCACACCGCGTCGGATTTTCAAATGGACGTGCTTGTCGAAGTCCATACGCGCGAGGAACTGGATCGTGCGCTCGATCTCGGTGCAAAGCTGATCGGCGTGAACAATCGCAACCTGCACACGTTCGAGGTGAACGTCGCGAGCACCGAGGAACTGAGCGAGGATGTGCCGGACGACGTGCTGCTCGTGAGCGAGAGCGGGCTGAAGACGCGCGCCGACACGCAGCGCGTGCTCGATTGCGGTGCCAATGCGATCCTCGTCGGCGAATCTCTCATGCGCGCCGGGATCGCGGGGATCCCGGCGCAGATGGCGGAGCTGCTTTCAGTCGAGGCGCGGCCTGCGGATTGAGGAGTCATCAGGCAATTCGCGCGCAGAATTCCGAAGACGGAGATTCGTGCGGGCGTGTAACGGCTATGCGATCAGCCGTTGGTCGGTGCAGGCGTAGGCGTGGGCTTGCCTTTCGGTGCTGTCGGGGCGACCGGCGCGGGCTTCGGCGGAATGACGACTGGCGCGGGCCTCACGGGAACCGGGACCGGCTTTGCAACTGGAGCCGGGGCTGGAGTCGGTTGCGGAGCGACGCGCTTCGGGATACGGGGAGGTTCGGGTTTGGGCGTCGCTGTGGGTTTTATCGGAGCAGGAGCCGGTGTGGCCACTGGCACCGTGCGCTTCGGAATGCGGACGGGTTCGGGCGTCGGAGCCGGTTTGATGACGGGATCCGTGCCCGGCGTCGCGGGTTGCGGCTTTCCTTTCTTCGCCCGGATTGGCTCCGGTGTCGGCACAGCCGTGGGTTTTGGAACGGTCGGTTGCGCTGTGGACGGAATGGTTGCTGGCTGTGTGACGGACGCAGGCGTTCCCGGCTTTCCGGGTTTCGGCGGAACGATCACCACTGGGTTTCCGGGCGTGACAGGGGGTGTTCCGGGAACGTTTGTGCCAGTCGTCTTGCTGCCGGGTTTCTTTTTGTTGCCGACAATCGGAGTGGTGGGTTGCAGCGGCTGAGGCGTCGCTATGACCGCTGAGTTCACCGGCAGGCCCGGCTTGACGAACGCAGTCGGAGGAGGTGTGCCCGGCGTGCCGGGCGGCTTGCCTGGGCGGAATGACTTCAGCGGACTTGTGCTCGAGGTTGCGGTTGCCACGCCCGCGGACACGATCGCGCCGGGCAGCCGCGCAGGCGCGGTCTTTGCCTTGGCTCCCGGCGTCTCGCCGGCGATTTTCGCCTGCAATGCCGTGGCATGGGTCGGATCCGTGAGGCCGTTCCAGCCCTTGTCGAATTTCGGTGACGCGATCGTCGTGGCGACAGGCGGCAATGCGGCGGATTTCTTTGCGCGTGTGACGGTCGGCGCGGCGACCGAGAGGACGCCCGCGGACAGGTGTGAAAATTTTCCGTCCGGCGTGACCGCCTTCGTGCCCGTTTTGCGGGAGACGCTCACGGTGGGAATCGCCGCGCCGCCGGAGCGCACGAGCGCGTTGTTCAAGGCCTGAAAGCTCGGCCCGCCGTTGAAGATCCCGTGCTTGCTGTGCGCGACGTTGGTGACGTTGACGGTGTTCGTCATCACTGCGGCATTCTGCTGTCGCGGGATGAGAACCTTCGCCATTGAGCGTGCGCCAAAATCACGCACGTTCACGAAATTATAGGCATGGGGTCCGATGCCCCAGCGATGATCCGCCCACGAGCCGATCCCGATGCCCGCAGCCGCCAGCGCGAGCGGAGGCAGCGGTGCCCAGCCGACGAAGGAATGCCCGTGCCGCCATGACACCCATGCGGGTGCCCACACGCGGCCCGGCACCCAGAACCAGCCGGCATTTTCCTCGCGGAACCAGCGGCCATAGTGATAGGTGGCCCAGCCGAAATCCTCATCCGAATCCCACACCCAGCCGTCGTCATTGGAATAGACCCAGCGTCCGCGTGTGTAAGGCTGCCAGTCCTCGTCCACATCCGCAGGGTGCCAGCAGCGGCCATAGGTTCCCACATTCACCCAGCGCCCGTGATCCCGCAGCGTGTCCGAGTTATAAAAGACTTCGCTCGCGACTCCGATGTCGTCCTCGTAGTCCACCGCACCCGTTCGTGAGATGCTGGAACGCGGCGCTTCAGCAATCGGCTCGGGCGCGACCTGCGTCACGGCTCCGGCGGGCTGGGCTTCCACCGCGGCGCCGACCTCCTCATTGGTCACCGCGTAAAGGCAGAATGGCGTGCTGCCGAATTTCTGTGTGGCCGTGAAACCGGGCGTGCTCACGCCGTCCCAAGTGAACCGGTAATTGATGTAATAGACCTGGTTCGGATCGGTGAATCCACCCGCGGAAGTCGTCGCATCGTCCTCGTTAAAAAAATCCGTGTTCACCGCCGGTTTGCCGTCACCCGCGAAAGAGAGGTTCACCTGCCGGTTTTCCCCCGATGCGTTGCAGACATAGACGCGGAGGTCATACGTTTTGCCGGGTGCGAGTTTGGCGGGATCGAGCACCACGTACTGCTCGGAATTGTCGCCCGCACCATCATTGAAAATCATCCCGGCGAGCAGGTCGGACATCGCGCCGTCGGCCTTGATGCTGTCGGACTTTCCGCCGCCATTCGCGAGTGTGCCGGTCGCGGCGGAGATCGTCACTCCGTTTGCCGCGTTGGAATTGCCCGAGGCCGGCAGCGCGGTGAGCGGCACGCCGTTCACGTTGCGTCCGGCTTCCTTCCTGTTCCCTGCGGCGACTGCGTTCGTGTACACTTTCGTGCTGTCGAGCCCCGATTGCGCGTCGCTCCCGGCTGCGGGGACGGGGACGTAGAACAGGGTGCCGGCACGGGCGGCGAGGGGGAAGGCGGCTGCCATCAGGATTCCGGAAAGGACGATTCGGGTTTTCATGGATTGGGTCGGTTGGGAATTGGAAACGCTCATTGCTGGATGAACGTTCTTTACTCTATTCGCACGATCAGACTCCGCAGGTCGCGTCTTTAATCGAAGTATTTTTCGCGGGCTGCGGAGCAGCGCCAAATTACGCCGCTCGCTTCGGTGCGGTAATCTTCCCGTTTCGGCAGGCGGCGGCAACTGCTAGAAATTTGCTTTCTCGTTCGCCGAGCCGGGGACTGTTAGAACTCGGACGGGCATCGGGAAGTAAAAGGGATGTTACCGTTGCGTCGAGGGGCTCACTCGTACGACATGACCGGTTCGCTCCATATTGCCCGCATCGTCGGTGGCGAATGCGGTGACGGTTCCATCGGCGGGAACCGGCACTTCGATGGACCAGTCCGCGACGCCGCTGTGGGTCTTGATGATATTCGCGGCCACGCCGTTCACCTTCACCGCCACGATTTCGCCGTTGTCGTGTGTGATGCCGGTGACGGCGAGCATTTCGCCGGTGCGTCGCACGGCGGTGATGACGGTCGCAGGCGGGAGATCGTCCACAGGATCGAGCAGTTTGGGCCAGGGGACGTTTTTGACTTCGGTTACGACCGACTCATCACCGGTCAGCGGCGCCTCTTCGTGGTAGGTGTTGCCGTCAGCAAGCAAGGGCTTGGCGGACGTGCTGATGATCCGTGCGTCGCGACCGGGGCCGTAATAGTCGTGCAGGTAATAGGGCACGCCGCCTTCCACGAACTGATCGCCGCGTGTCTGGCCACCACGATTGAAAAGCGATCCCTTTCCGATCGTGGAGGGGGTCCAGGTGACGTTGCGGAAATGGCTCTCGGCGCGCCCGCTCAGGTTGTTGTCGCTCATCTGCACGATCGGAGTGTGGTGGTTGCTGGCCTTGTCGAGATCGTCAATTTGAAGGCCATCCACAGTGAAGACGCCGGTCTGGCAACTGGCGTCGTCCATCCCGCGATTGAAAGGCTCGCCGCCCGCGCGGGTGAGGTGGATGTTGTGATAGACTTGGTTGTCGAATGCCGGGCGATAGACGCCGTAGGTGGTGCGGTAGATGCGCAGGCCGTCAATCAACATCGAGGGCGTGTGAGGGCGGAACGCGTAGTGGGTCTCCCAGATTTTCAGATTCCGCACGATGTGTGGATGCCGTGTGTCAGGGCCGGTCCAGTCGAGCGCCTTGATCTGATCGAGCAGCTTTTGATCGCGCACTGTCGTGTCCGGCTGCTGTGCGCCGCCGTTGCCGGTGATGACCATTCCCGCGCCCTGATCGCAGTGCGACTCGTTGTCGTCAAAACGCCAGTTCGCAATCGTGCGGACATCCACCGGCTTCTGCGTGCCGTCGGGCTGCGTGATGGGGAGCGTGCTGTTGAAATATTTCGAGTGCTGCATGTCGTAGCGGTAGCCGTACGCGTCGTTTTCAGTCGTAACGTTCCGGACGAATGTGTTGCGACCATTCGCCCACCAGAAGCCCGCGCCATCGTTCTCATCGAAGGGCAGCGCCTGCTTCGGCAGGCGCTTCGTGCGGTTCGCCTGCACGGCGAGATTGCGGTCAAGCAGATTGTAAATTTCAGTGCCGTCCTCCATGAAAAATCCGTGGCCGGCGCTGCGATAGCCGACGCAATCGCGGACGATGAGATACTCGGTGCCATGAATCGTCACCCAGCGATTTGCCGAATCCACGATTGCGACACCCAGCACCTGGCTCCCGCGCATGGTATTGCCGACGAGGTGAAAATGGATCGCATAGCGGCCGAGCACGCCTTGCTTTCCGAGATGCGCGAAGCGCGCATAGCTGATGCCGCCGCTGCTGTTCGCGTGATACATCGTGTGCCCGCGAACGCCGCCGGGATCGGCACTTTCCACGATGACATTACGCGAGAGATTCGCGATTTCGCAGCGGAACTCGCCGCTGCCCGAGTGTTCTTCCGTGAGGGGCTTGTCGAGTTCGACGGTCGTGCCGTCAATGCGGACGATTCGCCGCTCCTCGGTTCCCATCTGGTTCTGATATTCCTTCGGATCCACGCCGCGTCGCTGATGCACTTTGGACGGCGTTATGATCACTTCGTCGCCCGCGCGCCAGCCATCCACCGGCTCGGAGAGCGTGAGCGTCTTGGCCGCAGCCTCGGCATTTGCGCCCAGCTTCACCCATGTGCGGCTCATCGGCGCTCCGTGCAGATCCATCCGCGCCGAGCAGCAGACCATCGCTGGGCCGTCATTCGGATCGAGACCGTCTACCTGATGCAGGCGGATGCGCGCCGTAAATTGCCGTGGCAGCGGTTCGGCCAGTGTGCCGACTTCGAGCGTCGGCATCGCCTGCGACTTCCCGTCGGCATTCCTTTTCGCCATGTCGCAGGCGAAGCCGGTCTCCGTGCAATCATCGCTGTCCTGCACCTTCAGAATCCCGACGTTGAGTTCGGTGTTGCGATCCCGGGCGAACGTGAGCGTTCCGACCACCTGAATCAGCCGGACCACATCCTTGCTCGCTCCATCATACGTGACGCGCGTCCCGCGGCTCACGAGCACGCGGTCGCCGGCCTTAGGCACGCGGGGCTGGCTCCAAGTCTTTATATCTGACCAGTTGCCGTCCCGGACGCTGCGCAGATCAAATTGAACGGCATCGTGAGTGTGGAAGTGCGCGGGATCACTCGTTGCGGCAGCAGCGCAAACATTCGGCGCGAGCATCAATGCGCAGGTGACGACCGCAAGGACGAGTGGCAAAAGGGAGCGACGCGAATCCGGCGCGCTGGCGCGCAATCGGCACGAATCGGAATCCGCGTCATGGGAAAGCGAGGTCTGGTGAACAACAAGGTGATGGGGGTTCATGCTATGGATATATCCCTTTTTTGCCAGATGGCGTGGGGTCAGGCGGGGACAAGACCTGCGATGTGGACGACCGATGCACAAAGACTTGATTAGCAAGTTTGTGACACAGCCGGGCAATCCAGACATCCCTTCCACTTCCGTCGCCCTGCGTCTTGAACTGCTCGCTAGAGCAAATTTTGCCGACTACAGGAAATTGGTACCGCAAACTTTGTTCCGGCTGTTAGCGATTTGCTTGCGCATCCGCTGCACCGTGGACGGTCAAAACTCGGACGGACATCGGGAGTTAACGGGGCGGATGTTTGCGCGGGATTTGCGGATGGAGAAGTGAGGGGCATCAGGATTGAGGGTTCTTCAGGACGTATTCCTTATCGGCCGGGGTGAACGGCATCTGGTCGAGCCAGTCCTGCACGCTGTGCCACGGGTTGGGCGAATCCCTCGTGCCTTTGGCAAAGCGCCAGACGCCCGCAACAACTTGGGCGGCCTGTTTGAGTTCAGCCGGGGCCAATGTCTTGATCCATGCGGTGGCTGCCACAATGTCACCCCTCGCCCAGATCGTGGTCACCCCGGCGATTGCAGAAAGGCGATCGGCACCGGGCTGTAATTGCGCCACCCATGCGGTGGCGAGATCGGCTTTCTTGCGGATTAACCCATCGGCCACGGAATAGAAGGAGACATGGCGGGCGCGGGCGTCGTGGGATTGCAGTTTGACGCACCACGCCTCGGCGGCATTTGGATCCGACATGGACCAGCCGATTAGCATGGGATGAAGAAGCTCCATTGCCTTTGGGGTGTTTTGTTGAACGAGCCATTCTGCCGAGCTTTTCGGATCGGCCCCCACTGCAAACCCTTTAACGTCCGGTCTGAGTTGTGAGTATTGAGCCTGCGGAAGGGAGAGAATCCACGCGAGGCCCGCGGTGGGATCCTTTTGCGCCCAAGTTTTTATGGCGGCATTGAGCGCGGTAACTTTGTCTTTGCCATCCGGCATCTGAATGACTTTTTCAATTTCAGCAGGGACACTGGCTGGATTGGCTGGGCTATTTGCGGAAGAGCCGACGGAGAGGGGTGTCTGAGCGCGGATAGAAGGGATTCCCGTGACTAAGCATGTCAGACTGGATAAGGTGAGGAGAGCGACAGGAAGGAGCGATGCGCGATTCATGGATTACCGTTTTTTTTTGCGAGGTATTTGCTTTCGTGACCGCTGCCCCGTGGACGGTCAGAACTCGGACAGGCATCGGGGAGTGAGCGGGCTGATCTCTTGTGCATGGAATATCGGAATCCCAAAAATACGATAAGGAACACGCAGCGCGTTTCAGAGCAGTGTCCCCGGCGGGAATCGAACCCACATCACCGGTTTAGGAAACCAGCGTTCTATCCGTTGAACTACGGGGACTATACTTCTTTTTTGAGATGCTTGCATCACTGATTGAAATATGGAATTTTGCGATTGCAATCAATTTTGGTAACCGGGCAGTCCGTGGTGCATCATGCGAAACACTTCCAAGTTTTACGAAAGTTGCCGAGTGTCCTTGCAGGAACAATCACGATTCGCATTTCGCACTGATCAAGATCAGGGGCAGGTAAGTCAAACGCTCGCTCAGGAGTGACGATTCCGTGCTGACGCGCAGGAGTCCGGCTGAACTTCGCACGAAGGTTTAGGGGCTTGGGGGAGGAAGAGAGCATGACTCTCGATCATTGTGCCAATTTCGGATGGAAACGAAAAGGACGAAACTGCGCGTAATTTCATGAGGTTGACTGCAAAGTATCAGCCGCATGATCAGGTCATTTTACACAGCACTTTTAGTTTGCTCTCGGTCGGGCAAACGTAAATCGAGGCATGGAATGCAAGCGCGGCACCGCCGTGAGCGCCCGAAGCTTCAATCATGAGCGGGGGGGTTAGAATTATTTGTGAAACCATTAGCAGCTAAGGCGTTTGTCATAGCAGAAAAATGCTCGATGATCCGAATCTCTTCTTTGGGAAGAGCCGCTGGCGGGCGCTATGTCTGTGGGGCGAGGCGTCCTGCCGCATTGAGCGTCCGCCAGCATTCGATGAATCCGTTCGCGAAATCCTCTGGGCGCTCATCCATCCAGCGCCGGATTTGTTCGGGGAAAAAAAAGGCTCCGCATTCGATTTCCGAAGGCGGCAGGCGGAAAGGCCCCTCGTGCTGTGCGCGGTAGATTTTCACGAATTCCCAGCCGGTGTTCCGGCACGCCGCAAGCTCGCCCGCTAGTTCCAGCGGCGCGCTCACGCCGAGTTCCTCCGTGAGTTCTCGCGGTGCAGTCGTGTCATAGTCATCGCCCGCGTTCACATGGCCGGCGGCGCTGCTGTCCCAGCGGCGCGGGTGCGCGTCCTTCCATCGGGAACGGCGCTGGAGGAAAAGCTCGCCGCGCTTGTTGAAGACGAAGATGTGGATCGCTCGGTGCAGCAACTTCTCGCGATGCACGACACCGCGCGGCTTTTGATCGATCACGCGATTGTGTTCGTCCACCACGTCGAACATCTCGCCGTTCACATCCTGCGCGCCGGCGCTGTGATCGTTCGGTGCGCCCGAGGCGAGATTCGTGAGCGTGACCCAGTGTGCGAGGCTCAGGTCTTCCGCGCGCGCGGTCGAGGGCACACCCAGCTTCGTGGAAAATTCGGGCCAGCGTTCCAGCTCCAGCATTTTCTGGAGTTGCTTGCGGCGCTGGCTGAATCCGCGCTTCACCAGCTTGCGGAACAGCGCGCCGTCGCACTCGGGCAGCAAGTCGTCGTCGCGGGGCGTGAGCAGCACGACGGATGAACCGACCTTCGGCACCGGCGTGAAAATCTGCGGCGGCAGATGCTTCAGGATGCGGGCATTCCAGCGACGACCGATGAGCACCGTGAGCGCGCCGTATTCGCCCGTGTCGGGCTTCGCGCACAGCCGCTCGGCGAGTTCACGCTGCAGCGTAAAGACCATGCGGCTCGCAGGGCTCGGCTCGGCGGTGAACTGGAAAAGCAACTGGCTTGAGACGTAGTAGGGCAGATTGCCAAAGACGGGCAGCGGCCCGCGCCAGAAAAGGTCGCGCGGATCAAAATCGAGCGCGTCGCCATGCACGATTTCCGTCGAGGGAAAATGTTTGCGCAGCCACGGCGCAAAGCGGTCGTCCTTTTCGAGCAGGATTCCGCGCGGCGAAATCTCCGTGGCAAATTCCGTGAGCGCGCCGAGTCCCGGTCCGATTTCCACCCACGGCTTTCCGGGCGTGATGCCCGCCTGCTCGACGATCCATCGCGCGATATTTTGATCGTGCAGGAAGTTCTGCCCGAGGCTCTGCGTCGGTTTTGTGCCGAGTTCCGCGAGCGTGGCCGAGATCGTCGAGAGCTTCATGCCGCGCTCAGAGCGCCGCCTTCAGCAGCGCGTTGTGCTCGGCGGGCTTCACCTTGCGCAGCACGGCCTTCAGTTTTCCGTCGCCGCCGATCACGAAGGTCGAGCGCTCGGTGCCCATGTATTTTTTCCCATACATGCTTTTCTCCACCCACACACCGTAGTCGCCGACGATTTTCTTCGAATCGTCCGCGAGCAGCGGGAAGGGGAGCGAGTGTTTCGTGATGAATTTCGCATGGCTCTTCGCCGAGTCGGGGCTCACGCCAAAGATCACCGCCTTGCCGCCGAACTCCGCCCATTCGTCGCGCAGCGCGCACGCCTGCGTGGTGCAGCCGGGCGTGTCGTCCTTCGGGTAAAAGTAGAGCACCACCGTCTGCCCCTTGAAGTCCGAGAGCGACACCTGCGCGCCATCGCCGAATTTGCCGCCGACGGCTGTCGCCGAAAATGCCGGGGCCCTGTCACCTGCTGTAAGTTCCTTGCTCATGGTTTGCTTTTGAAAAATGGAAAACAAAAGGGGCCTGCCCGTTTGCGGACAGGCCCCGTGAAAAGTTCTGCGCGTTACTTGAGTTCCGCGAGCTTCGCTTTGATCGCCGCGAAGTTCGGCAGATCCTTCGGCGTCGGGGTCTGCTCGGCATACTGCACGACTCCGTCCTTATCCACGACGAACGCCGCGCGCGCACTCGTGTCGCCGATGCCCGCGAGGCCGGGGAATTCGACGGCATACGCTTTCGTCACCGCCTTGTTCAGATCGCTCACGAGCGTCACCGTGATCTTCTCCTTCTGCGCCCACGCCTCCTGCGCGAACGGGCTGTCCACGCTCACTCCGATCACATCCGCGCCGATGTCCGCATAGCTGCTGATGCCCTGCGTGATGTCACAAAATTCCTGCGTGCACACGCCCGTGAACGCGAGCGGGAAGAAAAGAACGACCGTGGTCTTCTTTCCGAAATTCGCGGAGAGAGTCACGTCCTTGAGGCCGTTGGCGTCCTTCGATTTGAGGGTGAAATCCGGGGCTTTGGTTCCGACTGCGATGGGCATGGTGTGTGGGTGTTTGGTTTGTCGTTGAAAATGGGGAGCCGTTTTTAGTGCGTGATGCACCGATCGGCAACCGGTCTTTTCGCTGCAAAATCGCGAGCGGATGCACACGTTTATTTCGCGTGACGCGACTGGACATGCAGCCTACACCGCGCGCCATGTCGCGCCCGAATGCTCCCGGTTGGCTCGTTGTCGTCGAGGGAATTGACGGCGCGGGCAAAAGCACCGTCGTGCGCGCGCTCGCGGAGCATTGCGCGCAGCGCGGCCTCGCAAGCGTGACGGGAAGCGAGCCGACGCGCGGCCCGTGGGGCATGAAACTGCGCCGCAGCATGACCGAAGGGCGGCTCACACTCGACGAGGAACTCGCGCTTTTCCTGAAAGATCGCGCCGAGCATGTGGAGCAGATCATCCGCCCGTCGCTCGCCGCCGGAAAGGTCGTGCTGCTCGATCGCTATTACCTTTCCACCGCCGCATACCAGGGAGCGCGCGGCGCGGATCCGACGGCGATCTTGGAAATGAAC
The DNA here is from genome assembly GCA_903882875.1 of uncultured Spartobacteria bacterium. Classification (GTDB taxonomy): domain Bacteria; phylum Verrucomicrobiota; class Verrucomicrobiia; order Chthoniobacterales; family Chthoniobacteraceae; genus SXWH01. The sequence continues at coordinate 34,030 of CAIRYQ010000122.1, read as the reverse complement.
GAGCGATTTGCCCCGCGGCCCGACCTCGTGCTGCTGCTCGACTTTGATCCGCACGGCGGGCTCGCACGCATCCGCGCGCGGGGCGATGCGCCGAACACATTTGAGGAGGCAGGGCAGCTTCGCGCGGTTCGGAAAATTTTTCTCGGTCTGGAGCGTCCGTTCATCCGCCGCGTGGATGCGTCGCGCCCGGCTGCAGGGGTAATGGCGGATTGCATCGCGGAGCTTGCGAAGATAATCCAGTGAAAGGAGCAGGACTTGCGGACTACTGCTACTGCTGCTTCGGCACGATGCGGAAGATCGTTTCCCCTGGCTTCATGTAGCCCCGGTCCACCTTGTCGCGCGCAAAAAGGCCGAGATATTCGCCGTCATTCGCCAGCAGCGTCACCTCACGCGTCAGGCGATCCTTGATCATGTTGGCATCTGCGAGTTCTGCCTCTGCATCTGCGATCATTTTGTCCTGCGCCGCCTTCTCGCTGCGTCCCGGCAGTGCGCGGTTGGTGAGCGGGATCACCGCCGTCGCGACGATGAGCGCGAGGAGAATCTTGTTGAGCCGGGATAGGAATCGCTCCGGTCGGGCGGGTCTGAAGTGTGAGGCGGCGTCCTTCACTTAGCCGCGCATCTTGCCGCCATAAATTGCGTTGTCACCCAAAATCTCTTCGATTCGCAGCAATTGATTGTACTTCGCGATGCGATCCGTGCGCGAGAGCGAGCCGGTCTTGATCTGTCCCGCGTTCGTCGCGACGGCGATGTCGGCGATCGTGGAGTCCTCGGTCTCGCCGCTGCGATGGCTGATGACCGCCGTGTAGCGATTTTCCTTCGCGAGTTCGACGGCGTCGAGCGTCTCTGTGAGCGAACCGATCTGGTTCACCTTCACGAGAATCGAATTCGCTGTGCCGCTCTCGATGCCCTTGCGGAGGAAGTCCACATTCGTGACGAAGAGATCGTCGCCGACGAGCTGCACCTTGTCGCCGAGCGCGACGGTGAGCTTCTTCCAGCCAGCCCAGTCGTTTTCGGCAAAGCCATCCTCGATGCTGATGATCGGAAATTTTCCGACGAGTTTCTTGTAAAACTCCACGAGTTCATCGGCGCTGAAACGCTGGCCGGTGCTCTTTTTGAAAACGTAGTCCTTCTTCGCCTTGTCGTAGAATTCGGAACTCGCGACATCGAGCGCGATGAAGATGTCCTTGCCGAATTTGTAGCCGGCCTTTTTCACCGCCTCGGCGATGGTCTCGATCGCGTCGTCCGCGCTCTTGAGGTTTGGCGCGAAGCCGCCTTCGTCGCCGACCGCCGTCGCGAGGCCGCGGCCTTTCAGCACGCTCTTGAGCGAATGGAAAATTTCCGCGCCCGCACGCAGCGCCTCGCTGAACGAGCGCGCGCCCTTTGGCACGATCATGAATTCCTGGAAGTCAATCGGCGCGTCCGAGTGCGCGCCGCCGTTGATGATGTTCATCATCGGTACGGGCAGCACCTTCGCATTCGTGCCGCCGATGTATTTGAAAAGCGGAAGTCCGAGCTGCGCCGCCGCCGCGTGCGCGGTCGCGAGTGACACGGCGAGGATCGCATTCGCGCCGAGCTTCGCCTTGTTGTGCGTGCCATCGAGCGCGATCATCGCGCGGTCCACGGTGACCTGTTCGGTCGCGTCGAGGCCTTCGAGTTCGTCGGCGATGGTCTTGTTGATATTGGCGACGGCCTTGAGCACGCCCTTGCCACCCCAGCGATCCTTCACGCCGTCGCGCAGCTCCCACGCCTCGTGCTCGCCGGTGCTCGCGCCGCTCGGCACGGCTGCGCGCCCGACGGCGCCGCCTGCGAGATGGACTTCGGCTTCGACGGTGGGATTGCCGCGGCTGTCAACGATCTGGCGGCCTGCGATTGCGGTGATGGTGGTGAGAGACATGATTTTTTCTGTGCTGATGTGGTGACGTGAACCGCAGCGCATCCATGCGCCGCGAAAATGGAGGCGCGGAGATAGACGCGCTGCGCTGCGCTGGCAAACCAATATCACGCGAAAAGTGTGCAGATGTCGGCGCTGACTGTTGTCTGCGTTTCGGCAGTCCGTGAAGCCGGTGCTCGGTGCGGTGTCAGTTTGAAATCCGATCTTTTTGCCCTGCTCCCACTCTTGCTCGCGTCGCACCGCTTCTTGCGAGATCATGAGCAGGAGTAGTGCAGCGAGCAAGAGCACGGCTGCATTCAAAGTGATACACCACCGTGTTTTCGCGCCGGAGTCTCACGCCGGTTGCCAAACAGCGCGCGCATCTGCATGTTGCGCGCCCTTTTTCTCCGATGCCCAAAAAACGCCCAGCACTCACCGTGGTTCCGAGTCATTCCTGCATCGAGGTGCGCGGGGCGCGGCAGAATAATCTCAAGGGCTTCGATCTCGATCTGCCACTGGGAAAATTGATCGTCGTCACCGGCCCGAGTGGCAGCGGCAAGTCGTCACTCGCATTCGACACGATTTACGCCGAGGGGCAGCGGCGCTACGTCGAGACGTTCAGCCCGTACACGCGGCAGTTCTTAGATCGCATGGACAAGCCGCGCGTGGACGAGATCCGCGGCATCCCGCCGGCCATCGCCATCGAGCAGACGAACAACGTGAAGAGCACGCGCTCGACAGTCGGCACGATGACGGAGATCAACGACTACCTGAAACTGCTCTTCCCGCGCATCGCGACGGCGCGGTGTCCGGAGTGCGCGCAGGAAATCCGGCCCGAGTCGGCGAAGAGCATCGTCGAGCATGTCTTCGCGCAGCACGGCGGCGAGACGGTGCTCGTGACGTTCGGCGTGCCCGCGCCTGCGGGGACAAAGCCGGCGGATTTTTTCTCGTTCCTCCAGCAGCAGGGTTATCTGCGCGTGTGGCTCGACAGTGAAATTTTGCGCACCGACGAACCGCCGCAGGCGAAGCGTCTGCCGGTGATCGTCGAGGTGATCCAGGATCGCGTGGCCATTTCCGAGGAAGGCCGCACGCGTCTCGCCGAGGCCATCGAACACGCGCTCCGGCTCGGCAGCGGCAAGCTCGCGGTGCGGCATCCCGACACGGGATTCCGGCATCCGTACAGCACGGGTTGGCACTGCGCGCATTGCGATGTGGACATCGTTCCGCCGTCGCCGGGGCTGTTCAGTTTCAATCACCCTCTCGGCGCGTGCCCGACGTGCCGAGGCTTCGGGCGCACCATCGCGATCGATCTGCAACGCGCGATTCCCGATCACTCGCTGAGCATTGCCGACGGCTGCGTGAAACCATTCCAGACAGAGAGCGGAGCCGACTGCCAGCGCGATCTCTTGCGTTGTGCAAAGGCGAAGGCTGTGGACGTGCGCGTGCCGTTTTCCGAAATGCCCGAGAGCGATCAGGAATGGGTGCTCGAAGGCGAAGACTCCCGGTGCAGTGCTTCGCAACGGCGCGATGGCGAGGAACTGTGGAAGGAAGGTCTGTGGTATGGCGTGCGCGGATTCTTTCGCTGGCTCGAAAGCAAGGCATACAAAATGCACGTCCGCGTGCTGCTCAGCCGCTATCGCAACTATTCCGTGTGCCCCGACTGCCGCGGCGGCCGCTACCAGCCCGCAACGCTCAATTATCGTTTCGCCGGAAAGACGCTGCCAGAACTGCAAGCGATGCCGCTCGGAGAAATGAGCGATCTCCTCGTAGCCGCGGACGGCAGGAGGCGGGTTGATTTTTCTCCTGCGATTGAAACGAAGGCGCGCAGTTCGGACGAAATCAGAAATGATGCTCCGTCATTGGACAGCACCACCGACATGCTCCTCGGTGAAGTCCGCTCGCGCCTCGGCTTCCTGCTCGAAGTCGGCCTCGGCTACCTCTCGCTCGACCGTCCCACGCGCACGCTCAGCGGCGGCGAAGTCGAGCGCGTGAACCTCACCACCTGCCTCGGCGCATCGCTCGTGAACACGCTCTTCGTCCTCGACGAACCGAGCATCGGCCTGCATCCGCGCGACACCGGACGACTCATCCGCGTGATGAAATCGCTGCGCGACAAAGGCAACACGCTGCTCGTCGTCGAGCACGAGGAAGCCGTCATGCGCGCCGCAGATCATCTCATCGAACTCGGCCCCGGCCGTGGTGAGAGCGGCGGCGAGTTGGTGTTCGCAGGTCCGGCGGAAGGAATGATGAGCAATGCGCCTCGTGCAAAGTCGGCCTCGGGCAAACAAAGCCAGTCATCATTGACCCGCGCCTATCTCACTGGCGAAAAATCCATCCCCATCCCCGTCACGCGTCGCAAACCCGCCGCATGGCTCCGCATCGAAGGCGCGCGCGAGCACAACCTCCGGAATCTCACCGTCGAGATTCCGCTCGGTGTATTCGCGTGCGTCACCGGCGTCAGCGGCTCGGGCAAGAGCACGCTCGTCCACAGCGTCCTCTACGAAAACTTGCTGAACGCAAAAGGCATCGCGAGCGGGAATCAGGCGGGCGCGCTGAAGAAGCTCGTCGGTGCGCGGCAGATTTCGCAGGTCATCCTCGTAGATCAGTCGCAGCTCGCGCGCACGCCGAAATCCACAACCGCACTTTATCTCGGCATCTTCGACGACATCCGCGAGATGTTTGCCATGACCGACGAGGCGCTGCGCGAGGGACTCAGCGCCAGCGCGTTTTCCTTCAATGGCGGCGCGGGGCGTTGCGAGCGTTGTGGCGGCAGCGGCTTTGAAAAGATCGAGATGCAATTTCTCAGCGACGTCTTCGTGCGCTGCCCCGAATGCGAGGGCCGACGCTACCAGCCGCACGTGCTGAAGATTCGTGTCGAGGGAAAGAACATCCACGATGTGCTGGAACTCACCGTCACCGAGGCTGTGAAATTTTTTGAGAAGCGCGGTGCGAAGCGCGTCGCTGCACCGTTGCGAGTGCTGGAGGAAGTCGGCCTCGGCTACATCCGCCTCGGCCAGCCGCTGAACGTGCTCAGCGGCGGCGAGAGCCAGCGGCTGAAACTCGTCGAGCGACTGACGCAGCAGGACTCCGCGAATGCGCTGCTGATTCTCGACGAGCCGACGACGGGCCTGCACTTCGATGACGTGGCGATGCTTGTGAAAGTTTTCGATCGGCTGGTGGAGCAGGGGAACTCGCTTCTCGTCATCGAGCACAATCTCGAAGTTATCAAATGCGCTGACTATGTCATGGACCTCGGTCCCGAGGCGGGAAACGATGGCGGTCTGCTCGTCGCGAAGGGAACGCCGGAGGAAGTCGCGACCGTCGAGGAATCGCACACTGGGCGCTACCTGCGTGATGTTTTGCGCGGGACGCACGATGCGCGACCTTGGAGTGCGGCGGCGGGTGACAGCGCGACGCCGCCTTGGCAGGAGCGGAGCGACGCGGTGGGGGACGATGAACAAACCGCGCGTGTCGCCGAAGAATTTCCGTATGCACACGGCGCATCCGAAGGAGGTGTCGTTGCCGCCGCACTCCAAGGCGCAATGCCTGCCTCCGCCATCGGCATCTACGGCGCGCGTGAGCACAATCTGAAGAACATCACGCTTTCCATCCCGCGCGATCAGCTCGTCGTCATCACCGGCCTCAGCGGATCGGGGAAGAGCACGCTGGCATTCGATCTTCTTTTCGCCGAGGGCCAGCGCCGTTTTCTCGACGTGATGTCGCCCTACGCGCGGCAGTTCATCCAGCAACTCGAAAAGCCCGACGTGGATCGCATCACGGGCCTTCCGCCGAGCGTGGCCATCGAGCAGCGCGTCACTCGCGGCGGCGGAAAGTCCACCGTCGCGACGGTCACCGAGGTCTATCATTTTCTGCGGCTGCTTTTCTCAAAGCTCGGCGTGCAGCACTGCCCGGACTGCGGCTGCGCGGTCGAGTCGCAGACTGCCGCCGCCGTCACGCGTCGCGTCGAGGCGTTTGCGAAAAAGGGTCGCGTGCGCGTGTTCGCGACGCTCGTGAAAGCGCGCAAAGGCTTCCACACCGACATCGCGAAATGGGCGAGGCGACAGGGTTTCGAGACGCTGCTCGTGGATGGCCGACTCGTGCGCGTGGACGAGTTCACGAAGCTGGAGCGATTCCGTGAACACACGATCGAGGTGCTCGTCGGCGAACGCACGCCCGCCGACACGCGCGGCCCGCGGCGTCGTAGGCTCGCGGAGCTGGTGAAGAGCGCGCTCAAGATCGGGCGCGGCACCATCCGCGTGCTCGATGCAAACAAGCGCGGCACCATTCTCAGCACCGAGCAGGCGTGCCCAGATTGCGGGCTTTCATTTGAGGAACTCGATCCGCGGCTGTTCTCGTTCAACTCGCCGCACGGCTGGTGCGCGGAGTGCCGTGGTTTCGGCGAGGTGTGGAAGCATTACGTGAATCCGCGATTGGAGACTGCGCTCGAACAGGAACTCGATATTGAGCGACAGGGCGAATCGCTGGAGGAAGGCGAGGCGGTGCCATGCCCGTCGTGCGCAGGCGCGCGGCTGAATCCGCAGGCTCGCGCGGTGAAATTGAAAGGTCGCACGATCGGCGAATACGCCGCACTGCCAGTGCGCGAAGCGCTCGCAGTTGCGGAGAAGCTCCGCTTTGGCCCGCAGGAAAAGCCCATCTCGCAGGACATCGTGCCGGAGATCATCCAGCGGCTCACGTTCATGGGAAAGGTCGGCCTCGATTACCTCTCGCTCGACCGCAGCGCGAAGACGCTCAGCGGCGGCGAGAGCCAGCGCATCCGCCTCGCCGCGCAGCTTGGCAGCAATCTTCGCGGCGTGCTTTACGTCCTCGACGAGCCGACCATCGGCCTGCATCCGCGCGATAACGACGCATTGCTCGACACGCTCATCGCGCTGCGCGGAAAAGGAAACTCGCTCGTGGTCGTCGAGCACGACGAGGAGACGATGCGCCGCGCGGACACCGTCGTGGATCTCGGCCCGCTCGCCGGTGTGCACGGCGGCGAAGTCTGCGCGATCGGATCGCTCGACGACATCGCCGCGTGTGAGCGCAGCGCGACGGGAAAATACTTGCGGCATCCGCTCCAGCATCCCACGCGCGGCGCTCGGCGCTCGCTCGAAGGCGGACATTGGCTCGAACTCCACGGTGCTCGGACGAACAATCTGAAGAACGTGGATGTGCGCTTTCCCATCAGCAGGCTGAGCGTCATCACGGGCATCAGCGGAAGTGGAAAAAGCACGCTCATGCGCGGCGTCTTGAAGCCAACGGTCGAAAACGCGCTGAAGAAAAAACCGGCAAAGAACGCAGAAGCGGTGAAGCTGCTCGGCATTGAATTCATCGAGGCCGTTCACGAGGTGGATCAGTCACCCATCGGCAAGACTTCGCGCTCCACGCCTGCGACGTATCTCGGCGTGTTCAATGAAATCCGCGCGCTCTTTGCGCAGCTCCCGACTTCGCGGATGCGCGGCTACACGGCGTCGCGCTTTTCTTTCAACACCGAGGGCGGCCGCTGCGAGACGTGCAGCGGGCAGGGCGTCATCCGCATGGAGATGGCGTTCCTCCCGACGAGTTACCAGCCTTGCACGGATTGCCACGGGAAGCGTTTCAACCCCGCGACGCTCGAAGCGCTCTACAATGACAAGAGCATCGGCGACGTGATGGAGATGTCGCTTGCGGAGGCTGCGGAATTTTTCAAGGCCGCTCCAAAAATCCACCGCCCGCTCGCGCTGCTGTGCGACACCGGCCTCGGCTACATTCGCCTCGGCCAGCCCAGCCCGACGCTCAGCGGCGGCGAGGCGCAACGACTCAAACTCGTCGCCGAACTTGTGCAGGGCGTCGCGCGTGATGCGAACTCACGCCTGCGTCGCCAGCGCGAGCCGAAGAGCACGCTCTACCTTCTCGAAGAACCTACGATCGGTCTGCACATGGCGGATGTCGCCGAGTTGCTGAAAGTGCTGCATCGGCTCGTGGACGACGGTGCGACGGTGCTCGTCATCGAGCACAATCTTTCGCTCATCGCGGACGCCGACTACGTCGTGGACATCGGCCCCGAGGCTGGTGCGGCGGGTGGAGAAGTCGTCGCGTGCGGGACACCGGAGGAGATCGCCGCGCACAAGGTGAGCCGCACCGGCCCGTTCCTTCGCAGCGTGTTGCCGCCGGCGTAGCGTTGTTCCCGCTTGCGCAGGGTATGGCGCTCGGCTGTTCTGCGCAGCCCATGAGCACTCTGAATTTCGCAATCGTCGGCACTGGCGGCATCACTTTGCAGAATCATCTTCCCGGACTCGCGATGTGCGGGGATGTGAAAGTGACCGCGCTGTGCGACACGAATCCCGCGACGCTCGAAGCCGCGCGTCAGCAAACCGGCGTGCAGACCTGCTCGGTGAATTACGAGGACATCGTGAAGCGCGACGACGTGCATGCGGTGATCATCGCGACGCCGAATTTTACACACGCGCCGATTGCGCTCGCGGCCATCGCGGCGGGCAAGCATGTGCTTTGTGAAAAACCGATCGCGATGAATTACCCGGAGGCACGCGGCATGGCCGAGGCGGCGGATCGCGCGGGCGTGCGGCACATGACGGCGTTCACGTATCGCTTCGTGCCGGCGATGCGCTACCTCGGGCATCTCATCGAACGCGGCGACCTCGGGCAGCCGTATCATTTCCGCTCGTGCCGCCTGCAGGACTGGGGCACGCGCCCGCTCGGCTGGCGTATGGTGAAGAAGCTCGCGGGCACCGGCGAACTCGGCGACATGCTCAGCCACCGCATCAATTTCGCGCAGCATCTCGTTGGTCCGATGAAACGGGTTGTCGCCAATTTTAAAAACTTAACACCGATGCGAGGCGGACTGCCGAACGACACCGAGGATTGGGTGGCGATCCTCGCGGATTTTCAAAATGGCGCGACCGGCGTAATGGAAAGCTCGAAGCTCGCGAGCGGACGTAACGAGGGCTGGCGTTCGCTCGACTACGTGGAGCTGAACGGCAGCGAGGGGACGTTCGAGTTCACGACGGGAAAATGGAACGAGCTCATCTTCGGAAAAGTCGGCGGCCCCGGCCTCGCGCCGCTCGCCGTGCCGCGCGAATTCTGGACGTGGCCCGGCTCACCGCGCGATCCCGGCGTGGGCGATCCGCTCGTGGCGTTCCGCTACGATCAGGCGTTCGAGTTTGTGGATGCGATCCGCTCGCAGCGCCCTTGCGTGCCGAGCTTCGTCGAGGGTGCGGATGTGATCCGTGTGATGGATGCAGCGCTCGAATCGGCGGAGAGCGGAAAGTGGATTGACCTCGTCTAAGCAATCTGCGCGAAAGAAAGCATTCTATGAAAACAGCAGTCATCACAGGCGCCGGCAGCGGCGTGGGTCGTGCAACGGCAGTCGCGCTTGCGGCGCAGGGGTGGAGCGTCGCGCTCGTCGGGCGGCGCGAGAACGTGCTGCTGGAGACGGCGGGCATCGCGGGCGAGCATGGCGGCAAGGTGCTTGTGTGCCCTTGCGACATCGGTGATGAGGCGTTAGTAGCGGCGATGGGGAAGCGCGTGCTCGCGGAGTTTGGCGAAGTGGAGGTGCTCGTGAATGCGGCGGGGACGAATGCCCCGAAGCGTGCGCTGGAGGTGCTGTCGTCCGGCGATTTTCACGACATGATGAATGCGAATCTCAATGGCGCGTATTACTGCGTGCAGGCATTCCTGCCAGGGATGCGCGCGCGTGGCAGCGGGACGATCGTGAATGTGATCTCCGACGCGGGAAAGGCGGCGTCGCCAAAGGCCGGGCCCGCGTATGTGATGTCGAAGTTCGGCCTCGCGGGGCTGACGCAGAGCATCAACGCCGAGGAGCGCGGGCGCGGTGTGCGCGCGATCGGAATTTTCCCCGGCGACATCGACACGCCGCTGCTGAAGAAGCGCCCCGTCGTGCCGGACGCGGATGCACTCGCGAAGATGATGCGTCCCGAGGATGTCGCGGACTGCATCGTGTTTTCGATCCATATGCCGGCGCATGTGATCATCGAGGAGATGATCGTGCGGCCGCGCTGAAGGCTACGGCTCCGTGCGGCGCTCGCGGAAAAATGCGCGCAGCATTTCCGCGCACTCCTGCTCGCGCACCCCCGTCGTGACTTCGCACTGGTGGTTTAGCTTCGGGTGCCGGAGAAGATCTACGACTCCGCCCGCACCGCCGTCTTTTGGCGAGGCGCAGCCGAAGACCACGCGCCGCATCCGCACATGCACGAGCGCGCCGGCGCACATCGGACAGGGCTCCTTCGTCACGTAGAGTTCGCATTCGTTCAGCCGCCAGTCGCCGATGGCGCTCTCGGCCTGCGTGATGGCGAGCATCTCGGCGTGCGCAGTCGCGTCTTTCAACGTCTCCACCTGATTGCACGCGCGGGCGATGATGCGCCCGCCGTGGACGATCACTGCGCCGACGGGAACTTCCTCGCGTTCCCACGCGCGGTGCGCCTGGCGCAGGGCTTCGCCCATGAAGTATTGGTCGCTGTGAAGGTCAATGATTTCATCCATGTGCAAAGTGGGCGGAGATTTCGGTTGCGTGCCTGTGCGAATCGGTTAAATACGCCGCCCCTTTTTCAACCCAAACGGGCTTATGTCGAACATCATCGAAAAAATCAACAAGTCGCAACTCAAGTCGGATCGCAACGGCTTCAACGTGGGCGATACCATCTGCGTCCACACCATCGTGAAGGAAGGCGACAAGGAGCGCGTCCAGAAATTCACCGGCATCGTACTGGGCCGCCGCGGGACGGACATCAATGCGAGCTTCACCGTCCGCCGCATCAGTTACGGCGAGGGCGTGGAGCGCGTGTTCCCGCTGCATTCGCCGCGCATCGCAAAAATCACGGTGGAGAACGCGGGCAGCGTGCGCCGCTCGAAGCTGAACTATCTCCGCAACCGCAGCGGTAAGGCCGCCCTCGCGGTGAAGGACAAGGAGCGGGTCGAGACCGAAGCAACCGCGGCGTAACCGAACCGTTCTCCGAAAAAATCTGCCATCCCCCCCAGTCTCCCAGATGGCCTGCAGCCTCGCGCATGAGGAACTTCTTCTTGCGCGAGGATTGCTTTTTGTCGCGGGCGTGGACGAGGCCGGGCGCGGACCGCTTGCGGGGCCGGTCGTCGCTGCGGCGGTGATTTTGCCGGAAGGCTTCCGGCACGATTTGCTGAACGACTCGAAGCAGCTCACCGAGCGGAGGCGCGACGCGATTTTTGCCGAACTCACCACGAGCGCTGAAATCCGCTGGGCGCACGCGATCGTCGAGAACGAGGAGATAGACCGGCTGAACATCCTGCGCGCTACGCACGAGGCGATGCGCCGCGCCGTCGCAAAGCTCGATCCGCGGCCGCAGCATGTGCTCATTGACGGGCTGCCCGTGCGTCCGTTTCCCATCGTGCAGACCGCGCTCGTGGGCGGCGATGCGATCAGCTTCAGCATCGCGGCGGCGAGCGTCATTGCGAAGGTCACGCGCGACCGCATCATGGTGGCGCACGACGCGAAATTTCCCGGCTACGATTTTGCCCGACACAAGGGCTACGGCACGCCACAACATCTTGCAGCTCTGAAAAAACATGGGCCTTGTCCGATCCATCGCCGCTCTTTTCTCCCGGTCCGCCAGGCGGAACTCGGGCTCTGATCCGCGCCACTCGCTCGGGCGGCGCGGCGAGAAGCTCGCGGAGAAATTTCTGCGCAAGCACGGTTGCAAGATCCTGCGCCGGAATTTCCGCGCGAAGGGCGGGGGAGAGGTGGATCTCGTGCTGCGCGACACGACGGATGACACGCTGGTCTTCGCCGAAGTGAAGACGCGCACGAGCGACGAAGCCGGACGCCCCGCCGATGCGGTGGATCGCGCGAAGGAGGAACTCATTTCCCACGGCGCACGCGCGTGGCTGAAACTGCTCGACCGGCCAGAGGTGAATTTCCGCTTCGACATCGTCGAGGTGGTCATCGGCAGCGGGAAGCCGCGCATCAACGTGATCAAGAGCGCATTCATCCTGCATGAGGAGCGGCACCGCTGATTTTTTTCCGGCATCGCGTGCAGATGCGGGACTGCACTGTGGATGAAAGGAACACGCCGGGCGGATCGCTCCGGCCGGCGTGTTCAGAATGCTGCCCCAAGTGCGTGTGCTGCGTGCCGACGGAACGTCAGCGTCACATTTTTACAGCGGCTCGGGCTGCTTCTTCTTCTCCGTGCCTTTTTCCTTCTCTTGCAGTTTGCCACCGAAGGAATCCTCCGCGCCCTTCTCCTTTTCACGCAGCTTTCCCGGCTTGTTGTCGGGGTTGTGTCTTGCATTTTCGAGCGCCTCCTCGACCTCGTGCTTCGCGCGATCGAGTTCCTTGCGGAGATGATCGAGCCGTTCCTTCGGGACTTTCGAATCTTCGAGGCTGTGCAGCAGTTTATCGAGCTGCCCTTTGATCGCATCGGTGGAATCGCCGGTCGTCCATGAGCGTTTGTCCACGATCACGCCGGGGTGCTTTTCCTTCAGTTCCTTCATCAAACCCTGCACGCGCGCGCCGGGATTTGCACCGGGGGTGATTTGCCAGCTTTGCACACCGGGCGCCATCTGCAGCCACTGCATCGGGCCGTGCTCTCCGGGTTCGATCTCGTGCTCGATAAGCGTGGCGCTCGCGTCCTTGCGTTCGCCTTTTCGGAGAACCGTGAGCTTCACGGTGTCGCCGGGCTTTTTCATCGCGATCAATTTCCGGAGCTGCGAGGGCTCGACGATGATCTGATCCTCGAAGCGCAGCAGGATGTCGTTCGGTTGCAGGCCGGCCTTTGCCGCGGGGCTCTCCGGCGCGACGTGGTTGATCACCACGCCCTCGCCCGGTGCGAGCGAGAGCTGCTCGCGCACGACGTCCTGCACGGGCTCCATTGCGATGCCGATCCAGGGGCCTTTTTCGTGCTTGGGATTCAGCACTTGCGGCTGGCCGGGCGCGCCGCCCGCACCGCGGACGAAGCCCGCGGCGCCTTCCGCCTTCGCACCGTTGCCATCCTTGCCGAAGGTGAACGTGCTGTTTCCGTCGCCGAGCTTGAAGGTGCGCGTCTCCTTCTTGCCGTTGATGTCAATGGTGATCGTCGCCGTGCCATCCGCGGAGGTGACGACGGTCGAGGATGCATTGTTCGCGTCGCCCTTCCGTTCCTCTTTTTTCACGTTTGGTTTTTCGTCTTCCGCCCGCGCGAGCGGGAGGGCGAGCAGCAGTGCGGCGATGGTCTTGGTCAGGATGTTTGGTTTCATGGGTTGGATGTGGGTTGTAGTTTTCTTGCAGTGGAAAAATTGGCGCGGGTGTGTGCTTCGGCTTTTCATCTTGCTTCCCGGTCGCCGCGCGGAGTCGCTGCTGTGGGGATTTGGATGAGGAACAAGATTACGAGTGAGAGCTTGCGGCGGATCGCCTCAGTAAATTTCGAGCGCGACCGGAATCACGTCGCGGCGCGTCGTCGCGGTGTGCAGGGCGCGACCATCGGCACCGTCGCGCACGGTCTCGTGCTCCAGCCACTCGACGTCCATGATACGATACGGCTGCTGGTTTGGCGCGACGATGATTCCGACCGGACGCGCGCTCACGAGGTAGTCCTGGCTCTCGACAGGTGGCGGCTCATGCGTGGATGCCACGCCGTTCGCGCTCGTATTGTGCGCTTCGTGCGAACGGTTCCGATCAAGGAAGGCAAACGTCCCGACGGCCACGCAGGCGCTTGTGGCGACCGGAACGAGCCATCGCAGGAACATATCGCGCCAGGAGAATTTTTTCTGCGGCGTTTCGTTGTGCGGGCGCGCGGCGGAAAGGCGGGCCAGCAGCGAAGGATCGAGTCGCGCGGGGTGGAGTTTTTGCAAAGCCCCCTCAATGGGATCGTGGTCACTCACAGGACGACTCCTTTCAAAATCCCGCGCAGCCCCTCGATCGCGTAGCGGTAGCGCGAGGCGGCGGTGTTCAGCGGCACGCCGGTGGTCTCGGCGATTTCCTGGAAAGTCAGGCCACCCCAGACTTTCAGCGTGATGACTTCGCGGTAGATCGGTTGCAGCGATTTCACGGCGTCCTCCAGCATGCGTTGCGTTTCGCGCTCCTCGATGTCCGGTGAAAACCAGTCCGTGTCCGGCGTGCCGGCCTCGACCTCGCGCACGCCGCGGCGGTCGCTGCTGCGGGCGAGATCGATCGCTCGGCGGCGGATGGTCGCAAAGACGAGCGGGTCCGGCGGCATTCCTCCGGTGCGTTTCCACGACTCGACGAGCGCATCCTGCAGCACGTCCTCGGCGTCGGACTCGGTGCGGGTCTGCTGGCGTGCGTAGAGCAGGAAGCGCGGGCCAGTGGTCCGCAGCCAACTGCGCCATTCGTCGGAAGAGGGTTCGTGATGCACGGGCGGGAGATCATGTAGTCAACCAACACGGCGTCGCCGTTCGATTTTTTTGTCTCTAAATTTTTTCAGCCCGCTACACGGGGTTTGATGAAAGAAGAAAACATCCTCGTCGTCCGTCGCTCGCTCTTTGATCTGCTCGGTGCGTTTCAGGGTCTCTGCTTCGACGTAGACCGCTATCTGCCTGCGTTCCTCGCGCGCGAGAACAACTTTTTCACGCCGCGCGGCCCGGCGGAGCAGAACCCGGCGCTGAAGCAGATCATCCCTTACGTGCTGCTCGTGCATGGCGATTCCATTTTCCACTACGTCCGCGGGAAAAAGGCGGGCGAACAGCGGCTCGTCGCGAAGGGCAGCATCGGCATCGGCGGGCACATGAATGACGGCGACGAGGGGCTATTCGCACTCGATCGCGAGGCGTACAATGTCGCCGTGCAGCGCGAGGTCGCGGAGGAGGTTTTCATCGAGACGAAATTCACGAACCACGTCGTCGCGCTGCTGAACGACGACTCAAATGAAGTCGGCAAGGTGCATCTCGGAGTCGTCCACATTTTCCACCTCGATGCGCCCGCCGCGCGCAAGCGCGAGAGCGTGATCACCGAGTCGGGCTTCCTCACCGTCGCTGAACTGCGCGCTCGCCGTGACGCGCTGGAGACGTGGTCGCAGCTTTGCGTGGATGGCTTCGACCGTCTGCTTGGCGCGGCGCGGTAGTCGCGGCTTGCTTCGCGGCGGCGGCGCGCGGAGAATGCACGCGACTTTTTCCACCTCCCATGCCGCTGCTCGACATCCGCAATCTCGCCATCCATTTCCACACCGAAAACGGCGTCGTGGAGGCGGTGAAGGGCATCAGCCTCACGCTCGAAAAAGGCGAGACGCTTGCGATCATCGGCGAGAGCGGCAGCGGAAAAAGTGTGACGGGCCTCGCGCTCACGCGGCTGCTGCCGGAGCCGCCGGCGAAGTATGCGTCGGGTGAGATTCTTTTCGACGGGCGCGACGTGCTGAAGATGAAGCCCGACGATCTTCGCAAGCTGCGCGGCGGGCGCATCGCCTACGTTTTTCAAGAGCCCGGCACTTCGCTGAATCCCGTCTTCACGATCCGCAATCAGATCGCCGAAGCCATCCGCCTGCACCGGCCGGACGTGAAGGACATGGACGCGGAGATTATCAAAAACCTCGATCTCGTCGGCATCACGAATCCGGCGAAACGGCTGCACGATTACCCGCACCAGCTCAGCGGCGGGATGCAGCAGCGCGTGATGATCGCCATGGCACTCTCATGCCGCCCCGACCTTCTCGTCGCGGACGAGCCGACGACCGCGCTCGACGTGACCATCCAGGCGCAAATCATGGATCAGTTCCGCGACATGCGCCGGAAGCTCAGCATGGCGGTGATCCTCATCACGCATAATTTCGGCATCATTTCGGATTTTGCGGACAAGGTCGCGGTGATGTTCCGCGGAAAAATTGTGGAGGCCGGCGAGACGGCGAAGATCCTCCGCGAGCCGCAGCACCCGTACACCAAGGCGCTCATCCAGTGCATTCCGAAGCTCGGTTCTCGGCAGAAGCGACTGGTGACGATCGATCACGCCGCGCTCGACGCACTCGCGTAGCGAAAAGGCGGCTCAGTTCGCGCCGCCGTCCGTTCACCGGCTCGAACTCGTCGGCGCCGGCGTTGGGGGGGCCTTCTGCGCCCGCGCTTTCGCAGCCGCGATCGTCGCCCGCGTGCTGTTGATCAGCGAGAGCTGCGGGATCAGCGTGTTGTAGCGCGCGAAGAGGTTTTCGAAATCGCGGCGCAGCTCGTTCACCGTGCGGAGCCGCTCGTGGTCGAAATCAATCGCTTCCCGCTGGCCGAGCTGCCGCGTGGGCGTGCTCGCAAAGGAAAGCGCCTGCGCGATCTGGTCGCGGCGCTCGGCGATCAGCGCCTCGTTCTTTGCCATCTCCCCGGTGAGATCCTTCGGCGATGAAAAATTCGGCGCGGCATTCAGTTCCGCCATCAGCGTGCGGTTGTCCCGTTCGAGCCGCGCGATGCTCTTGCGCAGCCCCTCCACGATTTCCTTTCGCAGCCGGTTCGTGATCGTGACGAGCTGCTGGTTTTGCAGATAGTCCTCGTTCACCGCATAGACTGGCCCGGCCCAATTTGAGCCCTGCACTCTGTAACGCTCGTAGTCCCTGTGGGTCGGCAGCGATTTCAGGAGCGTGAGGATCTGTGCGACGCGCTTGTTGATGCGTTCGTCAAATGAGGCAACGATCCGCCGCTTTTCCTCGGTCGTGAGGTTCAGCGTCGGCCTTCGCAACTGCTCCTTCATCGCGGCCCGCTTGTCGCGGTAGTATTGGATATTTCTGCGGAGAGCCTCGATCGTCTCCTCCTTCATTCTGGCGACTTTGCTGTGCGAATCCTTCGAATCACCGATGGAACGAAGCGATGCAAGCAGCGCCTCCCCACGGGTCTCGATGCGTGAATCCAGCGCCTTGATTTCCTCGCGCAGCAAATTTGCCCGCCGCTCCATCGCCGCGAGCGCCGCCTCCCATCCGGGGAGATTCGGATCCGCTGCCGGCTGCGCCGAAAATGCGGGAGTCCCGCAGGCAATCACGAAGGCGAGCGTGCGCAGGAATTTCGCAACGACTTCGATGTATGGAAAATGGATCATGCTTAGGGGTGCTGGAGTCATGTTCGCGCCAAAGTGGGGCGTCGCTGCCAAAACACTAGGCGAAACGTCGTCGCCGTGCTTTCCAAAGGTCAGCGGAATCTTGCCGATTTTCCACCGTGGCGCGCCGTAGTCGCCGAATCAAAGTGCGCCGACGGTAAAATGGAACCCCGGGTTTTTCGAGGTCGGGCGGCACGGATGAAATTCAGATTTCCCGCTGTGAAAGAACCAGCAGGCAAGCGATGCAGGCCAGCGTCGGCGGAAAAATAAGGATGGCGACGCGCATTAGGCGAAAGTTGCGACGCTCGGGCGGACTTGCCGTGTTTGGCGCGGACGATGTTCAGAGGCGTCTGCGAGGTCAGTTCCAAGTGTGATTTCCCACATACCCGATCTGGACGTAAATGAACGGCGGCTTGTCGTTCTGCCGCTCGTAAATCTCCATCACGTCAGGCCCCACTCTCACTTCGCAAAAAGGCGGCGCGGCAGTCGCCTCCTCCACGTCTCCATCCCTGCTGCCGCCGATGAATTCGATTTGGAATGTGATATCAGTCATAGTGCAATGTTGGACGGATCCACCGCGGAATTGTTCATCAGGATCTGAACGCCTGCTCCATTAGGCACCACTGCAAGACAAAGCCGGGCCACTGGTTCAATGCGTTCTCCGGCGGAGTGGACACCGGCAACGGCGTCGAGTCCCGGCACCCGAGCGGACCGCGGCTCCATGTCATTCGCGTCAAGCCCCCGTGATTCGGAGCCAGAGTGATTTGCGAGACGGCGTGAGCAAATTCCTTGCAGCAAATCCAAATTGCCCGCAGTAATTCGTTGATGAAATCATTCCCCAAAATCTGTGCATTGCTGGCGATCTCCATCCTGTCGAACATTGGTGTCGCCGAAGACAAACCCAAATCGGAAATCCCCGCCGCCGGTGCCGACGGCTGGATCCCGCTTTTCAATGGCAAGGATCTCGCCGGCTGGGAAGGTCTCCCCGGCTACTGGAGCGTCGTGGACGGCGCGATCCAGTGCTCCGAGACGAAAGAAAACTCCAAGCAGTCGGATTTGATTTTGCTCAGCTCGAAAGACCACCCGGAGAAATTCGCGGACTTCGAACTCCGCTACAGCTTCAAATGGGTGACGCCGACCGGCAACTCGGGAGTTCAGATCCGCGGAAAGATTGACAAGCCGGAGATGCTGCACGTTGGCGGCTATCAGGCGGACATTGATGCAGGCAATGGCTACACCGGCATCATCTACGATGAGAGCGGCGTCGCCGGCGGCCGTGGCATCATGAGCAAGCGCGGCGAAAAGACCGTGTGGGACGCGGAGCACAAGCGCACCGGCACGCCGCTCGAAAAGACCGACGCGGAGATCAAGGCGACGATCAAGCCGATCGGCGAATGGAACGAGGCGGTCGTGGTCGCGGACGGCAACCACATCACCTACACGCTCAACGGAGTGCTCACGACCGAGATGATTGATAACAGCCCGAAGGCGTGCAAGGACGGCGTCATCGGCCTCCAGATGCACGGCGGGCACACGATGATCATCCAGTTCAAGGACTTGAAAATCAAACTGCTGGAGAAGAAGTAACCAATCCGGCCCTTTGCTCCCGGAGGTTCGCGCTGTTTTCGCACGCGCCGTTCAGAAAGGCGCAGGGGCAACACCGAGACAACATGCGCAAGCTTTTCCCCCTCATTCTCGCCGCGTTGCTGATTTGCGGATCGGCTACTGTGCGAGCTGGCGACATCAAGGACAACCAGGGGCCGTTGTCCTTCAAGCAGACCTTCACCAAGACCGTCGGATACGAATACCTTCTGTTCCTGCCGAAGGGCTACGATCCGAAGGCGGAGAAAAAATGGCCGTTGCTCCTTTTCCTGCACGGCTCAGGTGAGCGAGGCAGCGACGTGTGGGCCGTCGCCATGCACGGGCCGCCGAAGCTCCTGAAGACCGTCGTCCCGCCGGCGAAGGGCGAAACCGATGAGGCCCGCCAGCAGCGCGAGGCCGCGTCGAAACTGCTGGCGGAAAATTTCATCGTCGTCTCGCCGCAGTGCCCGTCCGGCGCGCGTTGGGACAATGACACGCTGCTCCTGCTCCTCGATCACATCACCGCTGCGCACAAAGTGGACACGGGCCGCGTGTATCTCACCGGCCTGAGCATGGGCGGCTTTGGCGCGTGGAGCCTCGGCTGCCGTTTCCCCGGGCGCTTTGCGGCGATCGTGCCGATTTGCGGCGGAGGCGAGCGCATTGATGTCCTCATCGGTTCGCGCGAGCACAGGGCGGCGCTGCAATCGCTCGGCGTATGGGCCTTTCACGGCGGAAAGGACGGGACCGTGCCGCCGGAGGAATCGCAGCGCATGGTGGACACGCTCAAGAAGGCTGGCGTGAAGGACATTCAACTCACCGTCTATCCCGAGGCCGGCCACGATTCGTGGAGCGCCAGCTATGCCAACCCAAAACTTTACGAGTGGCTCCTCGAACACCGGCGCGCGTCGGTTGCAGAGTGAGGCCGACGGGAAACGGGACGGTTGAGCTGGAATTCATTTCCACATGTCCAATCGCCGGACGAAATTTTCCGTTCTCGCTTTGCTCATCGTCGCGATGAGCGGCCGAACTTGGTGAAGAAGTGTGACGCTTACATCGAAGCCTTTGAAAAACGGCGGATGACAGGGCGTGGCGCCGGACTTTGACGCGGGTGCCTTGACCGCTTCTGGATGTCGCGAAATGCCGCTCCTTGATCTGGACATTCAGTGTCCGCCGACCGGAAAACGGAATCGCCAGCAAAACTCATGACCACAATTCCCCGCATCATTATCCTCCTTTCGTCGGGAGCGTCCTTTGCCGCATCGGCCGCGGAATCCTTTCCGCCGTTGCTTGCCGGTGACACGTCCGGCCTGGGGAAAAATATCCAGCGCACGATGCGGTTACTTTCCACGAGCACGCCGGAACATCGCAATACCGTGCGCATCCTTTTCTACGGGCAGTCCATCACGGAGCAGAAATGGTCTCAGATCGTCGCGGACGATTTGCGCGCGCGGTTTCCGAATGCGGACCTCGTCATCGAAAATCGCGCGCTTGGCGGATTCGCGTCGCAATTGCTCGTGAAGACGGCCGAGACGGATCTCTATCCGTTCCAGCCGGACCTGCTGATCTTTCACGTGTACGGGTCGCACGACAAATACGAGGACATCATCCGCCGCACCCGCGAGCGCACGACTGCGGAGATTCTCCAGCAGAATGATCACGTCACGAAACCCGAGGCGTTCACTGAGGAAACCGATCCGGCGAAGCTTTTGCCGCCGAATGGAAAACACTGGGACGCATTCATGAATCATCGCCATCTGCCGGAGGTGGCGAAAAAATACGGGACGGAATTCTGCGACCAGCGCGCCCTGTGGAAGGGCTACCTCAAGGCGAACAGCCTCGAACCCAAGACGCTGCTCCGCGACGGCGTGCATCTCAATGCCCACGGCGAATTTCTCATGGCCGAATGCGTGAAGGCGTACCTCCGCTACGACCCGAAGCTCGGCCCGTCGCCCGCGGAGCAGTGGGTGAAGGACTATGAAGTCGGCAAGGACGGAAGGCTCGAATTCGAGGGCAGCCGCGTGGACGTGATCCCGAAACCCGGCGAAAAAATCGGCGTGAAGATTGACGGCCACAAGCCTTCGGAAATCCCCGCGCTGTACGGGTTCTCGCGCGCGAAGCCGAAGCCCGGCGGAAAATGGCCGCCAGTCGCGCCGATTCAGTCGGCGAGTCCGCTCGTGTTGGAAGACTGGACGATGGACGTGACCAAAGCCGGCGACAAACTCTTCGAATTCACAGTCCGCGGCTCGAAGACCGGGCTCGATGGATCGGGCCGTTCCGATCAGCGATTCGTTTCCAACTCCAGACGCATCGTCATCGAACCGGATGCGTGGAACGTGGATTTCGCACTCGGCGTTTTGGCCGGCGTGAAACCTGTGCCGGAAAAGTTCACCGTCGCATGGAGCGTGGTGCCGTACTTTGCGGACGAGGTGAACGGCAGGACGCTCACTGTCGCGAGTGGATTGCCAAACACCAAACACATTCTCGAACTCACCGGCGCCGCGACCGTGCGCGTGTACACGCCGCCGCTGAAGACGACTGGCGCGCGATGATTTCATCATGGCGAGATCGGGTTCAGTGATTCCGCTCGACCGCCGTTCGCCGGCCGACGAGCGAAACAGAAAGCCCCCGGTGGAAATCCAAGTATTGCAGTTCTGAAACTGAAGGTGAAACTCGGCCTTCGAATGCGCAGTGCGAAACGAAATCGAACGACGAAGACCGGCACGTTCGTGTTGGGCGCGCTCGCGCTTGCGTGTGCGATCGCTTCGGGCGCAGACGCGGAAGTGCGCTTCAATCGCGATGTGCTGCGGATTCTTTCGGACAATTGCTTTGTGTGTCACGGGCCGGATGCGAAGCAGCGCAAGGCGAAGCTGCGGCTCGATGTGCGCGAGGAGGCAGTAACACCGGCGGAGTCAGGCGACACACCTGTTGTTCCGGGCAAGCCGGGGCAAAGTGCGCTCGTGGCACGGATCGAATCGAGCGACGGCGATGACGTGATGCCGCCGCCAAAATCCCACAAGCATCTCACCGCTGCGCAAAAGGATTTGCTGAAGCGATGGATCGCGGAGGGCGCAAAGTTTGAGAGGCACCTGGGCGTTCACGGCCAGCGGGCGGCCTGCGTTGCCAGCGGTGAAAGACAAATCATGGCCGTGCAACGCGATCGACTTTTTCATTCTCGAAAGGCTGGAGCGCAAAAACCTCGCGCCTGTACGTGAGGCATCGCCCGAGGCACTCTTGCGGCGTGTGAGTTTCGGTGTGACGGGACTGCCGCCGTCGCCGGAGGCGGTGGCTTCGTTTGCGGAAAAGCACCGTGAGGCGGACTACGCGGCACTGCTGGATCATCTGCTCTCTTCGACGCCATACGGCGAGCACTGGGCGCGGCACTGGATGGACCTTGCGCGCTACGCGGACAGCGCGGGTTACGAACTGGACTATCTTTTCACCCATGCGTCGCGGTATCGCGACTGGCTGGTACGATCATTGGCGACGAACAAACCGATGGATCGTTTCATCCGCGAACAGATCGCCGGGGATGAAATGTGGCCAGGCAACGACGATGCGGCGGATGGCGCACTCTTTCTCACGATCGGGCCGATGCGTCACGAGGGCGGAATCCAGCGCACCAAGGACCGCGAGAACGAATGGTTCACCGACCTCGCCGACACCACGGGCTCGGCTTTCCTGGGCCTCACGATGGGTTGCGTGCGCTGCCATGATCACAAATTTGATCCGCTCACCCAGGACGATTACTATGGACTGCAGGCCATTTTTGCGGACAGCGAGGTGAAGCAGGAGCGCGCGGGCAAGCCGGCAAAAGAAACGGATCCGGCATTCATCCGAGCCGTCCCGCGTGCCCGGCCGGGGATCGTGCAGGTCTTGCGGCGCGGCGAAGTGGACTTGCCGCTGCGCGAAGCCGCGGCGGCCTTGCCGGCAATTTTGCCTGGCGGCGGAGCTTTGCCTGCGACGAAGAATCGCCGCGCGGCGCTGGCCACGTGGCTGACGTCGGCGAACAACCCGCTCACAGCGCGCGTGCTGGTGAACCGCGTTTGGCAATGGCATTTCGGGCGCGGCCTGGTGCGCACTGCGAATGACTTCGGGCGGCAGGGGGAAGCGCCGTCGCATCCGGAACTGCTCGACTGGCTGGCGAGTGACTTCATCGCCAGCGGCTGGGACTTGCGCCACCTGCAACGGCTCATCCTCGAGTCCGCGACGTATCGTCAGTCGGGCATCCGCCCGCCCGAGGCGCGGGGCGCGGATCCGGAAAATCGTTTGCTCGCTGGCTTTCCTCGCCGGCGTTTGCAGGCGGAGGAACTGCGCGATGCGCTGCTTGCGGTGTCTGGTGCGTTGAATTTGAAATCGTATGGATCGCCGGTGGTGCCGCCGGTGGAACCGTGGGCGCTTGCGCCTTTGCGGAACAGGAACTGGGAGGTCACCAAGGACGAGAACGAATGGCGACGGCGCAGCCTCTATTGTGTGGTGCGCCGCTCGATCAAGCTGCCTTTCTTTGATGCGTTCAACCTCCCCGACAACGTGAATAGTTGCGCAGGACGCGACAGCACCGTCGTCGCCTCACAGGCGCTCACGCTGCTCAACGGCGGGGACACGCTCATGCACGCCCGCGCACTCGCGGGACGGCTCTGGATGCAAAGCCGTGGCGATGCTTCCAATGCCGCTGCGCTCGCGTGGCAGTTGCTGTTTGCACGGCAGATCACACCGGCCGAGCGCGAGCATGCGCGGGCTTTCCTGCAAGCTCGCGAGACTGAATGGATGAAGAGCCCGCCAGCCGCCGGCACATTGCCGACCGGAATTTCGGGCGAGTTGGCGATGCCATCCGCACGCGGAGCCGCTTGGGTCGAATGGTGCATCGCTTTGCTCAACTCCAATGAATTCGTGTATGTGGACTGAACCCAAGTCGTCACTGCTTTCGCGCCGCGATTGGCTGCGCCACGCGGGCGGCGGGCTCGGCAGCCTGGCGCTCGCATCACTGCTGGCGCGCGACGGCTGGCTGCGTGCCGCCCAACCGCCGACCGTCGCGAATCCGTTCGTGCCGCGCCCCCCTCATTTCCCCGCGAAGGCGAAGGCGGTGATCTATCTCTTCATGCACGGCGGTCCGAGCCATGTGGACATTTTCGATCCGAAGCCCGCGCTCACGAAGTTCGACGGCCAGCCGCCGCCGGAGGAATTCCACCAGTTGAAATTGCAATTCACCGACGTGAAAAAGCAGAAGCTCATGGGCAGCCGGCAGACCTTCACGCGCTGCGGCCGGAGCGGTATCGAGATTTGCGATTCGCTCCCACGCTTGCAGCAGTGCGCCGACGAACTGTGCGTAATCCGCAGCATGCACCACGAGGTGTTCAATCACACGCCCGCCATCTGGCTCGCCAACACGGGCTCGTCGCTGCCGGGCCGCGCATCGCTCGGCGCGTGGCTGTCCTACGGCCTCGGCAGTGTGTCGGACAATCTGCCGGCATTCGTGGTGATGCATTCGCGCCCGCTCAAACCCGGACCTGGCGTGTGGGGCAGCGGCTTTCTGCCCGCAGTGTATCAGGGCACGCCCGTCGGCACGGGGGCGACGCCGATTCCGCATCTCGCGCCACCGCCCGAACTGCGCGGCGGCAATCAGCGCGCGGTGCTGGATTATTTGCAGGACATGAACCGCAGCCACGCCGCGGAGCGTCACGACGGCGAACTCGACGCGCGCATCGCTTCCTACGAACTCGCCTTCCGTATGCAGAGCGCCGCGCCCGAGGCCGTGGACATCGGTCGGGAAAACATGGAGACACGCGACCTCTACGGAAAAGGTTTTGGCGAGCAATGCCTCGCTGCGCGTCGGCTTGTCGAGCGAGGCGTGCGTTGCGTGCAGATCTATCACGGAGGCGACAACGAAGACTGGGACACGCACGGCAACAACCACGACGGCCAGACCAAACGGATGCGGGAAGTGGATCAAGGATGCGCCGCGTTGCTGACAGACCTTCGGAGCCGCGGAATGCTCGAAGACACTCTTGTCGTTTGGACGGGCGAGTTTGGCCGCACGCCGACCACCGAGGGAAAAAGCGGACGCGATCATAGCCCCTATGGCTACTCGATGTGGCTGGCCGGCGGCGGAATCCGCGGCGGCCAGATTTACGGCGCGACGGACGAACTCGGCTTCCGCGCCATCGAGAGGCCCGTGCATCTGCACGACTTGAATGCGACCCTGCTCCATCAATTCGGCCTGAATCACGAACAGCTCACATGGCGTCAGGAAGGCCGCGATTTCCGGCTCACCGATGTATTTGGGAATGTGGTGAAGGAAATCTTGATCTGAGGCGAATTCGTTTTCGCTCCGGTTGAGAGCTGCAGGATCCAACCGCCGCGTAACGCGCAAAGAGGATGAGAAGCATTCAGTGCAGACGCAGGGAACAGAGCAGTAATCTGCCTTGGCGAAGCAGACCCTCGTAAGCAGACTCGCCAACGCCATGAAAATTAATATATGCTCTCGTTGTTTTCTCGTCGCAGGAGTGGCGTTCGCACTTTCAGCCGCGGCGCAGGACGCCACGCATCTGAAAGTGGAAACGGTGGATCTTGGTGGAGAGGTGAAATTGGAAATGGTCCTGTTGCCGGCAGCAAAATTTGTGATGGGCGTAAAGCCGGGGACAGGGCCTCAGGCCAAGGACAACCCCCAGCATGAAGTCACCATCTCGAAGCCATTTTACATCGGCAAATACGAGGTGACGCAGGAACAGTGGCAGGCCGTGATGGGCAATAACCCGTCCGAATCGAAGGGGCCGAAACTGCCAGTCACGCACGTCTCATGGGACGACTGCCAGGCGTTCATCAAGAAGCTCAACGAAAAGACGAAGGGTGGCTATCGCCTGCCCACGGACGCGGAATGGGAGTATGCATGCAGGGGAGGAACACAAACCGCCTTTGCGTTTGGCGACACGATTACGCAAGCGCAGGCGAACTTCGGATATGGCAATGCAGGCAAGGCGGTGGCGGTCGGGAGTTACATGCCGAATGTATTCGGTCTTTATGACATGCACGGCAATGTCTGGGAATGGTGCCAGGATTGGAACGCTCCCCTCCCGGACAAGGCGGTCTCGGATCCCACGGGCCCTGCCGCGGGCAAAGAACGCATTTTGCGCGGTGGTTGCTTTTACGATGAGCCAAATGGTGGCGTCAGTTCCACCTTCCGTTACGAATTCGAGCCGAACTTGGGGACGATCTATTTCGGCTTCCGTCTGGCGAGGACGATTCTATGAACACGCCCTAAGGCTTCACCGCAGGGTTCGCCTTGAGCCGGCTGATTGCACCTCGCATCTCGCCTTGCGCACCGGGATCGGTCTCGGCTTTCAGCGCCGCTTCCAATACGGGCAGGGACGCCGGGTCTCCCGTATTCCCGAGAGCACGGGCGACATAGCCGCGGCGATGAGCATCGGTCTCGTGTTTCAACACCTCCACGATCTCCGGAGCCGCATCCTTCGCTGCCAGTCCGAGCATTCCCAATGCGTGGGAAGACTTCATCCGAACCAAAGCGTCATCGTGATGCAGGTATTTGCGAAGCGCGGTGATCTGGCTGGGAAGCTCGTCATTAACCATCGCCAAGGCACCCAGCGCCACGACGCGTGTGACCGGATCGGCATCATCCTGACTCGCCGTTCGCAGGAGCGGCACAAGCTGATCCGTTGAACTCGGAGCCGCCTTGCCAATCCGCCCGAGCGCGCGCGCCGCAGTCTCCCGGGCTTCCTTGGCTTTGTCCGACTTCAGTTGGGCGGCCAGTTGCGAAATGGCCGCGACGGCATCCGCGCCAAGATTGCCAATCGCGGTCGCTGCCCTTGAGCGAACCACTTCATCCGGATCGGACAGTGCGCTCCGCATCTCCGCAAGGAGCTGCGGCGAAATGGCGGAATGCACGAGCGAGCCGATGGCCGCCTGACGAGTTGAGGCATCACCGTGCTGCAAGTCCGACTTCACTTTCGCAATCTGCTCTTCCGACGAATGCTTCGCATCGGCGGCTTGCGCCGCGCAGGGCTTTCCGTTCGTCAGCGTCAGGAGGATCACGCTGACCATCAGCGTTCGGCAGGCATGGAGGCGGGGTGATTTCATGCTCTGGTGGGTAATGGATCACGCCACACAGCGCGAGGGATTTCAGTCCTTTGCTGACAGGCGTGCGTCTCACTTTCCGGTTCCATTCGGCATTCGCAGTGCCCACGCTCCGCCGCCGCCAAATGGAGCGATCCATGGAAATGAGTGGAAGACTGGCGCCGCGATTTTTCCCGGACTGCGTGTGCGCGGATCATTGCGACTCCGAAGCTGCTAATTTCCGCGCGGCGTCCGGGTCAATTCGCGACCCACTCATCTTACCTCTCATGAAACGTCTCCCGTCCTCATCCGCCGCCCTGTTCTGCCTCGTCACCGCATGGAGCGCACCCGCGCTGCACGCCGAGGTGAAGCTGTCGAAAGTCTTCACGCCGCACATGGTGCTTCAGCGCGGGATGGACGTGCCGGTCTGGGGCACGGCGGCTCCGGGTGAAAAGGTGAGTGTCGCCTTTGCGGGGCAGACCGTCAGCGCGACCGCGGACGACAAGGGCGCGTGGCGTGTGAAGCTTGCGCCGCTGACCGCGAGCGCCGAGCCGAAAGTGCTGACCGTCGGCGACAAAAAAATCGAGGACGTGCTCGTCGGCGACGTGTGGGTCGGCTCCGGCCAGTCGAACATGGACATGACGGCCACCAGCTACACCGCAAACGATCCCGTGCTTGCGGATGCCGTGAAGCAGACCTTTCCAAAAGTGCGCCTCATCCGCAAAGGCCCGAACGATGTGTGGGAGCAGGCCACACCTGCGGCAAATGAAAAGTTCAGCGCGCTGCTTTTTTCCTTCGGCTACGCGCTGCAGAAGGAAGTGGATGTGCCGATCGGCCTCATGGTCGGCGCGGTCGGCGGCACGCCGTCGGGATTCTGGCTTAGCGAAGAGATGTATCGCAGCGACGCCGCGTGCGCGGAGGCGGTGAAGAAATTTGCTGCGACCTACAACTACGACGAGGCGCTCGCGAAGTACAACGTGGCGAAGGCAAAATATGACGCGGATTTTGCCGCATGGAAGACGCTCGCGGAGGCGGCGAAAAAGGAAGGCAAGCCGCAGCCCCCCGCGCCGCGCGGCCTGCAGCAGCCCGGCAGGGCGGGCGAGACGAACGGTGGCAAAGTCGGCCAGCTTTTCGAGGCGTTCGTCCGGCCGTACGTCGGCTATGCGATCAAGGGCGTGCTGTGGGATCAGGGCGAGAGCCGCACGAACATCGTCGGTGTGGATCAGATCACGCTCATGGGCGCGCTCATCCGCGGCTGGCGCAAGGACTGGGGCCAAGGTGACTTCCCATTCCTCTATGTCGAAAAGCCGAGCGGCGGCGGTTGCGCGTTCGATTACACGAGGCCGATGAACCGCCTCGCGGAAAAATTTGCGCCGCTGCCAAAGGCGATCCCGAATGGCCCCGACCGCGAATATTCGCATGTGGCTTTCGAGCAGTTCATGAAGTATCCGAACACGCACATGGTCATCGCCAGTGACCTCGGGAACGGCATCCATCCCCCGAACAAGTCCGGCTACGGCGAGCGCGCCGCGCAGGTCGCGATGGCGGTCGCATACGGCGGGAAGAACGAATACCTCGGGCCGCAGCTCGCGTCGCACAAGGTCGAGGGGAAAATTGTCACATTGAAATTCACACACACCGGCAAGGGCCTCGCCTTCAAGAATGGCGAAGCGCTCCAGGGCTTCATGATCGCCGGTGAGGACAAGAAATTCGTATGGGCCGACGCGCAGATTGACGGCGACGCCGTCGTGGTCTCCAGCAAGGAAGTCCAGAAGCCGGCCGCCGTGCGTTATGCTTGGTCCGGCAGCTTTCAATGGGCCAATCTGTTCAACAAGGACGGCCTGCCTGCGCAGCCTTTTCGGACTGATAACTGGTAGGGCTGCTGGTCGTGTGGGCAGTTAATTGAGCCCCATCAGGAACTCTCAGATTCCTCCCCAGCCTTTCCGGTATTCCTGTTTCACGTATTGATTCAGCTCGGGAAGGTTAGTGACCTTCATGTTCGGCCCGTCCCATTCGACCGGACGGTGTTCGCCGGCGAGCTGCGCGAGATTACCCAGCAGCGTGAATTCCGTGAGCCGTGCCGAGTAATCGAAGCTGGAGGCCGTTTTATTGGTGCCCTCCTTGCAGGCACGCATGAAATCACCAAAGGAGCTGGAAGAGCGGGGGAGGGACTTCGCAGGCTCGGGAGTTTCGAGCATTAGTTTATGCGGGACGATGCGCATATTCCCGCCATAGGTGCCAGTGTAGAGGATGCCCTTTTCGCCGACATAGAGCGTCCCGTTGTCCTCGAATTTCTCCTCGGGATATTTCTCTCTTAGTTCGAGCAGCAGCGGGGGAATGTTGGGCTTACCCCTCGGGCCTTTGGGCGTGGCTTTGTTTTCATCGCCAGTGTCGCCGACACCGATGCGGCCATCGTACCAATACACCTTCACCGCCTGCATCTCTTCGCGTGCCGGGAAATCCCAGCGGATTCGCGTGCCTGTCGGATAGCGTTCATTGCTTCCGCCGAATAGCTGTTCGGCTTCGATGCGCGTGGGATGCCCGAGCTTTAGCGACCAATAAACGCCGTCGAGCACGTGGCAGCCCATGTTGCCGAGCGAGCCGTTTCCAAAGTCATGCCATCCGTGCCACTGGTGCGGATGGAGATCCGAATGATAGTCGCGCATCGGCGCAGGGCCGATCCATGAGTCCCAGTGCACGCCACCCGGCACCGCAATGGAAGCGGGCCGCGGGCCGATTCCGCCATTGCTGCGATTCGTCCAGCTATGGGTCTCGGTGATTTTCCCGATGACACCTGCCCACACATATTCACACAGTCGGCGATAGCCTTCCTCGCAATGGCCCTGATTACCCATCTGGGTCGGCACCTTGCTGCTTGCGGCCAGCTCGGCGAGCTTGCGCGCCTCGGCGATGGTGTGTGAGAGCGGCTTTTCGCAATAGACGCCCTTGCCAAGCTGCATGGCCATCATCGCGGGAGGTGCGTGCTGATGGTTCGGCGTCGCGATGAAGACCGCATCTATCTGCTTTCCGATCTTATCAAACATCGTGCGGTAGTCGGTAAAGGTCTGGATGCGCTCCGGGTCAAAGCCCTTGCCCTTTGCCCATGCAAGCACCTTGGCCAGTTTGGCTTCGTCTGCGTCCACGATGGCCATCAGGTTCTGGCTGTCCTTGTCCGTCTGATTGTGCCCCGCGGCCGCTGCGATGTGCGACATGCCCCGCGCACCGCAGCCGATAACTACGCAGTTGAGCCTGTGCGGCGCATTTGCCGCACTAAGAATATGTGGGGCACCGAGGATGCGCGTCGCTGCGATCCCTCCGGCGGCGAGGGACAGGCGACTTAGTGCGGAACGGCGGCTGATGTTTTGCTTCATATCGGAAATGGAGGCGGGTTAGCGTTACTTCGGATTCGCATCCGGCAGGACACGTATCTTGAGATTTCGGAAGAACACCTCGCTGTGGTGATCCTGCAGGATTATGTGGCCGCGGGGTTTCTTTCCCCAGTCGCTGTTCTTGAAATGGCTTTGCGCGAGGGCTGCATTCATCGCATCGCTGCCAAACTCGGCTGAGACGACCTTCACGCCGTTCAGCCAATGCTCGACGTGATTGCCCTGCACGATGATGCGCGACTTGTTGAACTCCCCCTGCGGCATCAGCTTTTTCCCCTCTGGCGCAAAGATGTCGTAAAGCGAACCGCTGGCGTGCTTGTCCGTCGCATCGGGGTCGTTCATGCACTGGTATTCGGGGCCGAACGCGTAGCCTTTTCCCTTCTGCTCCTGGACGCGGTATTTCACGCCGCTGTTGCCGCTCTTTTTCGGGAACATCCACTCGAAGGACATCTCGAAGTTCTCGTATTCGTCCACGGTCACGAGGTCGTTGGCGCCCTTGTAGCCGCCGAGACAGCGGAGGCAGCCGTCCTGGACGACCCATACTTCGGGAAATCCATCCATGCCGAGCCCGCGCCAGCCTGCGGTGCTCACGCCGTCGAACATGAGTTTCCAGCCGTCCTGCTTTTCCGCGTCGGTGAGCGCCGGGCGCTCCGGCGAATCCGCGGCGATGCCTGCCGATGCGAGGAGCAGGGCTAGGATGAATTTTCGTGCGATGACGGAAAAGCGGGTGCTGTGTGTGAATGTGGGAGGATTCATCGGATGGCGGGAGTGACAACCGCGGAGAGCGCCGGTGAAAAGGCATTTTATTCGGAACGAACGGAAGCGAAAGGCCGTCCACATGAGGCATGTGCGGGCTTCACGGGGTTCTGAACATCCTCTCACTTGCATCCGAGCGAAATGATGCCAACGATCCGGGACATATCCGCACCCGTGAAATCACTCTTCCAACGCGCGGTCTTCATTCTCCTCCTCGTTCTTCTCTCGGCGGTTTCAGGGAGTGCGATCACGTTCAACAACACATGGGATCCGAGCATCAACAGGTATCTGCCGGCGGCGGATGTGCCGAAGTTTCAGGCGGCGGTGATCTATGCGGAGCAGCAGTTTCAGAATGTCTTCACCGATGCGATCACCATCAACATCACGATCATGGTGAGCCGCGGCACGAGGACGCTCGGTGCGAGCCTTGCGACGTTCATTCCCACGTCGTATTCAGCCGTGAAGGCCGCGCTCACGGCAGGCGCGGTGAGTGCCGCGGATTTCAGCAGTGTCGCAAGTCTTCCCGTGAACGATCCTGCCGGGCCGGGAGGATGGTCGCTGCCTTCGGCGGAGGCAAAGGCGCTCGGCCTGCTTGCAGCCAATGACCCAGGCAGCGACGGGACGATCTATTTCGGCGGAGGCAATCCTTATACTTATGACCCGGCCAACCGGAAGGTGGCCGGCGAATATGACTTCATCGGAATAGCGATACACGAGATATCCGAGGTGATGGGGCGGAATTCCAACATAGATTCCGTCCCGGTGGGCGCAGCTCCTTTCGATCTTTTCCGTTACACCGCCAAGGGGGTGCCAAGCATGGATCCGAATGCGGTGAACGTCTATTTTTCCGCGGATGGCGGCGCGACCAATCTGCATTACTTCAACTCGGATCCTTCCGGCGACATCATGGACTGGGCGGGCCCCGCACCCGATTCGTTCAACGCCTTTGGCCCGACGAACGAAGAGGATGATCTGACGCCGTGGGACATCACGGCCATGGACGTGATCGGCTACACGCCCGCGAGCTTCACCATCAGCACGAGTGCGATTCCCTCAGCGGGTGGGAGCATCTCGGGTGGTGGACGCATTGCTGCTGGCACAACCGTGACGCTGACAGCCGCGCCTACTACCGGTTATACATTTGTGAACTGGACTGAAGGCGGAGCGCAGGTGAGCGGATCGGCAACCTATTCCTTTACCGCGGGTGCGAACAGGACGCTGGTCGCTAACTTCATCCTCAGTGCCGCCAATGCAAACCTGTCGTCCTTGACGCCGGGAGCAGGCGCGCTTTCGCCCTCATTTGCAAGCAGCACGACCGCCTATTCGCTCAACCTTGCCAGGACGGCGGCGGGCTTCCGTCTCACGCCGGTCGTTTCCCAGCCGGGCGCGACTGTCGCCGTGAACGGCACGCCCGTCGCATCGGGCAGCGCCACCGGGCTGATGCCATTGGTGAACGGGGCAAATGTCTTCAATGTCGTCGTCACGGCACTCGATGGCGTGACGACCCGGACTTATGCCGTCACGGTGACTCGCGCAGGCGGCGATGCCCATGCCGATGTGAACGGCGACGCGGTGGATGATCTAATGTTTCAAAACAGCATAGGCCAGCTTGCCGGGTGGTTCATGAACGGCAGCGGCGTCAGGCAGAGTTACAGCTATTTTTGGGGCGGTGCATTGAGTGACTGGAGGCTCGTGGGCACCGCCGACATCAACAATGACGGGTTCACGGACTTCATCTTTCAAAACAATGCGGGCCAGATTTACGTGTGGCTTCTCGATGGCACCGGGAACACGGTGAATTTCTCAACCGGGACCGGCCTGAAGCCGGGCTCGAAGTTTCTCTACACTGGCGGACTGGCGGACTGGCGGGTGGTCGGCTGCGCGGACATCAATGGCGACGGATTTGCCGACCTGGTCTTTCAAAACAGTGCCGGCCAGATTTATGTGTGGTTTCTCGACGGTACGGGGAACGCGGTGAATTTCTCCACCGGGAGCGGTCTGGTTGCCGGATCGCGGTTTCTTTACACCGCAGCCTTGGGAGACTGGCGGGTGGTCGGCTGTGCCGATGTGAATTCGGATGGCAAGGCCGATCTGATATTTCAGAACAACGTCGGCCAGATCTACGTGTGGCTGCTGGACGGCACCGGGAGTGCGGTGAATTTTGCCACCGGCACGGGGCTAAAGCCGGGCAGCGGCTACCTGTGGGGCGGCGGGCTCGGAGATTGGAGGATCGCCGCGATGGCCGACATCAACAGTGATGGGGTGCCCGATTTGATTTTTCAAAACACGGCCGGCCAGATTTATGCGTGGGCGCTTGATGGCACCGGAGGAGCTGTCAATTTTTCCACCGGGAGCGGACTCAGGCCGGCCACGGGGTTTATCTACACCGGTGTCTTGGGGGACTGGCGGTTGCGCTGAACCGTCCCCGGCGTGTTCCTTCAGTCCGCCGCCTGTATTTCACGGGGCGAATTTGCAGCCGTCGGAAGTGTGTCCCGCACGATGCTCGCATGGCTGTGCGGGAGCGGGTGAGCGGCAGCAGCCAGTCACCACGAGAGCAGGGCCATCGGTTCAGTCATGGAATGTGGAATGTGGCTTGAGGGCGGCTACGCGCCGCTCGGTGAGGGCCCGGATAGGCATGGATGGTTCGTGGAAGGCCATGCCGCACCCATTGCCGAGCACGGAACACGCTGCGGTTCTGTCGCGGGCTGTGCGGCTGATGCTGGCAGGGACCGTGCTCACCACGCATAAGCCACCACAGGCCCCGGTCTCTGCGTCAGCCTAAGTCCCGCAGCTCGCGCCTTCCCGGAAAAATCTTTCCCTTCAGCCGTCGCGCGGCGGGCTGCCTTCGCCGCTGGCGGACGTCTGTCGGCCTTTGAGCGGGCTTCGCTTTGCGCCAAAAATTGAGCCGCCAGCCCCGTCCGGCGGTCGGCGCCCTGCCGTTTGCCCTTGTCTGCGGCGCGGGTGTTTGCGAGAAGGCGCGAAATCCCGGCCATGTCCGCCGAACCCACAACGCACACCGCACCGGGCAGTCCCGACACCGCCTCGCGCATTGCGGTGCTGATTTTCAGCGACCTCGTGGGCTCCACGGCGCTGCCTGGGAAATTTGGCGCGGCTGCGTACGCGGCGGCGCTGCGGATGCACAACGAGAGCTTCGAGCGGCTCGCGGCGGAGGAGGGGATCACGATCGTGAAGTTCACGGGCGACGGTTACTTTGCATCGTGCCCGAGTGCGGCGGGCGCGGTGCGGTTTGCGCTGCGTTTCCAGCAGGCGCTGCGCGACATGGCGTGGGGCGAGGTCGCGCTCGCCACGCGGCTCGGCATCCATCTTGGCGAAGTGTCGGACATCACCGCGGCGGGGCGCACGGATCTGATCGGCTCGGCGGCGAACCTCGCCTCGCGC
>CAIRYQ010000121.1 GCA_903882875.1 uncultured Spartobacteria bacterium | reverse complement strand
GACTCCCGACTGGAAGGACAAATCCCGGTGGAGCACGGGGGAGGCTCCTGACACGAAGGACAAATCCCGGATTGGCGACCCGGAGTCTCCTAACTGGCGGCAAAGAACTCGAATTCGCTTGGGGGAGTGCCCCGGCCTGCGGATCGGCACCATTTGTGAACACTCGGAGCGTCAGAGCCTTGCTTCAGACTGTCCGGCTGAGAATTGGGAACCCGGCCCTGGCAAAGCGGGGCTTTCACCGAGTGCGAGGCCGCTTTTCTGAGCTTGGATAATTTCGCCGCAGGCAGGCCGGGAGCCGTGTGGGGTCCGGTGATTTTGCCGTCGTGCTCACCGAGTCGCTGCAACGGCGAGTGCGGCCATGAGCAGTGCGATGTGTTTGGTTCGGCTCATTGGTTTTGTGTGTTGTGTTGTTGTTGGGTTCCGGGGGGAGATGGGTGTCCTGTTTAGCGGTTCAATGTGGCGGCTTGGTGGTTGAGCAGCAGCTTTACCGCGCGCGCGGGTATGGCTTCATGCAAGACGATGAGCGTGGAGATTTCCTCCTTTTCCCCGTCGTGCTTTGACTTCGACTTGCTGCCGGAACTTCCGTCCTCGGAGGTCAATGGCAGGATTTGCGAGACGTGGGCGATCACATTGCCGCAGGAATCCAATACGGCCGCGCCGCTGCTGCCGTAGGCCCAGTCAGTGCTGACGTTCATGCGCAGATGGCGCGCACCCACGAACGTAGTGGCATCGGCGGCAGGGTCGTGTTCCTTCCAGTAGAAACGGTTCACGAGGCCGGCGCTAAAGTAGGAGGGATGGCTCATGGGATCACTCAGGCACCATGCAGCATCGCCGGGATGGCTCTGGTCGTGGAGTGCGAGCGGCGTGAGCCCCGCGGCGTCCACGCGCACGACAGCAGTGTCCATCTTCGCATCAGCGGCCAGCACTTCCTTGACGGAAAAAACCTCCCCCTCTGCATTCGTGGCCACGAGATATCCCTCACGCATCTTATGGCTGTCCGGTGCGACGCAATGATGACAGGTGACGACGATGCCGTCCTCGCTGATCGCGTAGCCGGCAGACACGTTCACATGCCAGTGGTCGCAATGCTGACACTTGTAAAACCAGCCCACGCGCACCAAGGCGCGCCGTGCGAGCGCTGCGATGTCGCGTGGCTCCAGCTTCTGCGTGGCCACGGGTTTGAGTTTGATTTTTGCCGGTTGCAGGCAACCGAGGGCGGCTGCCACCTTTTTGCCATCCAGCAGGCGGCCCGCCGCGCGCAGCGAGGAAGCCTTGCGGATGAGCGCCTCATCCTTCAGTGAAATTTCATTGTGCTCGATGGGCACGCCCGGAGCCTGAGCCCGTGCCACGGATGACGCCCCGGCCAGAAAGAGAGCGATGAGGAGCGTGATGTGTTTCGTTAGGTTCATTGGTGGATTGTGTTGTTCTTGTTTTGTCGTGTTCCGGTGGAGATGTGGGTCTTGCGAATGCTCTCCGCGTAGCTGGCGATGAATGGCTTGTGCATTTCGTTGAGCATCGCGACGAGCTGTGGGTCGGCGCTGTCGGGATTGCCTCCGCCAGGGAAAGGCGGCTGCGGGTCGTACTGGCCGAGGAGCTGCACGCCCTTTGCGTAGGAGTCGCCGCGGAAGTGGCGGACGAGTTCGAGCGAGAAATCCAGCCCGGCGGTGACGCCTGCGCCGGTCACGCGGTTGCGGTCGAAGACGACGCGCTTCTTGCTCGGCTTCGCGCCGAAGATGGGGAGCAGTTCGAGTGTCTGCCAGTGGCTTGTGGCCTCGTAGCCGTCGAGCAATCCCGCCGCACCAAGCAGCAGCGAGCCGGTGCAGACGCTGCCCGCAAATTCGGATGCGCTTCCCGCTTTGCGGACGAAGTCGCGCGTCACTGCATCCCCGATGGCCTCGATCGTTCCTTTCGTTCCTCCGGGGACGATGAAGAGCGTGGGCTTTTCCGGGAGCTGATCGAAGGTGAGATGCGGCGTGACCTCGAATCCCGATTCGGTTCGCACGGGCTTCGCGGTCTTCGCGATGAAGCGCACGGTCGCGCCGGTCATGCACGAGAGCGCGTATTCCGGGCCGATGGCGTCCATCGCGGTGAAGCCGGGATAGAGCAGGATGAAGATGGTCTCGCTGCCTGGGCGCATGATGTCCGCCATGCTGAAGGCGTCGTCCTTTTTCCCGGCATCTGCGGGTGCGGCGGAATGTGCGTGTTGTGATGCGAGCATCGCGCCGCTCGCGGCGGTGACGGCGCGGAGGAAGCGGCGGCGTGTGAGTGGATCGATTGGTTTCATGGCGGGTCAGTAGTAGTAGTTGCCGAGGAGGTGATTGATCTGGAGGTCGGGGCTGCCGGGGCCGGAGAGATCGAGTCGTTCGATGGGCACCCACTCGACCGAGCCGTCGGACCACGCGCGGTGGATTCCTTCGATCTCCGTCTTGGGAAAACGGAAGTCCGTGTATTTTTTTCCGGCGTCGGTGTGGAAGCACTCGTAGCGACGCGGGTCGCCGGTGCGGAATTCGCCCAGGATGTCCGCCCACAGCACGCCGCGGCGGAAGTTCCTGCTTTGCGCGGAGTGCTCGGGATTCGGGAGCGTTGCCATGCCGGTGAGGACGATCGGCGAATCCTCAATCCCGCCCACGTACAGGTAACCGATATAAACGCCGCCACCGGCGGTGAGCCCTTCGGCATAGCCGGAAGTTCTCGCACACGGGCAATTGATCCATTCGGGTTGCTTCATTCGTTTTGGCCACAAAGCAGCCGGCCCCGTGGGAATGCTCGTCTTCAGGTAGCCAGCCATCATCGCAAGGTGCGCCACCTTGATGCTGCTGGGCACCGTGCTGTCCATCGCTGGGAACTGGCCGTTGTCCGCAAAGTATCCGAGGTCGGCCCCCACGAATTGCCTGAGATTGTTCATGCACGTCACCCGCAGCGCCATCCGCTTGCTCCGTGCGAGTCCCGCGAGCACCAGCACCGCGAGGACGGTGATGATCGCGATAACCACGAGCAACTCCAGCAGGGTAAAGCCGCGTGGCGTGTCCCGACGAATGGCACCCGGTGAAGGCATGATCTATCTCATCGGGCTCCTGCGGCGGGAGAAGCCGGCGAAGCTCGTTACCACGCTGAGCATCAGCACGCACACGGACGGCTCCGGGACGACCTGCGCGGTGAATGTGAAGCTCCCCACATTCGCGCCCTGATCAGTCGGCGTGCTGTAGAGGAGGTTTGCGACCTCGTAGGTCACTCCGAGATCGCCCGAGATGGTGAGCGTGGTCGGGGTCTCGATGACGCTCACATTCAGAATGTCGAACGCCGCCGCCGCAGGAGGGATGTTGTCCTTGAGATACCAGCCGGTACCCAGTTTTAAGCCGCCGATGCGCGTCGGGTCGTATTGCAGCGTGTAGTCCCCGTAGAGCAGGACTCCGCCGACCGGTTGCGCGACGGTGAACCGCGCGATGCCGTCGAGGCCGATGACGCCCGTGCCGCCCTGCGGATTGCCCGGCGTGTAGCTGAACGTCGTAGGCTGATTGGTGCGGCCCGTGAGGTTTATCACCGATGCGCCGTTCATGGAGTAGGTTTCGCCGGTGTAGGAGGACCCCGGGATGGCGGGGCCGCTCTGGATTTGGGCGGACGTTCGCGAGTCTGCCGCAGCCCGATCAAAATAGCTGTCGAGCGTGAGGAGGTTCGGCCCCAGGCCGTAGCCCGAGGCGAGATTGTCCCACGCGGACTTGATGTAGTTGATGGTCGCCGAGCCGCTCCCGAGTGTCGCGGCGGAGGCGGTGGCATTCAGCAGCAGGGTGATTGCCGCGCTCACGAGGATGCCGCGCGTGATCGGAATGGTTTGTTTCATTGGCGGACGGGTTGGGATTTGCCGTCGGGCATCGCTGCCGGATTCGCTCCGGCACAAAGACACCCGACGGCTTCCCCCAATGGTTCAGATTACGCGGTCTGCCTGCTCCTGCGGTTGCGCACCAAGGCTGCGGCGACGGCGACGAGACCGAAGCACGCGGTGGCCGGTTCCGGTACCGCCACGATGCCGGTGAAGCTAAACGTACCTACGTCGGCACCTTGGTCGGATGGTGTGCCAAAGAGGAAGTTCGCGACTTCATAGCTCACGCCGAGATCGCCGGAGATGCTGAGCGTAGTCCCTGTCTCGACAACATTCGGGTTGATCAGATCGAATGCTGCGCCCGCCGGAGCGATGTTGTTCTTGAGATACCATCCGCTACCGCCCGCCAGGATCCGCGAGGCACTGTATTGCAGTGTGAAGTCGCCGAATTCGAGTTCGCCGTAGGCTCCGCCATAGACTCCAAATCGCGCGACGCCGCCGAGGCCGATGGAACCGGTCTCCACCTGCGGATTTCCAAGCGTGAAGTTGAAGTTCGTCGCCTGCGTGTAGCGGCCCGCGAGATTGCTGACGGACGCGCCGTTCATCGCATAGACCTGCCCCGTGTAGGAGGCGTACGGATCCGCAGCGGCGTTGAGAATTTGCGAGCCGGTGAGCGAATTTGCAGTGGCCTGATTGAAGAAGCCGTCGAGTGCGAGGACTGGAGTTGGACCGTAACCGGAGGCAAGGTTGCCCCACGCGGTTGCGTTGTAGTTGATCGTCGCCGAGCCGCTGGAGAGCAGCGCGGCAGAGGCGGTCGCTTTCAGAAGAAGCGATCCGGCGATGGTTAGGATGATGTGTTTGGTCATGCTTATGTGTGGTTTCATTGGTTGATGGGTTTGGTGTTTGGGTTGGTTGTTGGTTTCATTTGGATTGGACTGAAATGAGCCGCGCGATTTCCGCGGCGAGTCGCGGGACGCTCTCGGGGTTGCCGCCGTCGAAGTAGCCGCGCACGATTCCCGTGCGGTCCACGAGCACGAGCTTGTCGCTGTGGGTGAGCGTCTCGGCTGTTCCGGCGGAGAGGAGGAAGCCGTGGTTGGCCAGCTTCACGATTTCCGCGCGGTCGCCGGTGAGGAACCACCACTTCTCCGACGCCCCGAGCTTGTCCGCGTAGGCGCGGAGAACCGAGGGCGTGTCGGCGTCCGGCGTGATGGTGATGGATACGAGCCGCACGTCGTCGCGCGGGCCGAGCTGGCGATCGAGTTTCGCGAACTGCTCGGCCATGCGGACGCACACGTCCGGGCACGAGGCGAACATGAGGTTCGCGACCCAGACTTTGCCTTTCAAATCCGCGAGCGTGACGTGCTGCCCGCGGCTCTCGGTGAGCCGGAAGTCCGGCACCGCGCGGCCCACGGGCAGCGTCTGCGTCGGAGGCCGGTTCGCCTTGAGCGCAGCGCCGATGAAATGATTCGACGCGAATCCGGCACCGACGAGCAGCGTGAGGATGACGAGCGCCTTGAGCGAATTTTTCATCGCCTCACTGCTGTTGTTTTGCGCGCTCAATGGGGCAGACGCATTTCTGGTGTGAGACGGCCTTGCTGGGATCGCCGTCGAGCGCCTCGGCGGGGTAGCCGATGCGCGCGAGCGAGATTCGCAGCGACTCCGGCGTGCGCTGCGCGCTGTGCGTCACGACGAGTTCCTTGCGGTCCTCGCCCTCGAAGCGCACTTCGCGGATGCCCGCTTCTTTTTTCAGTTCAGCGGTGACCGAGCCGCGGCACGCGTCGCAGACGATGTCCGGAAGGTGGCAGCGGAACTCGACCGCAGGGCCCTCCGGTGTGCGTTTCAAGTGTGCGGACGCGAAGACGGAGGCCGCGATGAGCAGGACGGTGAGAATATGTTTCCACATGGGTACAGAGATGGGTTTGGGTTTGGTTTGTTGCGTCCGGAGCGAGGGGTTCCGGTGGAGGGCGGTGCGGCTGCTGCGGCGTGCAAAGTCACCACGCAACGACGCGCGGCGGATTCTGCAGGCTCTCACGATGCGGTCACACGACCGCCCTCCGCGGGAAATGACCACGCCGGGACATTCGGACGCGATACGTCCGGGCATGGGGCAGAATGCGGGCGTCTCAGCCTTGCAGCGCGGTCCGGGAAAGGGCCGTCAGCGCCACGCGAATGCGCGGCGATTCACATGCAGGTTGCAGCCGCCCGGTCAGGCGAGCGGCGGCGGGGTCGGCGGCGCATCCGTGCGCAGCGAGGCCATCGGGGAAAATTCCATCCAGCGAAGTTCTCCCGAAATCGCAGGCACCGGCAGCGCGGCATTTTCCATCGCC
The DNA here is from genome assembly GCA_903882875.1 of uncultured Spartobacteria bacterium. GTDB lineage: Bacteria > Verrucomicrobiota > Verrucomicrobiia > Chthoniobacterales > Chthoniobacteraceae > SXWH01. Next base: position 49,177 of record CAIRYQ010000121.1, on the reverse strand, counting down.
ACGAGCTTCACTTCCATGAGCGCCTTTAGCATCGGAGCATCCATGGCGTTGCGCTTCTCCTCCTTCTGTCCGGACTCGATCACGCAGCACATCGGGCAAGGGTGCTCGCCATCGAAGGTCGTCTTCACCGCCTCCACCACGCCTTCGGTCTGCGAGCGTGAAATGAGCATCCCCGTCCACGCCGTGACTTGCAGCACCGCCCAGTGCGCGCCGCTCAGGTAGAGCGCGCAGGCGACAAGCAGGAGTTTGTGAAATGCGGACTGCAACGCTGCATTCCCTACTTCGCCGGATCTGTGGAAGCAAGGGCAATCCAAGGCATCGCAATGCAATGGCAGTCCGTCGCCGCCGTAAGCCGGGTGCATTCTCCACCACGCTGGCCCCGGCGCGCTCCGCCGGAATGTGCTGAGATGCTGACGCCTATCGGGAGCTGATGCGTTCGATAAACCACCACACGCCCAGCGCCGCGATCGCGAGCGAGCCGGGGACGACGACGAACTTCCGGTATTTTTCCGAATCGCGGATGTAGCCAGTGAGGATGAGCGCGAGGGCGATCACCGTCAACTGGCCGAACTCGACCCCGAGATTGATTCCCAGCAGGCCGATGACGAGCGAGGAATTGGAATCGAGCCGGGTGGCCATGGCGCCGGCGAATCCGAGCCCGTGGATGAGGCCGAAGCCGAAGACGATGAGCAGCCGCCAGTGGGTGTAGTTTTTGAAGAGGACGTTTTCCAGCGCGACGACCACGATGCTCGCGGCGATGAGCGGGTCCACGATGTTGCGGGGGAGCTTCACGTAGCCCGCGGAGGCGAGCCAGAGCGTGAGGGTGTGGGCGACGGTGAAGGTGGAAATCTGGAGGACGAGCGGCTTCCATTTCCGCGTCATAAGGAAGACGCCGAGGACAAAGAGGATGTGGTCCAGCCCCGTGGGGACGACGTGTCCAAACCCGCGTTTGATCTCGGACCCGAAAAGCGTGAGCCAGTCGCCCGGGGTCGCCTTCACGCCGACGGAGCCTTCGGTGCGCCCGCCCGATTTCGGGGAGATGCCCTGCTCGGTGAGATCGAGCGTGAAGCTCATCTCGCCGGGGTAGAGCACGCCGTAGCGCTCGACCTGTTTGCCGCCGATGAAATTGACGAACATCACGCTGAGCGGCGCGCCCATTTTTCCGGGAGTGAGCGGGAGCGCCTCGATCCGGTAGCCGGTCATGCCGGAGATCACCTGAGTTTTCCACGATCCGACGAGGACGGTCTCGTCGCCCTTGAGCAGGCCTTTGTCGTCCGTCTCAAACGGGATGCCGCCGTCGCCGAGCTTCTTGAATTCCCACGTGATCTTCGGCTTCACCTCGCCGATCGGATCGAAAAAGAAACGGAGCCGCTGGCTGACAAAAACGTCCGCGGTGTCCTTCATTTCCTTCACCTTTTCCGGCGAAAGACTCTCGATGGTCGCCTTCTGAAAATAGTTGAGGGCTTCCGGGTTGTCGGAAAAACCGCGCGGGTCCACCTCAATGCGAATCTCGGCGTTTCCGTCGGTCGCGAAATGGGATCGGACCGGGAGATCCGGCACCGGATGAGCCCAGGCGTTCGCGGTGAAGGCAAGCGCGAAGAAGACCGCAAAGAGCCGGGACGGGATCGGAATACAGTGGTGTTTCATGCGTGGGAGAACGGGTGGCTTGGGGAGGGATCCCGTTTGCAGCGCAGCTCAGTAGAGGGGACGCGAATCCAAAGCGAGCCCAGTTTTGCCGCTGAAACTCGGTCGGATTTTTGAGTTGCCAAAGACGGCGGCCTTCACGAGAGTCGCCAGCCGAAGGGGAATTCTTCCCTTCAAAAACTCAATCAAGCCCCAAATAAAACCATGAAGAAACTCACTACCATTGCAGTCTCGTTGATGATGGCCGTTGCCTCGTATGCCGGATGCGGCATCAAGGTTCCCGTCACTGGCGAAGTCAAATCCTATGACGCCGAGAAGAAGCAACTGACCGTCGGCACGGAAGCGATCACGCTCGCCGCGACGGTGAAGATCACCAACGCCGAAGGCAAAGAAGTGAAGGCCGCAGACCTCGTCGGTAAGACGGTCACGGTCTCCACCGACAAGCACAACAAGAAGGGCGAATCAGTCACCGAGAAGAAGTCATAAGGCTTCCCGCTTCCCGATTGATCCAATCAATCAAACAAAAGACCCGGAGGGTAAATCCTCCGGGTCTTTTGCTGTCCGGGAGTTTGACTCCAAATCGGTGGCTTGAGGGTTTGACAGAATCCAGCGCAGGGCGGCGGAGCCGCAGCGGTCTATGAACAACACCGCGAAACGGATTGCGGGCGGCGCGCGCACGCGATGAGGGGCAGCTTGTGAAAATGCGGCTTCAACGTGCGCGCCGCCATTTCCCCGCGCATCTGCAAGCCAATGTGCAATCCGTTGCCGGCACTCTTGAAAGGCCGCGCAAATTTCACGACAGCCCGCCTAGCGCGGCGAGGCGTTGCGCTGAGACGGGCGCGGGCGTTCCGAGTTCCTGTGCGAACAGGGAGACACGGAATTCCTCCAGCATCCAGCGGAACTCCGAGTGGCGCGCGGGTGCGACGCGCTTTTCCCAGCCGTGAAAGGGCGCGAGCTGGCGTGCCTTCTCCGTGTCCTTCGCGGGCGCGAGCGCGGCGCGTTCGGCACGGAGCTGCATGGCGCGGAGGTAGCGCGGAATGTGCGGGAATTGCGTGAACGGAATGCCCGCCGGAAAATCTGTGGGGAGCAGGCGCGCGAGGTCGGCATCGAAGGCGGCGTAGCGGCGCGGCGAGGAGACGAGCGCGTGGCGCAGCGTGACGATCTGTGCGGTGATGTCGCCGACCTTTCGTGCGAGGGCAGGCAGGTCGCGGTGGAAAGTGGCGAGCAGTTCGCGGAAGCGCGCCTCGGTGAGCGGCAGGGGTGGCGAGAGGCGCAATGCGTGTGCGGTGAGCATCGCGATCGCGCCGCGCGAAAGCGATTCGGGCGCGCCCCACGGCGTCGCGGTGCCGGCGAGCTTTGCCGTGGCGACAGTGAATGCGTGGCGGAAATTCGCAGGGCCTGTCGTGCGTGCCGACACGAGGCCGAGCTGGCGGAATTCCCGCGCGAGCCACGCGAGATCTTTTTCCGCGGCGATCTCCGCGAGGCGGCGCACAGCGGGGACGGCGAGACCTTCCGCCTCCTCGCGCGCGTGGCAGAGGCGGATGGATGCGCCTGCATCCGTGAAGACGAGCGAGGGCCATGCGAAATGCGGGGTGCCGGCAATCTGCTCGACGGTGATTTTTTCCGGCAGGTCGCCGAAGCTCCACGATTTTCCGACCGGGCGCTCCCACTCGCGCACCGCGCGATCCCATGCGGGCGTGCGGGCAGTGCCGATTTCGTCGTGCAGCGCGGAGAGATCGCGGCCCGAGGCGATCACGCGCTTGCGGTCGTCCACGATGTGAATGCGCGGCATGAGATGCGCGGGCAGGCTGTCCGGCGGCCAGTCTTCGGCCTTCAGCGCGACGCGGTACGTGCGCTGGATGTGCGCGGCGAGCGCGGAAAGAAACTCGTCCTTTCCCGGATCGAATGCCGCAGTGATCTCGCCTACCTTCGGCTCGATCGGCTGCAAAGTTTTCCGGATCGCCTTCGGCAGCGCGCGGAGCAGCGTGCTGATTTGCTCGGCGCGCATTCCGGGCACCATCCATTGCAGTTGCCCGGCGGTGAGAGCGCGCGCGACGGGCAGCGGGACGTTCACGGTCACGCCGTCCTTCTCGTCGCCGGGATTGTATTCGTAGGAGAGCGGCAGGACGGTGTTCGCGAGACGCACCTGCTCGGGAAATGCATCGCGGTCGTAGTCCGCGCCGGAATCGCCGAGCAGATCCTCCTCGGTCGCGACGAGAAAATCCGGCTCCGCGGTGAGGCGCGCTTTCACGAACCGCTGGAGATCGTGGAGCGACGAGACGGCTTCGATGCGCGCGGCGTAGAAACGGTAAAGCATCTCGTCGAGCACGAGCGCGCGGTGGTTTCGCACGCGGGTCAGCGCGGTTTCCATCTTCACGCGCAGCTTTTGATTTTCGGAAAAGAAGCGGAGCTGCACCGGCGTCTGCGCCTCGATGAGCGCGCCGCGGATGAAGATTTCCGTGGCTTCCTTCGGCTCGATGCGCCCGTAGTCCACGAGCCCGCGTGCGACTTCGAGTCCGCTGAGAATCGTGCGCTCGGTCGCGAGCACGCGCCCAGCCTTGGCATCCCAATACGGATCGCCGTATCGCTTCGAGCAGAGATGCGCGCCGAGATCCGCGATCCACTCGGGCAGGATGCGCGCGGCGGTGCGCGCGTAGAGCGCGGAGGTCTCGACGATTTCCGCGGCCATGATCCACTGCGGCTGTGAGGGAGCCTTGCCTTTTTCCTCCGGCGCTTTTTTCGATCCCGATGCGGGTTTCTTCCCTCGTGCGAAAAGTCCGCTGCCGGGGAAGATCGTCGTGAGCCGGTTGCCCGTTGCCTTGTAGGTGTTGCGTTCCTCGCGGCGCGCGACGTGGCCGAGCAGGCCCGTGAGCACCGAGCGGTGGATGCCTTCGTAGTGGACGTCTCGGTCCGGCAGTGCGGGTTTCACACCCATCGCGTCGGCGAGCTGCCGGTGCAGGTCGCGCCACTCGCGCAACCGGCTTGCATTGAAAAAATTTCCCTTTGCCCAGCGGCGCAGCGCATTCCGGCTCTCGGCGGGCGGCATCGCGCGCCAGATGCGGAGCAACGTGAGAAAGTCCGACTCCGCGTCCGCCATCGCGCGGTGCGCCGCGGTCGCCGCTTCCTTTGCGTCCTCGGGGCGCTCGCGCGGATCGGGGATGCCCAGCCCCGCGGCGATGACGAGCACCTCGGGGAGCACGCCCTCTTTTGCCGCCTGGAGCATCATGCGCCCGAGCGTGGGATCGATCGGCAGCCGCGCGAGTTCGTGGCCGAGCGGTGTCATCTCGTGCTCGTCGTTCAGTGCGCCGAGTTCGTGCAGCAGCGTGTAGCCCGCCTGCATTGCGGCATTCGACGGCGGATTCAGAAAGGGAAACGTCTCCACTTCGCCGAGGCGGAATGCCTTCATCCGCAAGATCACCTCGGCGAGATTGGCACGCTGGATTTCCGGCTGCGTGAATGCCGGGCGCGCGCAAAAATCCTCCTGCGCGTAGAGCCGCACGCAGATGCCGTCCCGCACGCGGCCCGCACGACCTGCGCGCTGGTTGGCGCTGCTCTGCGCGACGGGTTCGACGGGCAGGCGCTTCGTGCGCGTGCGTGGATTGTAGCGGCTGATGCGCGCGAGGCCGGAATCAATCACGTAGCGGATGCGCGGGATCGTGAGCGAAGTCTCGGCGACATTTGTGGACACGATCACGCGGCGTCTCTGCCCCGGCGAAAAAATCCGCTGCTGATCCGCCGACGCCATGCGTCCGAAAAGTCCGAGCACCTCGAAGTTTTTCCCGAGCGTGCCTTCGAGCGCATCGCAGGTGTCGCGGATGTCGCGCTCTGTCGCGAGGAAGACGAGAATGTCGCCGTCGTCCGACTCGATGAGCGCCTCCTCGACGATGGTGACGACATCCTCCACGAGCCCTTCGCCTTCCTCGTCCGACGTGTCCTTGTAGCGTACCTCGACGGGAAAAAGCCGCCCGCTCGCCTCGATGATCGGCGCATTGGCAAACGCCGCCGAGAACGCCTGCGTGTCAATCGTCGCCGACGTGATCACGACTTGCAGATCGGGCCGGCGCTTCAGCAGGCCGCGCAGATGGCCGAGGAGAAAATCAATGTTCAGCGAACGCTCGTGCGCCTCGTCCACGATGATGATCGAATATGCGCGCAGCATCGGGTCGCTCTGGATCTCCGCGAGCAGGATGCCGTCCGTCATGAATTTCACGAGCGTCTCGCGGCTGGTGTCGTCGCCGAAACGCACCTTGCACCCGACCTCGCGGCCCCACTGCACGGCGAGTTCCTCGGCCACGCGGCGCGAAACGCTGGTCGCCGCCATGCGTCGCGGCTGCGTGCATCCGATGCGTCCGCGCGCTTTGGTGACGAGCAGCCGCTCAAGGCACATCTTCGGGAGCTGCGTCGTTTTGCCCGAGCCCGTCTCGCCGGCGACGACCACGACCTGATGCTGCGCAAGCGCGGCGAGGATATCATCCCGCTTCCCCGAGACGGGAAGCTCGGGCGGGTAGTGGATGCGCAGCGATGGATTTGGCGTCGGATTTTGCAACGTGGGCACGCAAGCTAGCGACGGTTGCGCGGGAGTAAACCGGTGAACTTTTTCCCCGCCGCGAGCGCGGACGCGCGGAAATCAGCGAAGCGAATCGAGCGATGTCGCGTTGCGGATCCGCGAATTGAGAAGATCGAGCGCCGGGTCGAACGCAGGGTGGGGGAAGGCGAACGTCTGCGCGTCGGAGCCTTCGCGGAAGGTGAGGGCGTCCCATTGCAGCGAGGTGATATCCGCATTGAAACGTGCGACGGCGCGGCCGCGGAAAAACGCGCGCGTGCCTTCGGGCGGGTAGAAAATCGCGTGGCGGATTTGTTCCTCGGTGACGGTGCGGCGCATCTGGCCGGTGCGGGCGAGTTCGTAGTAGAGCCCGTTGTCGAGCGACACGTCGTGGTATTCGAGATCCAGTGCCTGGAGCCACGGGTGAGACCAGTCGAGCTTCTCGGCTTCGCGGAAGGTATCGAGCAGGAAACGCTTCGCGGCCCAGTCGCACCGGTCGCGCGTGCTCATCGGATCGCGCGCGAGATCGGCCAGGACGGCTTCCCATTCGGCAAGCACCCATGCGGTGTCGTCGTCGCGGTCGCAATGCGTGCGCGCGGCGTCGAGCCATTCGCGCTGCACGTCGAGCGCGCTGGCGGTGCGGCCGTCGGCAAAAGTGAGCATCCATTTCCAACTCTCGTCGCGGCTGATTTCGCTCGTCGCGGAAATCGGATCGGCGAGCGCGATGCGCGGCGCGTGATCTTTCTCGATGAGTTCGAGCGCCAGCGCGGTGGTGCCCACCTTCATTGCCGTGGCCCATTCCGACATGTTCGCGTCGCCCACGATGATGTGGAAGCGGCGGTAGAGATCGCCGTCGGCGTGCGGCTCGTCGCGGGTGTTCACGATGGGGCGGCGGTTCATCGTGTCTATGCTCGTGAGCACCTCGAAGAAATCGCTGCGCTGCGCGAGCTGGAATGCACCCGGTCGCGCGCTCTCGTCCTCGCCCTCGATGCCCAGTTTTCCCGCGCCGGCGAACAACTGCCTCGTGGCGAGGAACGAGACGCTGTCGCGCACGATGCGCTCCCACGGCACCTCGCGGCGCATGAGGAAATTGTCGTGGCACCCGTAGCTGTGGCCCTGGAAATCGGTGTTGTTTTTGTAGAGCCGGCACCGCTGGCCCTCGGGCAGGTGCGAATTGCGGCGGCGCATGCACTCCTCGAGCACGCGTTCGCCGGCCTTGTCCTGCGCGACGATGTCCGCGAGCGTCGCGCACTCGGGCGTCGAGTATTCGGGGTGCGCGTGGTCGTTGTAAAAGCGCGCGCCGTTCGAGAGCACGAGGTCGCTTTTGATTTCCGCGAAGGTGAGGTTCCGGTGCTTGTCGAGTTCGTAGTAGGCGGCCTCGTCGGTGTCCTGCCGCAGCTCGGGCGCTCGGAATCCGCGCGCGTCGTTGTGCGGATCCTCGGTCGAGTAATCCCACTTCATCAGCGCGCCGTGCTCGGTGTAGCTGCGCACGATGGCGATGCTTTCGCGCACCACATCCACATCGGTCATGCCGTCCACGGTGATTCCATACTCGGTTTCGATTCCGAAGACGCGTCTCATGTGTTCGGAAGATGACGCAGGGAAGGCGAAGTTTCCAGCGCTTCCGCGTTTCCGCCATTCGCGCCGAGGAGATCGTTCAGTTTGATCGGCATGGTGAGTGCGGGAAAATCCCCGGTGCCCGGCGGTCGTTGCCGGACTCGAAATTCGCGCTGGAGGGACGTTTTTTCCGGGCTATGGTGCCGCCCGCTCTCACCATGAAACCTTCCATTTTCTCCCCCGGAAAACTGGCCGCAACCCCGCGCCTGATCCTGCTTCCCGCCATGGCATTCGTGACCTCGTTCGCGGCTCACGCGGAAGAAATCACGAAGGAACAGACGGAGTTTTTCGAGGCGAAGATCCGGCCCGTGCTCGCGGACACCTGCTACCGCTGCCACAGCGCGGACGCCGGGAAAAGCAAGGGCGGCCTCACGCTGGATTCGCGCGATGCGATGCTGAAGGGCGGCGAGTCGGGCGCTGCCGTTGTTCCCGGTGATCCGGCGAAATCGCTGCTCATCAAGGCGGTGAACTACGGCGATCCCGACATGCAGATGCCGCCGTCGAGTACCGGCGGAAAATTGAGTGACACGCAGATCGCCGACCTCACCGCCTGGGTGAAGATGGGCGCCCCGACGCCCGCAAACGCCACCGCCGTGAAGACCAAGCTGAGCGGCATGACGGACAAGGCGCGCGCCCACTGGTCGTATCAGCCGGTGAAAGCGCCGAAGATCCCGATCAACAAAAACCAGCAGTGGTGCCGCACGCCGCCGGACTGCTTCATCCTGCAAAAAGTCGAGGCGGCGAAGATGCTGCCTTCGCCCGATGCGGACCGGGAGACGCTGCTGCGCCGCGCGTATTACGATCTCATCGGCCTTCCGCCGTCGCCGCAGGAGATCGAGGCATTCCTCAATGACCACTCGCCGGATGCGTGGGCGCGCGTGGTGGACCGCCTTCTCGCATCGCCGCACTACGGCGAGCGCTGGGGCCGCCACTGGCTCGACACCGCGCGTTACAGCGACACCGCGGGCGAAAATGCGAACGGCCAGGACTACCGCTTCGCATACGCGTGGACGTATCGCGACTGGGTCCTCAATGCGCTCAATGCCGACATGCCTTACGACAAGTTCGTGACGTATCAGCTCGCGGCGGATCTCCTGCCGAAGGAGCAGCTCGGCTACAATGGCGAACATCTCGCAGCGCTCGGTTTCATCACCGTCGGCGAGCGGTTTGGAAATCCGAACGACCTCATCAACGAGCGCATTGACACCGTGAGCAAGGCGATGCTCGCGATGACCGTCTCGTGCGCGCGCTGCCATGACCACATGTTCGATCCCATCTCGCAGAAGGACTACTACGCGCTGCACGGCGTCTTCTCGAGCATCACCGAGCCGAATGTGAAGCCGCTCATCGGCTCGCTGCCGCCGAAGGATCAGCTCGCGGATTTTGTGGCAAAGGAGGCTGAGGTGAAGAAGGACATCGCTGGCGCGTACTACGAGTCCATCGGGCACTTCAACCAGACCTTCCGGCTGAAGTCGCCGCAGTATCTCGAACTCCTCACGCTCTCCCGCGATCCGATCAGCGAGACCGACAAGAGTTCGCGCTATACGAATTTCCGCCTTGAGAACAAGCTCGACGACGAGATCGCGCGCCGCGTCGAGGCGCGCACGAGGAAAAAGGACGACAGCGTCTTTGGACCGCTCGCCGTGCTCTCCGCGCTGAAGGGCGAGGACTTTGCCGCGAAGTCGCCTGCGATCCTCGCGCAGGTGCAGGCCGGCATGTTGCCCGGCACGGCGAAGAAACCGATCAACCGGCTCGTCGCGCTCGCGTTCCGCAATGCAAAGCCCGGCACGATCAAATCCATCAAGGATGTCTGGCAGATCTACGACGAGGCGTTCGCGATGGTCGCGCCAAAATCCGCAATCTGGCTCGACGAGATGGCTGTCAGCTCCAGCGAAAATGTGCGCGGCGTGGATGACTCAATGTCCGAGCTGCTTCAGATTCCCTTCGAGGTGAAGCCCGGCGCTTCGCTCTCGATCGCGGACTTCCGCCAGCTCATTGACCGCCTGCCGAACAACCGCAAGCGCGACGCGCAGGGCGGTCTCGCGCGGCTGAACGAACTCCAACTCACGCATCCCGGCGCGCCCGCGTACGCGATGATCGTCGCCGACAAACCGCAGGCGGAGGATTCGCCCGTCTTCATCCGCGGCCAGGCGAACACGCGCGGCGAAATTGTCCCGCGCCGCTTCCTCGACGTGCTCTCGCCCGAGGGAAAAGGCGTGCCTTTTACAAAAGGAAGCGGACGCCTCGAACTCGCGCAGTGCATCGCCGACAAGGCGAACCCTCGCACCGCGCGCGTGATGGTGAACCGCGTGTGGATGCACCATTTCGGCGAGGGCCTCGTGAGCACGCCCGACGATCTCGGCACGATGGCCGAGACGCCATCGCACCCCGAGTTGCTCGACTACCTCGCGAACTATTTCACCGAAAGCGGATGGAGCCTGAAAAAGTTGCACCGCCTCATCATGCTCTCGCGCGTGTATCAGGAGAGCAGCCACGTCATTGATGAATATCAGGACAAGGATCCTTACAACCGCCTGCTCTGGCGCGCGAACGTCCGCCGGCTCGACTTTGAATCCGTGCGCGACTCGCTGCTCGTGATGAGCGGCAACCTCGATCGCGGCATCGGCGGCAAGCCGGTGAACCTGACCGAGGAACCGTACAGTTTTCGCCGCAGCGTCTATGGGTATGTGGATCGCGGCAACCTCCCCGAGCTCATGGCGCACTTCGATTTCTCGAAGCCCGAGATGACGAACTCGAAGCGCACGACCACCATCGTCCCGCAGCAGGCGCTCTTCCTGATGAACAGCCCGTTCAGCGTGGATGTCGTGCGCCGCATCGTGGGCCGCCGCGAATTTTCCGGCGACATCACGAATGCCGACGCGCAGATCGTGATGCTGCTCCACCGGGCCATGCCGGGAAACGCCGCGAAGAAAAATCCGACGCGCGAGGAACTGGTCGAGGGCGGGAAAATACTGGCTCTCTACCGCATCATCTTCCAGCGGAGGCCGACGCCGAAGGAACTGGAAATGGGCCGCAAGTTCTTCGAGATCGAATCGCAGGACGGCGCGGCAAACAACTTCGTCGCAAAGAACCTCAACAACGGCGGACGCAACAGCATGGATGGCCGCGCGGCGATCAAGAACGACGGATTCCGTGTTTCCCGTCGCGCGCTGAACCCGTGGGAAACCTACGCGCAGGCGCTGCTCTTTTCCAACGAGGCGGCCTACGTGAACTGACGCTACGCGAGCAGCGGCGTGATCACCTCGCCATGCACGTCGGTCAGCCTGCGATCGATCCCGTTGTGGCGGAAGGTGAGCTTCGTGTGGTCAATCCCGAGCAGGTGCAGGATCGTCGCGTGGATGTCCCACACTTGCGTGGAATTTTTCCGGTCGAGCGGCTTGTAGCCCCACTGGTCGCTTTCGCCGTGCGTGATGCCTCCCTTGATGCCGCCACCGGCGAGCCAGTTCGTGAAAACGTAGGGATTGTGGTCGCGCCCCTTGCCGCCCTGCGACGACGGCATGCGGCCGAATTCCGTCGTCCACAAAATCACCGTGTCGTCGAGCATCCCGCGCTGTTTCAAATCCGCGATGAACGCCGCGCAGCCGCGCGCCATGCCGAGCGAGAGCGGGCCGTGGTCGCGCAGCACGTCCTCGTGAGAATCCCAGTTGCGGCGCGGGAAGCCGTTGTCGTTGCCGCTCCACACCTGCACGAAGCGCACGCCGCGTTCGAGCAGCCGACGCGCGGCGAGGCATTTTTGTGCGAAGTGAAACGTCTCCTCCTCGGCGTTGATTTCCTTCGCCCAAGTCTGCGGGCCGCGGTCGAGGCCGTAGAGCTTCAGCGCGTGCTCCGGCTCGGACTTGAGGTTCAGCGCCTCGGGCGCGGCGAGCTGCATCTTCGCCGCGAGTTCGTAGCTGCGGATGCGCGCATCGAGCCGCTGGTCGCCCTCGCGCGAAGCGGAGTGCCCGCGGTTCAGCTCCGCCATGAGCTGCTGCGCCGCCGCCTCGCTTTTCGGATTCACAAAATTGCCGCTCTTGTGCGGAAAAAGATCCGCGATCGGCGTCTCCGCGCCGGGATAGATGATCGTCCCGCTGTGCTGCGACGGGAGAAATGCGGAGTCCCAGTTCTTCACGCCATTCGATCCGAAGCCGCGGTGATCCGGCAGCACGACGAACGTCGGCAGATTGTCATTCATCGAACCGAGCCCGTAGCTCACCCAGCACCCCGCACCGGGAAAACCGGGGAGCACGAAGCCCGTGGCCTGCAGCAGCGTGGCTGCGGAGTGGACGCCGGACTTGCTGGTGACGTTGTGGATGAAGGCGAGATCATCCGCGACCGCGCCGAGCGGCGCGACGGTGTCGCTCAGCATTTTTCCAGACTGTCCGTACGGCTTAAAATCCCACACGGGCTTGAGCCACGGCCCGAGTCCGTTTTGAAACGCCTCGACGTGCTCGCCGAAATCGCTCGGCTCGCCGTGTCGCTTCGCGAGTTCCGGCTTGTAGTCGAACAGATCAATGTGGCTCGCCGCGCCGGACATGAAGAACTGCACCACGCGCTTCGCCTTCGCCGGATGATGCAGTTTGCCGTCGAAAAATCCGCCACCGGCGAGCACGCCGGATTCCCCGAGCATCGAGGCCAGCGCGACCCCGCCCAGCCCGCCGCCCGAGCGCCAGAGGAATTCGCGTCGCGTGAGCGGCTCCGTGTGTGTCGCGCGGTGAAAGGGTGAGCGGTTCATTGGCACTCACGACAACCCGCGAAGCCGCGCATTCATTGCACGGAACACGCGCGATTCCTCGTCCTTCGCATCGCCGGCAAACGACATGTGCTGTCAGCCGCCGGAGAAAGCCTCCGTTGCGCCGCCCGGACATGGCATGGGCAAATTCGTCTGTTGGGGGCGTCTTCGGACACACCTGTGTGCCTCGTGCCATTCGCGGTGAAAAAGCCGGTGGGGCCGGGTTTCGCCGGGGCAATTTCACGCACCGCGCCCACCTTCACCGCGCTCCTCTTTGCCTTGGGGCTGTCCATAGCCGGTACCCGTGGGTTCCTCTGTTCTGCGCGATACGGGCCTTGCGCCACCGCCTTCCCGGCATGGCCTCACGCCATGCTCGATTGGTCCACATGCACATCCGTCGAACTCGTCGAGGGGTGCGTCAGCGGCGCGTGAGTGTTCAGGGGTACACGCCCGCCGGCTCGCACATCGGACGCGTGACGGCGGCCGGAAGCTCGCGGCCCGCCGCTTCCAAATCCGCAATCTCCTCTCGCACCAGCTCGCGAAGCGCGTGATACGTCGCCTCCTCATCCGCGCCGTGGCACACCGCGCCCCACGGGAAAAGATCCGGACAGAACCCCGTGTAGGCGGCGTCCTCGTCACTCCAGCGGACAAATTTCAGGTAGCGGTCTTCGGTTTTCATCGGGTGGTTGCTCGGATGGCGTTGCGGACTTGTTTCTCTTGGTAATGCTGCGCGTCCTCGCCGTCTTTTCCACTTAAAATCACCGCACCCGCAAACTGCGCGTGCCGGTACTTGCGATGCGATCCTTTTCCACCCGGCGCGAGAGTGAAGCCCGACGCCTCCAAATCAGCAACGAGCTGGCGGATTTTTCGCGGCATGAATCCCTGCTAGCCGCCCCTGCCCCGCCAAGCAAGTCCCAACGCCGCGTTTGCCATGCCTCGGCTCCGTGGATTCATGGCTTCCAAATTCAAAAGCTCACACGCGGTCAAAGCCGGTGGGGCCGGAATTCGCCGGGGCAATTTCACACACCGCGCCTGCCTTCACCGCGCTTCGCTTCGCTGCGGGGAAAATGGCGGGCACGCGACAGTGCGGGGTCACTCCCCGGCAAGATGCAACACCTCCGCGCGCGTGGCGGGCGCAATCCGAAACCCCTCTTCCTGCAGTTGCCTTGGCGGCGGCGCGACCGCAGGCACGCGTCCCTCCCGCTTCGCGCGCAAGATCACACCCAGCGTGCCCGTGATTCGCAGGCCGAGCCTGCGTGCATGGGCCTCGCAAGGCCGTCGTCCATCAGGAACAGCCCATCGCCGGACACCCGCCTCCGCGATTTGCGCATTGTCTTTGCCCCGCCGGGGGAATGGACTCGCCGGCATGAAACTCACATCCCTTCCCAAGCGGTTCGCCCATGTTGCCCTCGCCCTCGCGTCGTTGATTTTCACGCTGCGCCATCAGCCCGCTGCCGCTGCGGACGGCTCCGCAGCGTCCGCGGGTTCCGTCACGCTCGTCGGCGACGGCGCGTCCGCTTCGTTCCGCGCGGTCACTTCGCACTTGGAACTCGGTGCGCGATCCTTCGAGTATTCCGAGACGGGTGGCGTGAAGATGCTCGTCAGCTTCCTCGATGAGATCATCAAGTCGCTCCCCGAGCGCGAACGCAAAGATTTCCCCCCGGGGTTCACGTTTGCAAAGCTGTTCCAAATTCTCGGCCTCGATTCCGTCGCGGCCACCGGCGCGAGTTCGCGCGCACGGGGCGACGGCTCGTTTCACTCGCGCGCCTTCGCCCACACACCGCAGGGGCGGAAGGGCCTGCTCACGCTCAGTGGCGGTCCCGCGGCGAAGCTCATGCTGCTCGATTTCGCGCCGAAGGACACGGACCTCGCGCTGGAGTTTCCCATCCACCTGAACGAATTCGTGAGCGAGGCGATGCCCGAAATCATCGCGATGGTCCCGCCCCGCGACCGTGCGGACTTCGCACGCGACATGGCCAAGCCTCTGCCGCCGCTCGGCCTCAGCGTCATGGAGATCGCCGGGAAGCTCGACGCCCGCGTCGGCCTCTACCTCCGCCTCGATCCTTCGCAGAAATTCCAGCCCGCGCCGAATGCCCCCGAGTTCCCCGGTGCGGACGGCGCGATCGTGATCGAGCGGCTCGGCTGGCTCATCGAGGCGCTGAAGCCGCAGTTCATGCCGGCGCTCTCGCAGCCGAATGCGCCCGTCACCTTCACCGACGAGGGCGGCGTGCTCACCATCCGCATGAAAGGCCCCGCCGGCCCGCCGCCGCTCGACTACCAGCCCGTCGTGCGCTTCGACGCGAAGGCCGACCGCATCATCATCGCCTCACGCGTGGCGTTCTTCGACTCCGTCGTCGCGGGGAGTGAAAAAATCACGCAGGGGGCGGACTTCACGCAGGCGTGGCGCGACCTGCCCACCGAGGGCAATGCGGCCGCCTATGCCTCCGCACGCCTGCTCCAGACCGTGGGCGATCTCATCGCACAGGCCGTGGAAAAGGAAGGCGGCTCCGCGGCGGACAAGGCGCTCTTCGCGAATATTTTCGCATGGGTGAAGCCGTACCTCGGGCGCGGGCAGGCGCTCGTCCTCGCCAACCAGCCCGATGGCATCCTCACCGCCGCGAATGCCTCGATTCCCGTCGCATCCTCGACGGTGGCCGCAGCCTCCACCGTCGCCGTCGTGGCCACCATTGGCTTTTGGAGTTTCCGATCCGTCAAAGTCGAAAGAGCCGAGAACGTGCAGCGCGCTGCGGAAGCCGCCGAGGCCGTAAGAAAAGTTCGCTGAAGCGGAAGTAACACCGCAGCGACCGTGCGCGCACTCCGCGCAGCACCGGATTAAGCACCAAAAGCGATTCCCGGCGCGAGTTTCTGCGCGAGGCTGACTGATTCGGCGTAAGTCCGCCGATCCGCGATGTGTTCAAGCATTCCGTCTGCATCCACGCCGTAGAGTCCGAAGTACGGAGCGCCGAAATTTTCGTCAAACGGTTCGTCGTCAAGCGTGAAGGGCTCCGTAATCTCGTCATCCAAAGCATCGCGTACGGTCTGAATGCGGAATGACTGAAAGACTGAGCCAGCCACCGGATTTGGCGCGATCCGAGCAATCGGCACCGGCAATCCGGCGGACGATTTCACCGGGAGCCCAAGTCGAAACGCCACTCGCAGGCAGTCGTTGTCGTCAAAATGCGCGAGGTTTTCTGCACCCATCGCGCTCACACACGCCGCGCCGAATTTGTCCTCCATCATGTAGGGCCAAACGTCGTCGAGGTTCTCGAAAGCGATGTGTAGCGAAGCCCAGTTTTCAAACCGGGTCGCCGCCCGCATGACTACTCGCATGAACTCATCCCCGCCGTTGTAACACTCGCTGAGATTCAGTCGCTCGTTGCCTGTGGCCAATTTCTTGCACTCGTGCCAAAGCGAAAGAGCGCAGCCGAAAACGGCGGCGGGGTCGGGCTGTTCGGATTCATCACTCATGTCTTTCCGATGAGGCCGCGGGCCGTTAATTTCCTGGAATGCCTTTGTCGAAAAAGTGGACGCGCGACGAGTTGCTTGTCGTGCTCAATCTCTATCACAAGCTGACGTTTGGACGGCTTCACTCGCGCAATCCAGTTGTCATCGAGATGGCGGAAAAGCTCGGGCGCGGTGCAAACAGCGTGGCGATGAAGCTATGCAATCTCGCGTCGCTCGATCCCGCATTGAAACTACGCGGCATCAAGGGCCTCTCGGGTGCGAGCGCGCTCGACCGTTCGACATGGAATGAGTTTCACACGGACCTCAATGAGAGTGTGCCAGCCAGCGAAGAAGCACTGCGTGCCTTGTTCGGTGCCGACGAGAGCAGTGAACTCGAAGTTCTTCCGAAAGAAGGTGTGCGACTGCGAAAGCGCCCACCGAGCGGCCCCACTGAGACGACTGCCAATGTGAAGCTGCGGCGCGGGCAGGAGTATTTTCGCGATGCTGTGCTGAACAACTTTGGCGGTCGCTGCGGCGTCACGGGATTGGCCGTGCGCGAGTTGCTCATTGCCTCACATATTCTGCCGTGGGGTACGCATCCCACGGAGCGTTTGAATCTGTGCAATGGCCTCAGCCTTTCACGGCTCCACGATGCCGCATTCGACCGCTACCTTATTACTTTCGACGACAAGTTTCGTCTGCTGCTCTCGCCTCGCTTGAAGAACGAGCTTTCACAGCGCGCCGTCACCGAAAACTTCGGCGCGTATGAGGGAGAGCATTTGCAGATTCCTGATGATGCTGCGCTGCCCGATTCCTCATTTCTTGCAGAACACCGAAAGCGCTTTATCGCGAAGAAGTAGCGCCCCGCCTCAATGGTGCGCGGCGTGCGGGTCGGCGGCTTTCTTGGGTTCGTCGCCCGGCTTGGCCTCGGGGTTGGCACCGGGGGCTTTTCCGAGGACGGGCACGAGATCCATCCCGCAGATGGGGCACTTTGCCGGGATCGGCCAGTGGACGGCGGGGTGCATCGCGCAGGTATAGTAGTCCAGTTTGCCGGGTTCGGCGGCGGAGTTGGCGTCCTTCTTCATCATGCCGCCCTTCATCATCGCCTCGCACTTGGCCTTCATGGCCTTTTCCTTCTGGGCCATCTTGTTGAGGATCGCGGCCATGGCCTCGGTCTTTTTGTCGCCGATGCTGGAATTCATCGCGTCAAACAGGTGGTCGAACTCTGCGGCCTCGGCTTTTTCCTTGGCCTCCATCCCTTTCATCTTGTCCCCCATCTCCTGCTTCATTTTTTCCATGCCCGGCTTCTTTGCACCGTCCTCCTTCTTGGGCTCGCCTTTCAATTCCTTCGCAGGTACCTTGGCCGATTCCTTGGCCGGCTGCTTCGCAGGTTCCTCCGCGCGCAAGGGAGTCGCGGCCAACAGGGCGCCGGTCAGCATCAAGGTCAGGATTTGGATCGTTTTCATGGGTATTGGTTTCTTCAGTCGGATGTGTTCGTGATTTGCTCGCTGAATAATCGTCCCTCCTCCGGGTTTGCGCTGTGTGCATTTTGCCAGACTTGCGTCCTCCCTTGCGCAGCGTGGCGGGTCATGGACGATGAGTCATTGGACGATGAGTCAAGTCGCGGTTGCGGCCTTTCCTCCCGATGCAGCCCTGCACGGCCCGGAAAAAATCCGCCTACCGCACACTTGCCAAGCCCCGCCAGATTCCATACAAGTCACGGCGGTATCGGAACCCATGGACCTCCCAGATTCATTCCCGGTGGCATTGCCGCATTGGCGTGATTTTCCCGCGGCCGGAAGGCGCGTTGCGGGGAGCGGGGCGGAAATTGCAACGCTGCGCCGCGTGGGCGGCGCCGCATGACGGGCTGAACCGGGGAAGGGAGGCATGTCACCATGGGCAAGGCACGCGGCAAGGCGAATGGCGAGGTGTGGAAGGGGCGCAGGGGGCCGCTGAAGGGACGGGGCAACGGGCGCGCACGCGGGCGGCTGGGGAAGGTGCCGCCGGACGGGAATTCGGAACTGGGCAAATTTTTCGGCATCATCGTAAGGGAGGAGATGGAGTGGCAGGGCTACTTCCAGTGCGGGCTGGCAAAGGTCGCGGGCGTTTCGAAGAGCGAGATGAGCCTGCTGCTGAATGCGAAGCACAACATCCTCCTGCGGGTCGCGGAGTGTGTGGCGGATGCGCTCGGCTATGAGCTGGAGGTGCTGCTCCAGCGCGCGCGGAAACGCATGGAGGCCGCGCAGTGCGAGGCTTCGGCGAAAAGGACTGCGGAGCGCGCTGCCATGCGTGCCGCGCTCCTGCGCGTGCGGTGCTGACGAGCGCGCGGTGTTCACGGGTGTGCTGCGCGGATGGCCGTCCTGAACGGTTCAAAACTTTGAACACCACATGCTTTTGCGGGCTGCTTTCCTCGTGCCCATGCCGCAGCCGCCCATCCTCGTCTGGAACCAAGGAAAATGGAACCAATCGGTCTGGGGGGCGGCGGCAAATAACAACCAAACCAACAAAGCCATGCCTGAATCCAACCGTATCTCCGCCACACTCGCCGCCGCAGCCATCACCGCCATCAATGGCGCGATAGAAACCATCCGCACGAACCTTCCATTCCTGCTCTCGCTCACGACCGATGAGCGCAAGGCGCTGCCGAAGCTGGGCGACGGCCGCGTGGCGCTGCTGGAGGACGCCTTTCCGCTGATGGTGGCGAATCCCGACCTCGTGCCCTCCTACGTGGACATCGCGGAGGTGACGAAGGACCACGATCTGCGCGTCGCGCTGGACCCCATCCTGAACAGCCTCGGCACGCTCTTCCAGGATGTGGAGGACACGGAAATCATCGCCGGGTCGGAACTCTACAACGCCATCCGCGCCTTTTACCTGAACTGCCAGGAAGCCGCCAAACGCGGGACGACGAGCGCGCAGGCCATCGTGGATTTACTGGCGAAATACTTCGCCCGTCCGGGCCGGACGGCGAAGCCCAAGCCGCCGACGCCGTAATTCGGACAAAATCCACTGCGCAAGGCAGTTTTGAGCACCTGGAATTCAGAAAAAAGCTCCAAGCTCCGAGCAAAAAGCTCTGAGCTTGGAGCAAAAAGGTCGGAACTCAGACCAAAAAGCTCGGAACTCCGAGCTCCGGGGTCCGAGCACGGAGCAAAAACGTGGAAGCACGGAGCCCAAAGCTCGGAAGGCGGAGTTCCGAACTCCAAGCGCCGAGCCCACAACTCCGGCCTCGGAGCAAAAGGGTCTGAAGTCCGAGCCCGGAACTCCGCGCTTCCAGCAAAAAGCTCGGGACTCCGAGCCCCGAACTGCGAACGCGGAGCAAAAAGGCCTGCTTATCCGTTTGGTTGACAAACAGACAAATCAGGAAGGCAGGAAGGCAGGACATGAGAGCTTCCGTCCCTCTGTTCATGATTTCCTGCCTTCCTAATTCAATTCTCCCTCCGATTGTCACGCAACCGGATAAGCATGCAAAAAGGTGCGACCGCGGAGCAAAAAGCTGCACGCCTCGCCCGCCCGGACTTACCCCGTCGCTATTTCAGCCAGCCGATCTTGATTTCCTTTTCGAGCGCCTCGAATTCCCGGTCGCCGGTGATGAGTTCCGCCTTCCGTTCCTTGGCCAGCGCAGCGGCGAAGGCATCGGCGAGGCTGAGCTTGTGCCGGGCTTTGAAGTCCGCCGCCACATCGGCAAGCGCACGGGTCGCGGAATGGAATTCGATGGGAAGCCCGGCAAGAACCCGTGCGGAATCCTCCCACGCAGCGACACCATCCTTGCGGATGAGGGTGAATTTGACCTCGGCGTAATTGACCTCCGTCATGTGGAGCGGTCGGTCGGCTGCTGCGGCTTTGATCAGCAGGCTCTCGACGAATTCAGCCCCCGGCTCGTTGCGGAAGTAGGCGAGCAACGCGTGGCTATCGAGAACCGCGGGTGCTGCGGGCATATTTGGCTTCCTCCAGCGCCTTTTCCGACGCCTTGTGTTCCGCCCACCACTCGGAGAACGGCTTGTCATCCGGCTTGCGCTTGGCGATGCCGCGTCCGCTCCGGATGAGCGCTGCGGTTACGGGCTTCAGCAGAATTCCCTCGGGTGTGGCTTCAATGATGGCACGGGTGCCAGCCTCGATATGGTACAGCCGCCGGAGCTTCGCGGGGATGACCACCTGCCCCTTCGTGGTGAAAAGGACGGTGTCAGTCTTTACGGGAGCGTTCATGGGCGGAGTGTGCCGCCTGACCAAATGTAAGACAAGTATTTTTTGTAGGATATTCCGGTGTTGGAGGAACTCCGGTGAAAGTCTGATTTCGTTCGTAAGCTTCGTCACGCGGCGAGCAGCGCAGGTGCGGGGCGTTTTGGCCATGCCGCGCAGCGTGGCGGGTCATGGACGATGAGTCATTGGACGATGAGTCAAGTCGCGCCGATGGGGCGGAAGGCTGCGCCTGTGTTTTTTTGCGAACGGATGCCCGGCGGAAAAATCCGGCGGCGCACGGTTCGCTTCGTCGGTGCTTCGCCTGGAGGGTGTCATGCACTTTGAGGGCGATTCAGCGATGAGGGGCGAAGGTTGAGGAGGCGCTGCATCGAGGGCCAAAGGCCCTGCACAAGCCAGCCCAGGGCAAGCGAGGAACGAGCGCCGCCCTGGGTCTTGCATGGTAAAAAGGACAAAGCCCTGAAGGGGCGGTACACATTTGCCGCAGGGGTGGCACATCGTGTCACGCCCCTTCAGGGCTTTGCTGGTTTCCTGCCCCCTATCCCAGGGCGGCGTCCGCGAAAGACGCGGGCTTGCCCTGGGCTGGCTTGTGTCGGGCCGTTGGCCGCAATGCACTGCCGCCTTTGCCA
This sequence comes from uncultured Spartobacteria bacterium, assembly GCA_903882875.1. Classification (GTDB taxonomy): domain Bacteria; phylum Verrucomicrobiota; class Verrucomicrobiia; order Chthoniobacterales; family Chthoniobacteraceae; genus SXWH01. The sequence goes on along the minus strand of CAIRYQ010000121.1, from coordinate 28,377 downwards.
CAGTGCATGACACGCTCTAAGCCGCAGGGGGCGGGACGGGCTCGGTGTCGTGAATCCGGCCGTAGTCCACCTGCATCCTGCCGTCGGCGAGTTCCTCGTACATGTCCACAAAGCGCTCGCCCCAGCGCACATCTCGGACCGAGTAATCCCGCTCGCTCTGCACCGTGGCGGCCATCACCTTTTCCACGGACGTGACCTCGGCGAGGAAGAATGCGCTGCTCGCCTCGAGCGTCGTTGCGGTCTCGCCAAACAGCGGGCTGCTCTCATCAATGGTGTGGCGGATCGTCACCGCCGCGGGGAAGCGAGTCAGCCGGCCGGGATAGACTTTCAGATTGTGGAAGCGGCGGACTTCCTCGCCCTCGAGCACTTTTTCGTCGCGGGAAAACGTCAGGTTGAAATGCGCATCCACCATGCTCGTGTGTCGCAGGTTCGCCACGCGGAAACTCACCGTGGGACGGCCGTCATGGTTCCCGATGAGGAGGGATGTGCTGAAGACAATGCGCGCCGTCGGCCGGGAGAAGCGCACGAAAATGAGCCCGGTGATGACGGCATACCACACCATCCCGACGAAAATCTCAATCGTGACCACGATGTGCCCATAGACGGTGGCCGGAAACATGTGGCCGTATCCCACCGTGGCCAGCGTCTCCACGCTGAAGAAAAAGGCCGACCAAAAGGAGCCCGGCTGCATTTCGCTGATGGCGCCGGGAACGAGCGCGTAGAGCAGAGCGAACAGCGTGTTCAGCACGAGATAGCTCACGGCGAGAAAAAGCGCGAACTGCGGCCAGCTCAGCGAGAGGACCCAGTGGTAGCTGTCGCGCCAGTCCCGCGGCGCCGCGTTGATCTTCAGGAACTGGATGCTGCCGGAGCGAATCGGAATGGGAGCGCGTGCTTTTGGCATGGGTCGGTTTTGGAGGTATCAGCAGATGCGGATGAGGACAATAGCCGGCACCGGAACCATGAACACTGCGCTTGCCAAATCCCGCCCGATTACATGCACCTCACGGTGGAATTCATCTCACCATGAACCTTTCCGAATTGAGACCGGTGAACGTGTGCCGCGCGGGCGACGGGAGATGACGGCTTTGTGGAAAGCAGGCATGGAGCAGCGATGGGCAAGGCGAATGGCGAGGTGTGGAAGCCAAAGGTACATGGCGGCACGAACGTCACGACGAAGCCTAATCCCCGCAGGCGGGCGGGCAACGGCAGGGCGCGCGTGAAGGATTGCCCTCCGTCCGCATCGGCTTTGCAACAGCCTGCGCGTGCTTACGCCACGTCCGGCACCACGTAGGGCTTGCGGTATTCGCGTGTGAGCAGCTTGTCCGCCGCGGCGTTGCCGACGAATTTTTCCGTCTTCGGATCCATCGTCAGGAATTCGCCGAGCGTGAGGTGATCCTTCGCGATGTCCACGCCGTTCTTGGCGAGGTGCTCCTTCATCCGCTCGAAGCTGTCCGCGGCCTCCTTGTTGGCCTTCACCTTTTCGAGGATCGCGCCGGGCTCCTGCTTCTTGCCGAGGACGTGCGAGATGTTCGCCGTGTGGCAGAGCGCGCTGCTGAGGTGGCCCTGGAGGATCTCGGCGTTGAGTTCCGCGGGCTTCCGGCTGCGGATGGCCTTGCTCCAGTTGTGATGATGGCTGTCCTGTCCGTCGGTGGCGTCGGCCTTCGCGGTGTCGGGCGCGTCCTTCGGCCCTCTGAAATTGCCGAAGCGTTTCACGAGCTTGCCGTCCTTGTCGAATGCGCCGCAGCCGGTGTAGCTCGGGACTTCGATGTGGCCGCCTTCATATTGGATGTACACGCCGACACCGGCGTTGCCGCGGTACGTGTCCATGCTCTCCTTTTCGCCGCCGGTGGCCGATTTCGAGGGCAGTCCGCGCACTTCGAAAATGAGCGGCGCCTTTTCATATTCATGCACGGCGAACATTGTGTTCGGCGTCTCGCCGTCGTCAATGTAGCCGAGGCGTCCGCCGACGCTCCAGATCTTCGGGGACAGCGCGGATTCGCCGAGGAACCAGCGCGCGATGTCCATCTGGTGGATGCCCTGGTTGCCGAGGTCGCCGTTGCCCGTGTCCCAGACCCAGTGCCAGTCGTAGTGCAGTTTTTTCCGCATGAGCGGCTTCACCGGCGCGGGGCCGAACCACAAATCCTGATCAATGCCCGCGGGGAATGGCGTGGGCGCGGTGACTTTCCCGATGCTCGGGCGGCGCTTGTAGCAGGTGCCGCGCGCCCACACCAGCTTGCCGAGATTGCCCTCCTGGCCCCACTTCACCGCCTGCTGGAGACCGATGCTCGAACGGCTCTGCGTGCCGCACTGCACGATGCGCCCGTACTTCCGCGCAGCCTCCGCGAGCACGCGGCCTTCGCGGACGTTGTGCGAGACGGGCTTTTCCACATACGCATCCTTGCCCGCCTGGCACGCCCAGATGCCGATGAGCGAGTGCCAGTGGTTTGGCGTCGCGGTGGAAATGGCGTCAATTTCCTTCGAGTCGAGCATCTTCCTCGCGTCGGTGAAGGTGGTGATCGTCTGCCCTTTTTTCGCGAGCGAATCCTTTGCCTTGCCGAGCACCGCCTCGTCCACATCACACAGCCCGGTGATCTTCACGCCGTTGATTTTCAGAAGGTCGCCGATGTGCGACTGGCCGCGGCCATTGAAGCCGATCACGCCGACTCGGATCTCGCTGTTCGGCGACTGCGAGCGTGCGATGAACGGAAAGCCGAGCGCCGATGCTGCGAGCGCGGAGGTCTTGATGAAATGACGGCGGGAGAGCGATGGGTGTGACATGAGAGGAGAGGGCGGGGTTGATGAGTGGAGGGGTAATCCGAAACGGAGCGCGTGCTTAAAGGAAAACTGCGCGCGGACGCAAGCGCGGCGTGGCGACGGGACGCGCTACTGCTCGTGCGCAAGGCACGCGGCGAGGAAGCCCTTGAACAGCGGATGCGGCGCGGTGGGCTTGCTTTTGAACTCGGGGTGATACTGGCAAGCGAGGAACCAAGGGTGATCGCGCAGCTCTATCAGCTCGACGAGTTTTCCATCCGGCGAAGTGCCGGCGATGATGAAGCCCGCCGCCTCCATGCGCTCGCGGTAGGCCTGGTTGAATTCGTAGCGGTGCCGGTGGCGCTCGCGGATTTCGGGGACGCCGTAGAGCGCGTATGCGCGTGTGCCGGGCTTGAGCAATGTCGGCCATGTGCCGAGCCTCATCGTCGCACCCTTGCCTTTTACCTTTTTCTGTTCGGGCAGCAGATCGATCACGGGATCGGGCGACTTCGCGTCGAACTCGGTGCTGTTCGCCTTGGCAAGGCCGAGGACGTTGCGGGCGAATTCGATGGTCGCGATTTGCATCCCGAGGCAGAGGCCGAGGTAGGGCACGCCGTGCTTGCGGGCGTATGCGGCGGCGGCGATTTTCCCCTCGATGCCGCGCTCGCCGAATCCGCCGGGCACGAGGATTCCCGCGTAGTTCGCGAGGTGCCGCCCGGCGTCCTCGCTCTCGAGGATCTCGGCATCCACCTCGACGACTTCCGCGCCGCAGTCGAGCGAGGCGGCGGCGTGGTTGATGGATTCGTCAATGCTCTTGTAGGCGTCCTTGTGCTCCACGTACTTGCCGACCATCGCGATGCGTACGCGTTTCTTCGGATTCAGCAGCCGCTTCACGAACCGCTCCCACTCACCCATGTTCGCGGGCGGGACATTCAGCCCGAGTCGCTCGCACACGATGTCGTCGAGCTTCTCCTTCTGCAAAAAGAGCGGCACCTCGTAGATGCTGTGCGGCACGTCGCGGCCCTCGATCACGGCCTTCTGCGGCACGTTGCAGAAAGTGGAGAGCTTCCTGCGCAGATCATCCGTGAGATCGTGCTCGGTGCGCGCGATGAGCACGTCCGGGTGGAGGCCGATTTCGCGCAGCTTCGCGACGCTCTGCTGCGAAGGCTTCGTCTTCAGTTCGCCCGCGGCCTTGATGTACGGCACGAGCGTGACGTGCATGATCATGCAGTTCTCCTCGCCGACCTCGAACTGGAACTGCCGGATCGCCTCGAGGAACGGCAGCCCCTCGATGTCGCCGACGGTGCCGCCGATTTCCGTGATGAGCACGTCGCACGGATGGCTCACGGCGAGCTTGTTGATCCGCGTCTTGATCTCATCCGTGATGTGCGGGACGACCTGCACGGTTTTGCCGAGAAATTCGCCGGCGCGCTCCTTCGCGAGCACGGTCTCGTAGATTTGCCCGCTCGTCGAATTGCTCGCCCGCGTGAGCGCGCTGTGCGTGAAGCGCTCGTAGTGGCCGAGGTCGAGGTCCGTCTCCGCACCGTCGTCGAGCACATAGACTTCGCCGTGCTCGAATGGGTTCATCGTGCCGGGGTCCACATTGAGATACGGGTCGAGCTTTTGCAGCGTGACTTTCAGCCCGCGGCGTTCGAGCAGCGTGCCGAGCGATGCGGCCGCGATGCCCTTGCCGAGTGAACTGACGACGCCGCCGGTGACGAAAATGTATTTCATGGAAAGTGTGTGGTGCTATTTTTTCAGCAGTTTCTTCAGAAAAGGTGCGACCGCATTGACATCCGCCGGCGTGTCCACTCCGACGCTGAGGTGCTTCACGGTGACGACGCGAATCTTCACGCCGTTCTCCAGCGCGCGCAACTGTTCGAGCGACTCGGATTTTTCGAGCGGCGTCGGCTTCCACTTCACGAACTGGAACAGCAGCTCCAGCGTGTAGCCGTAGATTCCCTGATGTCGGAAAAACTTCAGTCCCGGCACCTCGTTGCGCACGAACGGGATCGTCGAGCGGGAGAAATAAAGCGCATCGCCAGCGTGATCGGTGACGACCTTCACGGCGTTCGGATTTGCCACATCATCGCCTGGCTCAAAGACGCTCGCCGAGGTGATCATCGCGATCTTGCGCGAGCCGGCCAACGCTTTTGCGAGCTTCGTCACCGTGGCGGGGTCCACGAGCGGCTCGTCGCCCTGGACATTGATGACGTGGGTGAAGCCCTTGAGCTTTTTCCTCGCGGCCTCGGCCACGCGGTCCGTGCCGCTCACGCACTTTTCCGAAGTCATCACGCACTCCGCGCCGAATGCTGCGCACGCATCAGCGATGCGCTTGTCTTCCGTCGCGACGATCACGCGGCTCACTCCCTTCGCACGCAAGCAACGCTCCCACACGTGCTGAATCATCGGCTTGCCAGCGAGGGGGAAGAGCGGCTTCCCCGGGAAGCGGGTCGAAGCGAAGCGGGCAGGAATGACGACGGCAATCTTAGCTGGCACCCGAATCGGATAGAATGAAGTCGGCGGCGCTGGCAATGTCTTTGGCGACAAAGTGCGCGCCCGCCGCATCCGCCGCACTCACGAGATGCCCGTGCCCGGTGCGGACGAGCACCGTGCGCGTCCCGGCATTCAGCCCGCATTGCAGGTCCGCCACCTTGTCGCCGACAAACCACGAATGATCGAGATCGAGCGACAGATCGCGCGCCGCCTCACGCACCATCGCGGGGGAAGGCTTGCGCCGGCCCGATTCGCCCGCAGGCCCATCCGGGCACATGTAGGTCGCGGCGATGAGATTTTCGCCGAGCAGTTCCAGCAGCCGCGCCTGCACCTTTTCAAAATCACACTCGGTCAGCATCCCGCGCGCGATACCGCTTTGATTCGTGATGATCACGAGCGCGTAGCCTGCGCCTTTCAGTCGGAGCAGCGCGTCGCGGGTTCCGTCGAAGAGGCGCACATCCGCCGGGTCGCGGCAGTAGTGGACCTCGTGCATCAGCGTTCCATCGCGGTCGAGAAATACGGCGGGCCGACTCATTTCCCGAGTGCATTGGCGGAACGCCGCACCGCCGTCGAGCCGCTTTCACTTTACTCGCACGCGCGTCCCGCTTTCCTCCGCACTCATGCTTGCCTGGCTCTCGAATCCCGACGCGTGGTTCAGCCTCATCACGCTCACCGTCCTCGAAATCGTCCTCGGCGTGGACAACATCATCTTCATTTCGATCCTTTCCGGCAAGCTGCCCGCCGAGCAGCAGGGCAAGGCGCGCAACACCGGCCTCGCTCTCGCGCTCATCACGCGGATTCTCCTGCTGAGTTTCATCTTCGTCCTCACGAAGCTGACCGCGCCGCTCTTCACCGTGCCCTTCATCCGCGAAAATGGCACCGGCCTGCCGCTGGCGATCACCGGGCAGCGGCTCGTGCTCCTGCTCGGCGGGCTTTTTCTCATCTGGAAAAGCGTCCACGAAATCCACGGCAATCTCGAGGGCGAGGCGCACGAAGGCTCCTCGAAAGTGAAAGGCGCGCTCGCCGCCGTCATCGCGCAGATCGTCGTTGTGGACATCATCTTCTCGCTCGACTCCGTCATCACCGCCGTCGGCATGGCTCGCGAAATCGGCGTGATGATCACCGCCGTCATCCTCGCGATGATCGTGATGTTCCTCGCAGCGAAATCCATCGCGGATTTCGTGAACAAGCACCCGACGATCAAAATGCTCGCGCTGAGTTTTCTCCTGCTTGTCGGCGTCGTGCTCGTCGCGGACGGCTGTGGCCAGCACATCGAGAAAGGCTACATCTATTTCGCGATGGCCTTCTCATTTGGAGTCGAAGTGCTGAACATCCGCGCACGCGCCAAGCGCAAGTGCAAGCCTGTCGAACTCCGCTCGGAATACTGACACGCAACTGTGTGCTGGAAGCGCGACCGCGAAACTGCAAACGATGCGCGCATGTTCCCGTCCCTCCGCCGACTCACCGCCGTCTTCGCCCTCACGCTGCTCGCATCATTTCGCCTCTCGGCGCAACCCGTCTCGCGCCCGAACGAACCCCTCCGCCTATGGCCCGGCGACGCGCCCGGTGCGCTCGGCAAGGACGCGAAGGACACGCCGACGCTCACACCGTTCTGGGCTGCGCCGGAAAAGGCGAGCGGCGCCGTCTTCATCGTCGCACCCGGCGGCGGTTATCGCGTGCTCGCACCGCACGAAGCTGACGCGTACGCAAAGTGGCTCGCGGCAAATGGCATCACCGCTTTCGTGCTCAAGTATCGCCTCGCCGCCGACGGCTACCGCGTGCCCGTGATTTTGCAGGACGCCGCGCGCGCCGTGCGCCTCGTTCGCTCGAATGCCGCGGCGTGGGGACTCGACCCGAAGCGCATCGGCATGATCGGCTCCTCCGCCGGCGGCCATCTCACCGCGACGCTCATCACGCAGTTCGATGCGGGAAAGGCCGACGCCAGCGATCCCATCGAACGGGAGAGTTCGCGGCCCGATGTCGCAGTGCTCTGCTACGGCTTCATCCTGTTCGACGAGCCGAATGAAAAGCGCGAGGAGACCTTCCTCGGGCCAAACGGCACGCCCGAGCAAAAGCGCCTGCTCTCGCCGCGCCTGAATGTCCGCAAGGACACGCCGCCGACATTCATCTGGCAGACGGTCGAGGACGACAAGGTCGTCGTCGAAAACGCCTTCGCGTTCGCCAATGCGCTCCGCGAAAAGGGCGTGCCCTACGACCTCCACCTCTACGAAAAAGGCCGCCACGGAATCGGCCTCGGCTCGAAGGACTACGACCCGGAAAAGGCCCACGCGTGGACGCGCGACTGCATGTTCTGGCTGAAGCAGCGCGGCTTCTTGAAATAAGCCGCGCCCGTCAGCGTCCGGCAGGCTTCAGGTGCTTGTCGAAGAACGCCAGCAGCGCCTTCTCCGCCTTCTCGGCATCCGCGCCCTTGAAGCCGTGGCCTGCGCCTTCCAGCGTCAGCAGTTCGGCCTCCACACCGCTCGCCTTCAGCTTGTCCACCATCCAGCCCGCCTGCTCGTAGGCCACGTATTTGTCGTCCGTGCCGTGGACGACCAGCGTCGGCGCGGCGTTCGGCGTCACCCAGTAGAGCGGGCTGCCCACGATGTGCTCGCGCCATTTCGTGTGCAGACTGCCACCGAAGAACAGCGGGAGCACTTCCGCCGCATCCACACTCTTGCCGTACGATTTCGTGAGATCGCTCGGCCCATAGAAATTCACCACGCACGCCACGGCGCTCGACTGATCCAGGTTTTCCCCGGCGTCGAATTCCTTCACACCCGCCGACACCCCGAGGAACTGCGCGAGATGCCCGCCCGCCGAACCGCCCGTCACGCCGATACGCGCCGGGTCCACATGATACTTCGCCGCATTCGCCCGGAGCCAGCGCACCGCCGCCTTGCAGTCCAGCACCGCCGCGGGGAACGGATACGCCGGCGCGAGCCGGTAGGTCATGGTGATGGCCACATAGCCGTTCTGCGCCAGCGTGAGGCACAGCTTGTCATAGCTCTCACGCTTCCCCGCGCGGAACCCGCCGCCGTGGATGCACACGACCGCGGGATACGATGGGTCCTTGCTCGGCACGGCCTGCTTCGGCTCCTTCGGCATCGCGACGTTCACCTGAAGGTGCTGGTTGTCGGGATTCGCAAACTCGATGTCCCGCTCGAACACCACATTCTCCGGCACCGCCAGCTCCGCCGCGCGCAACCCCGCCAAAGTGGCGAGCAGACCGAGGAAAATGACGGGTAAGGTGCGGAGGAGGGATGTGGTTCTCATGGTGTTCTAATAACTATCGCTTAAACGCTTCGTTGGTGACGTATCGCATAGAATGCAGCCGAATCTAAATCATCGAGTTCTGCCTGAGAACGCCACGCGCTCATGAACTGTTGCCATGCTACGGTTCCGCGCAGTGCTACGAAGCAGTCATGCGGTAGATGTCCTTTGATGTCATTGAGAGCATAGCAAACGATCGCATATCCGAGATCATCAGAGCCCGGTGCTGTGTGGTCAAGAGCCGCATACCGTGCGTGGCAGCCTGCGCCTCCCTTGACTGCCGTCCCGAATGCGGGATCGAACAGCAGAGGAATACCAGAGAAGGCGCAACGACCCTCCTGTGTACGAATGAGCGTAAGGTAGTATTCCGTGGAATGTCTGGATCTTTTTTTTCGGTTCTTTGCCCACCGCTCTTGGTCTTTCGTAGTCTGGTAGCTCATGCTGGCGGAGATTCCTGCATGCCCGCAGGCTTGTCAAAGTCCCTTTCACGGCAAATCTTCCGCACCGCCGTGCGCATCGCTTACTGTCAGGTCGAGCCTTTGGTCGTGGATTTCGCGCATCACCTCGCGCGCTTTGCAGAATGGCTGACAATGGAAACCCTGTTGGCGACGGCCGATTCCTTGCCGGAGACAACCGTCTGGGTTCCGGGAGCGACAGTCTCCATTGGGGATGCCCCCGCGCCTGTCGGGAAGCCGGTAAGGTTCCGGGCGTTGACCACGGGGAGGGCTCCGGTGGCGCATTTCCGGGGCTCGGAGACGGTCGTCTCTGGCTCAGAGACGGTCGTCTTTGTCACGAAGACGGTCGTCTCCGGCTCGAAGACGGTCGTCTTTGCCACAGAGACGGTCGTCTCTGGCTTGAAGACGGTCGTCTTTGCCCGGAGACGGTCGTCTCTGGCCCGAAGACGGTCGTCTTTGTCACAGAGACGGTCGTCTCTGGCTTGAAGACGGTCGTCTTTGCCACGAAGACGGTCGTCTTTATGACGAAGACGGTCGTCTCCGTCGCACATCCGACCGTCTTTGAGCCGCATCCGACCGTCTCCGAGGCATTGAAAATGGCATCCGTCACGGAAAAGGGCTGTTTTGCGTGGGAAAAGGCCGTTTTCCATCCGTAGGTTACCGTTTGCGCGGTAGCGTATTCATCAACTGAATACGACAAAAATAGCGCGCAGATGCGACAGATGCGACACATGGGCTAACGCGCCTGCTTCCAAAGGCTCAATCTCGCCGCGTGAAAAAGAACGGCGACCTTATTGTTTTCATCGCGCTCGTTGTTCTCTGCGCTGGCGCAATCTGGTGCCGAATGAATCCGACGGTATGCTACATCGTCGCTTGTCTGATGAAGTTTCGCCGCGTTCCCCGCAAAAACAGACGTATATGTCGATCTTCAAAATTACTATAAACGATGACTAGCAGTGCCGCTTGTACGTGGGCATGGCCGGGCTTACTCGCCGCGGCTCTCTTCCGAATCGAACACGGTGATCATGTTCGGCGCGTGGAGCTGGCTGGTGGTGGTCACACAGCGGCGTTCCCAGGGGATGCGGCCGAGGAACCATGCGCGCCAGAATGCAACGGGGGCGGCGGGATTTTCCGCGAACATGTCGGCAAAGGTCTCCACCTTCCCGACCTGCTGCCCGGTGGCCTCGTGGAAGCAGTCGAAGACGAATTTCGAGCAGTACTGGCGCGGCGAGTCGTAGTTAAAGCCGGGATCATACGCCATGCCCATGCGGTGCGCGGCGGCGGTGCGGAGGCATTCGACGGCGTCGCCGGTGAGCCTTTCGCGGAGGCGACGGACGAGGAAGCGCCCGCGATCCGAAGTCGCGACGAAGCGGGCGAGCGGCACGGTGTTTGAGACGGGGAGGGTGCTCTGCGCGACCGTCCACGCGCCGCGGGAATCCCGGAACAGGATGCCGACGTGCGATTCCCAACTGTCCGTGGTCTCGGCGAAGCGGCGGTAGAGCGGGTGCTTGCGGGAGATGAAGATGATGTCGCCCTCGCGGAGCAGTGGCAGCGCGCGGCCCAGATTTTCGGCGACGATGGCTTTCTGTTCGGACGCGGCGGCGTTCCCGCGCGGAATCGGAATCATGCCCGCGGTGGCAAAGCTCATGCCGAGACCGAGCCATGCGACGAGGATGCGCTTCATGGGCTGCGGATCATTTTGCAAAATCGCGGTCTGCCGTGGCCGGATGCCGCTCCGGCGGCCTCACTGGTCCTTCAGGCGACGGAACACGACGGTTTCGCCGAAGAAATCAGTCCAGTCGGTGGACGGGGTTTCCAGTGCGGTGCGGATTTGTGCCGGGGTCCTGGGCTTCACGCTTTCTTGGCGGAGGGAGCGCACGCGGAGATTCTTTCCGCCGTCCATCTTCTCGATCCAGATGAGCGTGTAGCGTTCGGAGTCGGGCTTCACGATTCCGTCGCTGAGGGTCGCGAGGACGCGCAGTTGCAGCACCGTGCGGTCGCGGATGACGACTGGCCTCGCCTCGAAATAGATGCCGCCCTTGTCCGTCGCGGGATAGTGGATGACGTAGCGCGTGTCGTCGAGCGGGGCACAGAGCGCGAGTTCGGCCTTCTGCGGATTGGCCTTGTCGGCCTCGATCGTCCACACGCCGCCGAGCGTGCTGTCGGTCTTTGCGAAGCCTTCGGTGAAGACCGGTTCCTTGAGGAGACATGCGGTGAAGGAACATGCGAGCACTGCGAGGAGGACGAGCCGCGCCAGGGTTTTCATGGGCGAAATGTGCGGTCATACGGCTCCGCGCACAATGCGAAATGCGAATGCCGTGCCGGCTACGGCATGGCAGACGGTTGACCGTGCGCGGAACAACTGTCACGAACCCGCGCGACTGAACGAATCCACTCCAACGCCAGATTTTCCCAACGCCCCGCGCGCGGGCCGCTGCTGCGGGCCGGATGGCCGGGTGTGGCTCGCGGGGCTCGTCCTCGTGCTCGGCTTTCTCGGCTGGGCGCTGTTCAGGAACATCACGCTCCCGTGGGTCGAGGACGACAACTGGTACGGCGCGGTGTATTCGCAGGCGGCGCATGTGAACCTGGAGGCGGGGATGCTGCGCACCGCGGGCGTGCCGGTGACGCTCTACTTCGGCCCGCTGCCGGCTCCTGCAAAGGAGTTCTACGTGCATCATCCGACGCTGCTGCCGACGCTCGTCACCGTGTCGTTTGCGGTTTTCGGCGAATCGGAATGGGCCGCGCGGCTCGTGCCTGTCGTGTGTTCGCTCGCGAGCGTGGTGCTGCTCTGGCTGCTCGTGCGCAGCGCGGTGAATGCGCGCGCGGCGACGCTGGCCGCGGCGTTTTTCGCGACGCTGCCGATGGAACTCCACTACGGCGACATGGTGGACTTCGAGCCGTGCCTGCTCATGTGCATGCTCGCGGTGCTCGTGTGCGTGCGCCGCTGGCAAGTCACGGGCCGGCGCGCGTGGGCCGTGCTCGCGGGAGTCGCCACGATGGCCACACTGTGGATGGACTGGCCGGGCTATCTCTTCGTGCTGAGCCTCGCGGGATGCTTCATTCTGCGCGGGTGGAAAGGGGACGGTGGTGCTGCGACCGATGTGGTGATCACGAAGCCGCAGAGCCTCCGGTTCGGCCTGGTGTTGTTCGGGCTCGTGGGAATCTCGGGCGTGATATTCCTTCTCCAAATCCGCCACGTCCGCCCCGACGCGTGGCACGACCTTTGGGAAGCGGCGACGAGGCGCCTCAGCAGCACGACTGCGAACGATCCCGCCGAACTTGCGGGGCAGGCCGCGCACTTCACGTTCCGCGAATGGTGCGTCGCGATCCTGCGCGGGCTTAATGCGGATTTCCTGCGGCTGCCGTGGCTTTTCGTTGCGCTCGGAATGGCCGTCGTGTGGAAGGGCCGGCGCAGCGACGCGGGGCTGCGCTGGTGCGGGTTCGCAATCGTGCCGATGCTCCTCGCGGGCGTGCTCTACGTGGTGATCCTGCGCAACGAATCCTTCGTGCATGACTTCGCGACGTTCTACCTCATCGGCGCATTCGCCATCGCGGCGGGCGTGGGGCTCGATGCGCTGCTCGCCCATCTCACGCCGCGGAGGGGAAGCGCGGCACTGCACACGGTCATCGCACTCGCATCGCTCGCATTTTTCACCTGCCTCGGCGTGAACGGGATCTCGCGGGCGGAGAGCCTGCGGTCGCCGTTTTCGATCCTCGATTGGGAGCATCCCGAGCCGCCGGATTTCATCCCATCGCTCGGGCGTTACCTTGGCAAAGTGTTCCCGCCGGGCACGACGATCCTGTGCAATTTCGTGACGAACGAATCGGTGGACTACTACGCGCAGCGCGACGTGGTGAACGGGCTGATGACGGCGTCGGACTGGGCGTCGGCCATCGGGAAAAGGCGTCCGCCGCTCGGAGGGATCATCTGGCTCGGCGCGGAAGGCGGCGGGGAAATCGCCGCATCACTGCCGCCGGGGGAAACGCGCGCGTTCGCTTTTCAAGGCTACCGGCTTCACGCTCTGGCGGGCGAAGCCGGAGTAGGGCGCATCAGTGCCGGGCCGCGGTCTTTGGCGGAATGGTCCCGCTGTCGCGTTTCGTGAGATTCACCTTGCCGCCGAAATTTCCGCTCTCGCGCCAGCCGAGGTAGAAGCGGCCGCACTTGCCGTCGTACGAGACGAACGGCAGAGGGAGCCAGCGATGGCGCGTGAAGGCCCAGTTCCAGCCGCCGCCGGGTGCGAAGACTGCGCCGGGATGTTTGCCGGTGCGCGTGATGTCCTTGTCCGACACGCCGATGATGTAGTGCGTGAAATTGTGGAACGGGTTGCGCATCCGCCAGAGCGCCGTGCGGTTTTTGTCGCCGGGGCGGAACCACGCGGGCGGCGCGGGATCGTCCGCATTGCCAAAGGCCCAGAGCGGATTCCATTTTTGCGCCGTGCGGATCGGCGGCGTGTGGACGCTCGCGGGGCGGGTGATCGTCTCGGCGGCGTGGGCGGCGGTGCAGAGGATGAGCGTGAGGAAAAGTCGGAACACGGATTTGGCGTCGGCGAGAGTGGAACTGGATCCGGCACTGTGCCCATCATTCACCGTTTATTCGCCCGGAGGAGGAAAGGGGGCTCCGGGCGGCGGGCCTCCTTCGGGGCCACGGGGAGGCGGTGGCCCGCCAGGGCCTCCGGGGAAAGGTGGACGCCGCCCGCCCGGCCCACCGGGTCCGCCACGACCGCCGCCGGGCCCGCCTTTTCCGAAGCTCTCGTCGGGCGTGCCGTGCCACGCGCGTGGGAGGAACGGGAATGTGGTCGTGATGTGATAGTGATAGATGCCCTCGGGATGATCGGGCGTGGCGGCGATGTGGCCGTTGCACTCGTCGAGGTCGCCGCCGTCGTCCGTGAGTTCCCAGTCCTCGGTGAAGCGTCCGTCGTAATTACCGCCGGGGCCGCCGACCTGCGCGGGGCGCGCGCCGGGTTTCAGGCGGTAGCTGGATTTCATCGCGCGGATGGGGCTCTTCGCGTCAGTCGGGTTGCTGTGGCAATTTGCCGTGAACATCGCGAAGCCGTCCGCGGCCCACGCGACCTGGAGCATTTTTCCCTCGTCGCCGCCGAGCTTCTGCACGAGGCCGATCGGCATCGCGTGGTAATGGTACGCGCCGGTGGGTTGGACGTGCGCGTTGTGTTCGTCGAGGCCGAGGTCGAGGAAGCCCGTGTGCGCCTCGTAGCGCCAGCCGGAGGTGCGGTCGTTGTTCCATGCCTCCGCGGTGCCAGCCTCGAACGGCACGCCGTTCAAGCCGACTGCGAAGAACCATCCGCCGCGGCGCACCGGCTGCGCGGCGGCGACAGGTTTCAGCGGGACGCGGAATGTGTAGTCCTGCGGCGATGCCGTGTTCGGATTTCCGCGGCGCGGAAATTTCCCCGGCGTGTGATTGGGCCAGCCGTTCGATTTGATGATTCGGAAATTTCCGTCGGTCGTGATGCTCACCCTGTTCTCGCGTTTCGCATTCGGGTCGCCGCCGGGGCGGTTCGAGCGGATGCCGGGCGCACCACCGGGAGGCGGACCGCCGGGCTCGGGTCGCTGCGCAAGCAGGAGCGAAGCAGCGGAGAACAGCGCGATGCCCGAGGCGATCGCAGACGTGAACGAGAACGCGCGCTGCGCGGCTGGAGATGAGGTGGACATGGGATGATGCGTGTTAGCTCAGGCATAACCGCCGCGTCTTTGCGACGGCAGCGGATTTTACTTTGCGTTAACAATTTTCCCGCGCGCGTCTGTTCAGCGGTCGCCGAAGGCCTGCACGTCCGGCTTCCCGTCCGCCTTCCGCAATTCCTCCGGGTCCCGGAAGATCACGATGCGCTCCAGCATTTCATCAATCACGACATCCGGCCGCTCGCGCTCGATGAATGGCTTGTCCCAATTCTGCTGCCACACATAGACGGCACGGCCAAAGCTCTGGCTGAAAAATTTCGAGAGCGAGATGGCGTAGGAATCCCGGAACATTACGACCTTGCCGGTCGTGCGGGGATTTTCCACGACGAGTGGTTCGGTTCCGGGTATCCAGCTTTTCGGGATGAGCGTGGCGTCTTTGCGGAAAACCAGCTCCACCAGCGGGGGCTTCGGCACGAGCAGCGGCACGGCTTTTTCGGGCAGCCGGTCTTGCTGCCCGAGCATCAGCGCAAGGTCGCCCCCGGGATTGTTGCTCACGATCTCGCGATAGGCGTTCGGATTCGGAGCGGCGGACGTGATTCCGAGCGACGCCAGCTCCTGCACGATGCGACGCGATGCGATGAGCGCGGCGCGCTCGTTCCAGTGCGAGTCCGTGTGCAGGTACAGCTCGGTATTTTTCTTTGCGTCGAGCAGCGTGCTGCGGAGATCGAGGATCGGGACATCGCTCCGCGCGCGCATGTGGACGAGAAACTGATCGAGCCGCTGCGGTTTGCCTGCGCGCGTGAGCAGCCAGTCGGGCAGGTGCTCGGGGTAGATGCTCTGCTTGTCGGGCGGGATGACGAAGAGATAGCGGATGCCGCGCTGCCGCAGCCAGTCGCGGCGGCCCGTGAGCAGCGTGCGCCAGCCTTCCAGCTCCGCGTCGCTGAACGGCCTCGTTCCGGTGATGTCGTTGACCATCTTGCCGTCGGAAAAAAAGAGCCAGTCGCCTTTCCCCTTCAGCACATTGATGAGGCGGGTGTCGTGGAAAAGCTGCCATCGCCAGTGGCGTTCCCAGCCCACGAGTCGACTGCGGAAACCAAAGTGATCTTCGAAATACGCATCGAGCCCGGCGGTGAATTTCCGCAACCCTGCGATGCCCGGTGCGCGTGCGGGAAACGCGGCGGGCGCTCGGTTTTCATTCGGCGTCGGAGCGCGGTCGAGGTGCAGGAAAGTGTCCGCCGTCGGAAGCCAGAAAAAGACAAAGAACCCCACGATGAGCGCGACATCTGCGCGACGCCGGAGGACATCGTTGGCTGGCAGCCAGTTCATTGTCTCATGCCGGGAAACCAGAACCGCGCCGACGCATCGAAGTTGCGATCATCGGTGAACCTCCGGCCTTGTTCTTACAGTGGCGGTGAGTCGCCTTCAGGGCACCGTGGAGCGGTGCGTGGAGGGTGGGGATGGCTGGCGACGTTTTCATTTCGCCGCGGGCGAAATTTCGCTCCCGGTGCGCTCGTCGTCCTTCCGTGCGTCCTCCGGGTTGAGGAAAATGAGGACACGCTGGAGGATATCATCCACCACGATGTCCGGCTTCTCACGCTCGATCACCGGCTTGTTCCAATGCGGCTGCCAGACGAACACGATGCGGCCGAAATTCTGGCCGAGGAACAGGAAGAGGTGCTGCGCAAATGAGTCGTGAAACATCACCATCTTTCCGCGTGTGGCGGGATTTTCGATCACGCGCGGCTCGGTGCCGGGCGTCCATTTTTTCGGGACGAGATCGGGTTCCATGCGGAGTCGCGTCGGCGGCAGCGAGGGCTTCGGTGAAAACGACGGCGTGTTTTTTTCCGGCAGCGATCCTTCCTGTCCCATCATCTGCGCGAGGTCGCCGGCGGGGCCTTTTGCTGCGATGGAAATGTCGAACGCTTCCGCATCGAGCGGCGTGGACGGGAGACCGAGCGATGCGATTTCCTGCACGATCCGGCGGTATGCGGCGAACGCGCCGCGGGCGTTCCAGTGCGTGTCGGTGTGCAGGTAGATGTCGCCGCTTTTTTTCGCGTCGAGCAATGTCGCGCGGAGATCGAGGATGGGCACGTCGCTGTGCGCGCGCATGTATCCGAGGAACTGATCGAGGCGCTGCGGCGGGCCGGTGCGGTCGGCGAGCCAGTCGGGTAGATGCTCGGGATAAATGCTCTGTTTGTCCGGTGGGATCACGAGGAGGTAGCGGATGCCGCGTTCGCGCAGCCAGTCGCGGCGGCCCGTGAGCAGCGTGCGCCAGCCTTCGAGTTCCGCGGCGGTGAAGCGCATCGCGCCGATGATGTCGTTCACGGTGCGCGGCTCGGCGAAGAACAGCCAGTCGCCCTTGCCCGCGAGGACGCTGCGGGCATTGCCACCGCCTTGCGCGTCGCGAAAAATTTTCCACTGCCAGCGCTGCTGCCAGCGCACGAGTTGGCGGCGGAAGCCGAAGTGATCGGCGAAGTAGGCCTCGGTGCCGGCGAGAAATTTTCCGATTCCCGCGAGCGATGGATGGAATTTCGGGAATGTCGCCGGCAGCCGGTTTTCCTGCGTCGCGGCGGCGCGATCGAGATGCAAGAATGTGTCCGCACACGGCAGCCAGACGAGGATGAAGAAGACGGCGATGAGGCCGATGTCCGCGCGGCGTCTGAGGATTTCTGCGCTGGGAAAAAGCGTCACGGCGTCAGAACCGGAAATAGATGAACGGATTGTACGTGCTGCCCGCGAGCCATGCCGACGAGATGAGCAGAAGGCCGATCGTGATCACGGCCTCGAGCGTCATGCCGGTCGCGGTGAGCGCGGAGCATGCGCGCTGCGGCAGGCGGTTCGCGGCGCGGGAAAGCGTGGACTTCAGCCACGCGATCACGGGCGTCGCAAAGATCGCGCCGGCGACCAGCGCGAAGACGGACTCGTGCGTGACGTAGCGTGAGAGCGGCTGCGTGACCGCGCCGGGCGTGGCGACACCGATCATGTTTGAGAGAAATGCGAGCGCTTGCGGGAACGACGTCGCGCGGAAGAGCACCCAGCCGACCAGCACCGCGAGGAGTGCGTAGCCGTGGCGGAAAATGCGCGGCATTTTTTCCACGAGCGAGCCGAAGCGCGTCCGCTCCAGCACGAGGAACGCGCCGTGGTAGAGGCCCCACACGACGAACGTCCAACTCGCGCCATGCCACAGCCCGCAGAGGAAAAACACGATGACGAGATTCAGCATGTTCCGCCGTTCGGAGCAGCGGTTCCCGCCGAGCGGAATGTAGAGGTAGTCGCGGAACCAGCTCGACAGCGAGATGTGCCAGCGCCGCCAGAATTCCTTCACCGACTGCGAGACATACGGATGATCGAAATTTTCGATGAACGTGAAGCCGAACATTTTTCCGAGGCCTACGGCCATGTCCGAGTAGCCGGAAAAATCGAAATAGATTTGCACCGTGTAGCAGAGGGTGGCGAACCACGCGAGGACGGGCGTGAGTTCGCTGTCGGGCAGTTTGAAAATCTGGTCCGCGGGCAGCGCGACCGCATTTGCAATGATCACTTTTTTCGCCAGCCCGCCCGCAAATCTGCGGATGCCCTCGGCGAATCCTCCGCGCGTGACGGCGCGCTTCAGGAGCTGCGGTGCGATGGCGCTCCAGCGCAGGATCGGCCCCGCGACGAGCTGCGGGAAAAAGAAAATGTAGAGCGCCGTGTCCGCCGGATTTTGCGCCGCGGAAGATTTCCGCCGGTAGATGTCCATGACGTATGAGAGCGCGTGGAACGTGAAAAATGAGATGCCGATCGGCAGCCGGATGTCACCGACGGGAATCTGCGGCAGGTGCAGCGAGGCGAGCGGCCCTCCGAGGAGCGAATTGATCCCGGCAATCGCGGGGCCCGTGTATTTGAAAAACACGAGCAGCCCGATGTTCAGCACGATGGCGAGCGTGACGGCGCGTTTGCGTTTCGCGGGATCCTGTTCGCGATCCACGCGCAGGCCGAGGAACCAGTTCGCGATGGTCGAGCCGAGGAGCAGGAAAAGAAAGCCGACTTCGCCCCAGCCGTAAAAAATCAGGCTCACGACGAGCAGGAAAAGATTCCGAAGCGCGACGCCTCGCAGCAGCGGGTAGATCGTCAGGACGATTGGCAGGAAAAGAAAAAGGAAAAATGGCGAGCTGAAAACCATCGTGGGTCGGGTCGGGCCATTCGTACGAAAGCCTGCGGGTGTGACAAGACAATGAATCGGCCGCGGCCGCGGCAGGCCGCGATTCTTTTCCACGTTTTCCTCGTTCCGCGGATTGCTCCTCCTCCAAGTTTATTTTTTCAACAAACCCATGACTGTGCGCACCACGACTGCATTCCTTTCTTTCCTGACCCGCCTCGCCTGTCTCGCGCTCCTCTGCGCACGACTTTGCGCCGCGGACCGCGACGTGTTCGACTACTCTGCGCAGAATGCAGCGCCAGCGGGCACGCGGCGGATCGTCTTCATCGCTGCGAGCGGCACGCACGGCGGGCGCGGCAACCATGAATTTCTTGCCGGTGCGACGTATCTCGCGCGGCGAATCAATGCGGAATTTCCGAATGCCCACGCAGTCGTGTATCCCGAAAACCAATGGCCGAAGGATTTGACGAAGGCGGATGCGATCGTCGTGCTGCTGAACCACGCGGGCAAGGCGGCGAACGATCCGAACATCAAGGCCGCCGCCGCGCGTGGCGCGGGCTTCGGCGCAATCCACTACGGCGTGGAGGTGAACAAGGGCGAGCAGGGCGACAATTTTCTGAACTGGATGGGCGGATATTTCGAGACGTTCTGGTCGGTGAACCCGACGTGGGACGCCGAAGTGAAGATCATCGGCAAGCATCCGGTCGCGAATGGCGTGAAGCCTTTCACGATCAAGGACGAGTGGTACTACCACATGCGTTTCACGCAGGGGATGAAAGGCGTGACGCCGATCCTCTCCGCAATCGCGCCGGTGAACACGGTGCATTTCAAGGACGGCGACAAGCCGGGCTCGCACGGCGGAAACGCGGACGCGCTGAAGGCCGTGCAAGCCGGCGAGCCGCAGCATCTCGCGTGGGCGTTTGAGCGTGCGAACGGCGGGCGCGGCTTCGGTTTCACGGGCTTCCACAATTTTTCAAACATCGCCGACGACAGTTTCCGCACGACGATGCTGAATGGCGTCGCGTGGATTGCGGGCCTGGAAATTCCCGCGCAGGGCGTGCCATCGAAGACGCCGACGAAGGCGGAACTGGACGCGATGCTCGACGAGGCGCACGGCCCGGCGAAGCCCTCGGCTTCAGCGCCCGCTGCGCCGACTTCGAGCGCGGTCTCAGCAGCCGCAGTGAAGCCCGTCTTTGAAACGGCAGTGATGACGAGCAGATCGTCGCCGCGCATCCTCGATGTGGATGCGCCGCTGAAGGGCGCGAAGGAACTCTGGCTCGTCGTGTCCGACGAAGGCTCGAAGAGTTGCGACTGGGCCGACTGGCTCGAGCCGAAGCTCATCTTCGCCGACGGCACCACGAAGGATATCACGACGCTGAAATGGAAATCGGCATCCGCCGGATCGGGCAGGGTGAGCGTCGGAAAATCTGCGATGGGCGGGCCGTTGCTCGTGGAGAAAAAATCGTATGCGAATGCCATCGGCACGCACGCGCCGTCGGTGATCGCATTCGATCTGCCCGCAGGCGTGGAGCGGTTCACGGCGAAGGTGGCGATTGATGACGGCGGCATGGTGCGCAATGGACGGCCGAGTGATGCGGATGTGCGCTTCCGCGTCTTCACCACGGCACCGCCGGCACCGCCGGCAGCGGCGAGCACGGGCGGAGGCGCGAGGGCTGCGAAGCCGGGCCTCACCGAAGGGCCGACGTTTGTGCCGCCGGAGATGTTCACGGTGCCGGAGGGATTTGAAGTCACGCTGTGGGCAACTTCGCCGCTGCTTTTCAATCCGACGAACATGGACTTCGACGCGCAGGGCCGACTCTATGTGGCCGAAGGCGTGAACTACCGCGGGAAAAAAGGCCGCCGACCCGAAGGCGATCGCATTGTCGTTCTCGAAGACACGACGGGCTCCGGCAAAGCCGACAAGAGCACCGTCTTTGTGCAGGACACGAATCTCGAAGCGCCGCTCGGCGTCGCGGTGCTGGATGACAAGGTGATCGTCTCGCAGCCGCCGGACCTGATCGTTTACACCGATGTGAACCGCGACGGGAAATTCGATCCCGCGGTGGACAAGCGCGAAGTGCTGCTCACGGGATTCAATGGCCGCCAGCACGACCACAGCCTGCACAGTCTCACCGCGGGGCCGGACGGGCTTTGGTATTTCAACCAGGGCAACACCGGCGCGCAGTTCACGGACAAGTCGGGGAAGACATTCCGCATGGGCAGCCCATACACGGCGTCGAAGACGGCCGTGGATCCCGGCGCGGTCGCGGGCCTGAAGAGCGACGACGGCAACGTGTGGATCGGCGGATTCACCGCGCGCATGAATCCCGACGGCACGGATGTGAAAATCATGGGGTACAATTATCGGAACAGCTACGAGCAGACGGTCACTTCGTTCGGCGACATCTTCCAGAGCGACAACGACGATCCGCCGGCGTGCCGTGTCACGCCGCTCATCGAGGGCGGCAACGCGGGCTTCGCAAGCGCCGACGGCCAACGCTCGTGGGGTGCTGACAAACGGCCCGGCCAGACGACGCCGATCGCCGAGTGGCGGCAGGAAGATCCCGGCACGATGCCCGCGGGCGACGTGTACGGCGGCGGTTCGCCGACGGGCGTTGCGTTTTACGAAAATGGCGCGCTCGGTGAAAAATGGAACGGCCTGCTGCTCGCGTGCGAAGCGGGGAAAAATGTGATCTTCGGATATTTTCCGAAACCGGACGGCGCGGGCTTCAAGCTGGAGCGGTTCGATTTCATGACGTCGAACAAGGAGAAGGAATGGGCGGGCTCCGACTTCCTCGGCGGAAAGGCGACAGGCGAACTCAAGACGCTGTTCCGCCCGAGCGACGTGTGCGTCGGGCCCGATGGCGCGATTTACGTCGCGGATTGGTTCGATCCCGGCGTGGGCGGACACGGCACGCGCGATGATCGCTACACTGGATCGATCTACCGCATCGCGCCGAAAGGTTTCCGCCCGGTGATTCCGAAGTTCGACCTCGCGACGACCGAGGGCCAGATCGCCGCGCTGAAAAGTCCAGCGGTGAATGTCCGCAACAGTGGCTTCACGCGGCTGAAGGCGCAGGGTGCGAAAGCCATGCCCGCCGTCGCCGCACTGCTCGAAGACAAGAACCCCTACATCGCCGCGCGCGCCGTGTGGCTGCTCGCGCAGATGGGGGATGCAGGCATCGCAAAAGTCACGGCGTTGCTCGAATCGAAGGATGACACGATGCGCCGCGTCGCATTCCGCGCGCTGCGAACGGCGAATTGCGATGTCCTTTCAATGGCCACGAAAATGGCGGGTGACAAATCCGCCGCTGTGCGACGCGAGATCGCGCTGTCATTGCGTGATGTGTCGGCGGCGTCGGTCAGGGATCAATGGACGGTGCAAAACAGGGTTCCGTTTGACCCGTATCTGAATGTCTTGATGACTCTCGCGAAGGAATTCGACGGCAAGGATCGTGCGTATCTCGAAGCATTCGGTCTCGGCTGCACGGGGCACGAACCGGAGGTGTACGCCGCGATTTCCCGAGCGAGGGGCGGCAGTGCGGAGGCGTGGAGCGATGCGTTCGCATGGCTCGCGTGGAGGCTGCATCCCGCCGCTGCGGTGGATGATTTCAAGACGCGCATCCTTTCGCCGAAATTGAGTGAAGAGCAACGCAATCTCATGCTCACCGCGCTCGCATTTGTCCCCACGCGCGAGGCGGCGGGGGCGATGCTGGAGGTCGCGCACGCGAAGAATTTCCCGATGAAGGATCTCGCAAAATGGTGGCTGCTGAATCGCAAGGGCAACGATTGGAAACCGTTCGATGTGGACGGCGGAATGAAGGCGCTCGGCCTGTACGATCCCGACAAGGTGAAGCTCGTCGCCGTCGAGATGCCGCCCGTGCCGAAGGACGCGCCGAAGCTCCCGCCATTCGCCGAGATCGCGAAGCTCAGGGGCGATGCGAAGAATGGAAAAAATGCGATCGCCGTGTGCTACACCTGCCACCGCGTCGGCGCGAACGGCGTCGAGTTTGGCCCCGACCTCAGCACGTTTGGCAAACAGCAGACGACCGAGATCATCGTGCAGGCCATCGCCGAGCCGAGCGCCACGATTTCGCACGGCTTCGAGGGCAGCGAGGTGAGGACGAAGGACGGACTCACCATCACCGGCATGGTGCTCAGCAGCGGCGATCCGCTCATCATCAAGTGCATGGGCGGCCTTGTGCAGACCGTGCCGCGCAAGCGCATCGCCTCGGTGACGAAAATGGAGAAGTCGCTGATGTATGAGCCGTCGCAGCTCGGCCTCAACGCGCAGGGCATCGCGGACATCGTCGCTTTTTTGAAGAGCCTGTAGTGGCCGTCGCACGGATCGTCGGCGCGTCACGGCATGGTGACTTCGAGCCGGATGAACCGCTGCGGCGTGCCTGGGCTGGCGGGCGTCGTGTCCCGGAAGACGAACGTGCGGATTCCATTCGCCGTGCTGTCGCTGGCGGTCTCCGTGAAGCCTGTGCCACTCTGCCAGCTCGCTAGATCGGATGAGACTTGCGGGCTCACGGTGATGCCGGTGGCGCTCGCGTCGAGTGCGACGGTGAGAGTGAGGTGCGGCAGATTGTCGTTCGGATTGATTGCGAGTGCTGCGACGGGGAGCGGCTGCGCGGAAGGGACGAGCGGGTTCGCACCGAGGGCGTATTTGATCAGGTTGGAAATGCCGTCGCCCGCTGCTGATGCCGTGCTTGCTGCGCTTGATGAGGTCGCCGCATTCGCGCCGAACCAGACATTTTGCCAGAGCGCGAAGGTGCTTTGTACGGCGAGGGTGAACTGCTGTGAGGCGGCAGACCCGAAGCCGTTGCCCGCGGTGACGGTGATCGAAAATGGTGCGCCAATTCCGTTTGGCGGCGTGCCCGTGAGCGCACCGGTCGCCGCGTTGAAGCTGGCCCACGAAGGCAGGCCGGTGATGCCGAATGTGGGCGCAGGCGTGCCGCTCGATGCGAATGTGAAAGTGCCCGGCTGGCCCAGCATGAAGGTCGCCATTTTCGGGCCGAGGATGAGCGGCGGGATGCCCACCACGAGCGTTTGCGCGGCGGAGGTCGCGCTGCCTATGACGTTGCTGGCAACGCAGCGAAACTGATCGCCATTCATCCCGATGCCTGCGCCCGTGATCGTGAGCGTGCCGGTCGTGCTGCCGGAATAGGTGCCGCCGTCCGTGAGGTTCGCCCATGTCGAGCTGCCCGTGGGCAGTCGCTGCCATTGGTAGGTCGGCGCAGGATTCCCGCTCGCGCTGAAAGTGAATGTGGCATTCAGCCCTGAGGCGATGCTCAGGCTGATCGGCTGGAACTGGATTGCGGGCGCCGTGGCGAAGGTGCCGAGTCGGAGCGTGTCGTTGCTCGTGTCAATGAGGTACACGTTGCCGTTTGCGTCGGGCGCGGCGTTGGACGGGTAGTTGAAAAGCGCGGCGGGGCCGATGCCGTTCGCGCTGCCGATGGTGCCTGCGGTGCCTGCGATGGTCGTCACGATTCCCGAGGGCGTGAGCAGGCGGATGGTCTGGTTGCCCCAATCGGCGATGTAGAGATTGCCCGCGGCGTCGAGGCGCACGCCGCTGGGAGATTTGAAAGTCGCGCTGGTGCTGAGGCCGTCGCTGCTGCCTGCGACACCCGCGGTGCCCGCGATGGTCGTCACGACGCCAGCCGATGTGATTTTGCGGATGGTGTTGTTGTGTGTGTCAGCGACATAGACATTGCCCGTGGCATCCACGGCGACATCCACCGGATAGCTGAACCGCGCAGTTGTGCCGGTGCCATCCGCTCTGCCGCTCGTCGTGCTTCCGGCGAACGTAGTGACGGCACCGGCCGGGGTGACTTTGCGGATCATGTTGTTGCCCGCATCGGCAACATAGACGTTGCCCGCGGAGTCCACGGCGACGCCCTGTGGCGAATTGAACCGCGCGCCGCTTCCGGTGCCATTTGAGCTGCCCGCGCGCCCCGATCGGCCCGCGAGCGTGCTCACGATTTTTGCGGGCGTGATTTTACGGATGAGCTGGTTTCCGGCATCGGCGACATAGACATTGCCCGAGGCGTCCACCGCGACATTCGAGGGCGAGTTGAAAGTTCCATTTCCCGTGTTCGAACTGGCCGCCGATCCCGCGGTGCCCGCGTAAAGGATCACGGCTCCCGTGGGCGTGACTTTGCGAATCGTCTGGTTGCCGGTGTCCGCGACGAAAATGTTGCCGCTCGCATCCAGCGCGATCCCGCCGGGTGTGTTGAAGAGCGCGCCCGTGCCGGTGCCATTTGTACTGCCCGCGGTGCCCGCGACTCCGGCGAACGGTCCCACCACGAGCGGCGCAGACTGCACGCCGACGAGCAGCGACGCGGAGTTCGATGTGGCGCTGCCAAACGCATTCGTCACCACGCAGCGGAATTGATCACCGCTCATCGCCGTGGTCGTGCTGGCCACCGTGATGCTCGCCGTGGACGAGCCGGTGTAGGTGCCGTTGTCCGTGAGATTGCCCCACGTCGAGCTCCCGGCTGGCAGGCGCTGCCATTGGTAGGCAAAAGGCGCGACGCCTCCCGCCGTGATGGAAAATACGGCGGACTGACCGTTGGCCGGGAGCTGGCTCGCGGGCTGTGTCGTGACGAGCGGCGGCCCGCTGAGCGCCTGCACGAGCGCCGCGACATTTGGCACGCCGATGCCGGTGCAAAGATCGTAGCCGGCGGTGGCGCTGTAAGCTCCGTTGCTGCCGCTCGTGATGTCGCGAAACGCACCCGTGCCGAGCAGCGGATAAATTTTCGGCCCGAGCAGTCCGAGCGGCGGCAGGCCATTCGCCGCGCGTGTCTGGTTGATGATTGCGCAAAGTCCAGCCCACGTCGGCGAACTCCAGCTTGTGCCGCCGTATTGTGTGTTCGCGCCGTTCAAAATCACCAGCGCGCCCGTGTTTGGATCCGCGGGAGCCGCCACGTCCGGCACCACGCGCGTCGTGCCGGTCGGCATGCCCGTGCCCGTCTGCCAGGTCGGGCGGGTGAAGACCGTGCTCACACCGCCGCCGCTGCCGGACCACACCGTCTCGGCGGTTTCCGCGCCCGTGGTCGCGTTGACCGTGATGCTCGTGCCGCCCACTGCCGTCACGCTGAATGAGGATGCGGGATTTTCCGGGCTCGCGACGCTGCCGCCGCTCTGGCCGGTGGTGGGATTGGGGTTCGATCCTCCATCACCCGAGGATGCAAAAACGGTGACGCCGGCAGCCGAAATGCTGGCGAAGTACTGCTCGTCGGTCTGCATCTGGGTCGTGGAAGAGTAATACTCCACGCCGCCATAGCTCATCGAAATCTGGTGCAACGTCGGCTGGCTCGGAGACGTGCCGGAGACCTCGCTGTAAATCTGCGAGTAAGCCGCGTCGAGATGCACGGACGACAGATCCAATGTCGCATAGATCCTCACATTTGCGCCCGGCGCGATCGAGCTGCTCCATTCCGTGTCCAGCGTGGTCTCTGCGTCCACCGCGGGCAGCGTCCCGCTCACGACTTGGACTTTCTGGATGTTGGAAAGCGACTGGCTCACACCGCAGGCAGTCCAGAATGCGGTGAGGTCGCTGCTCAGCGGGAAGGTGTCTATGACGATGCCGATGGTCTGCCCCGCGCCGTTCGCAGTCACGCCCGCCGCATTGTAGGCGGTCATGATTTGCGAGGGGAGAAAGGGCGGGCCGTTACCGGTCGTCGAGAACGGTTTGGCGTCCATCTTGCGCGAATGCTTCTGCGGCGCGAGGTGCGGCTGCAGCCCGTTCACGCCCAGCACCGCGTCGGAAATCCCGGCCGGCAGCAGCGGCGCGGTGACCGCCGAACTGTGCTCCTTCCCGCGAAAATTCACTCGCGCAAACGTGGTTTGAAACACCCGCGCGACGTGCCCCACCTTGCCACTTGCAAAAATGGCGATCCGGCTCGGATCCTCGCGTGTGATCGTGAAGCCCTCGCTTTTCAGCCACGCGAGCACCATCTGGTAATCCGCCGCGAGCGGGTGATGTCTCTCATCCATCTCGGCCCGTCCGATCAGGTGGCCGCGTGCCATACGGCCCTGCAATTCGGAAAAGTTCCGCATCTTCAGCGCGACTTCGAAATCCATCACCGCATCCGACTCCGCCGATGTTAGCGTTGTCCGCGCGATGGTCGCACCCGGCGTTGCAGGCACTTCGCGGATGCTTCCCGGATGCCGCACGCGATCCGTCTGCGCCCACGCCGCGCCCGTGAGGAACGCCGCGGCGATGCACAGCAGCGCGAAAACGCGGCGCGTGAGGTTTGGAATCGTGAAAAGGCGCGTCACGGGGTGATTTTCAGGATGGGGTGCCGAGTGTGAAAGCGAAGGAGCGAACGGCTTCCCGGCAACTCTCAGTCTTGTCACCTAACGCAAAAGCAATCTTCAGGCCCGCGGTCTCACGGCCTCGTGTTGCCGCGCGGTTTCATTTTTGCTCGCACGATCGGAGCGCGGATGTCACAGAACTCGGCGTGGAACCACCAGCCTCCTGCCTGAACTTCCCCGTGCGGAACCTTGCCTGAAAATTGAACGTCAAATGAGGCGCATTGGTATCTTCACCAAGATGGACATGGCCGGAGGCAGTGAGTTCCGGGCTGTGGAGATGGCAAATGCCCTGTCGCATGTCCCCGGCTGTCAGGGCGTGCTCATGGCTGAGAAATCCATCCCTGCAAAACTAAGGGGCGCAATAGATCCGTTGGTCGAAGTACGGGAGGGAATCTTTACCACACCGGATACCGATGCACTCTATTCCGTGGATCACGTGCTGGTCATCAACAGCGACAGCCGGCTCTTCACGACGGAGGCTTACTGGCTGGGTGAATCGCCGCGCCATTCTTACAAAGTGAATCTGTCCCGAATCCGGCAGATGACCTTTCTCTTTAACTTCATCGTAAGCCCGTCAATCGTCCTGCCGGCGCTCCAGCGGCATATCCGTGACATCCGGATCATCACGGCAAATTCAAAGTTCTTCGATGAGATAGGCAAGCAGGGGCGTTATGAGGCGGTGAGGCACTATCCGAGGCTCCAGCTTGAAAGCCCGATCCATCCGAGGATTGCCGTTGCAAAGTCGTCCTCCGATCGGCTGCGGTTCGGGATGCACTCATTGCCCGCGTCGTCGAAATGGAATGACCAGTTTCCTGATCTCATCCATCGTATGAATGAACGCTTCGGGAACCGGATCCTGTGGGATTTCATGGGGATGCCGGGTTCGCTGCGCGTAAAAATCCGCGATGGCAATGTCGTATTCCGAAAGGAATTTTCTATGCCGGTCGGTGACTTTCTGGCCGGCATTGATGTGTTTGTCTTCTTTCTTAGCTGGAAGCGCGAGGAGCCTTGGGCGCGTTCGTCCGCGGAGGCGCTGATGTCCGGCTGCCCGGTGATCACGACGGCCCGCGGAGGCAACAAGAATCAGATTATCCACGGGAACACCGGCTTTCTGTGCAAGACGTTGGATGATTTCGTCCACGCGTGCGGCAAACTTGTCGAGGAAGCGTCCCTAGTGCAACGTAACACATGAATCAGCTACGGTTTGATTCTTTGTTTGGGATTGGAGTAAGTCCATTTGATTGGGGTTGCCGTTTTATTGTATTGGCGGATGTAGCGCATGAGCTTGGAGCGCAGGTCGGCGAGAGAGCG